>JAURQH010000051.1 GCA_030836185.1 Planctomycetota bacterium
CGAACGAATCCACCAGACGTTAAACTACCAGACGCCTGAGGAATTCGAGAAAGACTACGCAGCCAGGCTGGCTGCGTGAATGAAAGATTTGTTCTCCGTTATTGTTGGTCTACCGCACATTTAACGGGGAAAGCAACGGTTAAATAACAAAAGAAACGATCTGAAGAAGAATGGATGAACTTCTCTTTCCCAGAGTCGAGAATCTTTGACATTCTTTCGTTTCAACCGCTGTAAAACGGCTTGTTGATTGAACTTGGCCCCGCACCACTTATAATCAAATGAGAAGCTGTGAATTTCAAGACCGCAATACGGTTTATGGAATATCGGCAGAAGGATGGATCGTTTTCGCGATTTCCTTCCTTGATAGACACCCTGAACGATTCGCTCATGAAGGAGCCAATCTTGAACTGGCTGATCCGAGCTCTCTCATCATCCCTCGGCAAGAAATATGTCATGGGAATCACGGGGCTACTTTTATGTGGCTTCTTGATCGCCCACCTTGCCGGTAATTTGCTCCTGTTTGTGGGGGCGGAAGAATACAACCATTACGCCCACGCGCTGCATGAACAAAAAGCTTTGCTCGCAGTGGCCGAAGTGGGCCTGTTCGTTTTGTTTGTGGCTCACTTAATTCTGGCTTTTGTCACAACGCGAGAAAACAAGTCGGCACGTAAGCAAGACTACGATGTCCAACAGAGTAAGCAAGGCTCGCCTTTACTGACCTTCTTTCCTCACAACTGGATGTGGATCACCGGAGTCGTTGTACTGGGCTTCATCCTGCTCCACCTTGCCGACTTTCGTCTTGAATTTCGTAACAAAGGCCCTGAAGGAGAAGAACCGTTTGAGAAGGCGGTTCGATTATTACGCGACCCAATCACTTTTTGTGCCTATATCACAGGTGTCATTGTTTTAGGATTTCACCTCAGTCATGGCTTCTCAAGCGCGTTTCAGTCGCTGGGCTTGAGTCATCCGAAATACAACAAATTCATCAAGTGTGCGGGAACGAGCTTTGTTGTGCTTGTCGCTGTCGGCTTTGCCAGCTTCCCACTGTGGGCAGTGTTATTTCAGTGACATGAACAGGACTTAAACCGTAAGCTTTTGAGATTAGACATATTCATTCATCCGTCAGGGAGCCATCCATGGCCATTGCGGAACTTTCCATTTCCAACATTCTCGATTCTAAAATCCCCGACGGTCCCATTCAGGACAAATGGGACAAATGCAAGTTTGACCTCAAACTGGTCAATCCGTCGAACAAGCGGAAGTTCAACATCATTGTGGTGGGAACCGGGCTCGCCGGTGGAGCCGCAGCCGCAACTCTGGGTGAACTCGGCTACAACGTCAAATCGTTCTGTATTCAGGACAGCCCACGCCGGGCTCACAGTATCGCCGCCCAGGGGGGCATCAACGCTGCCAAGAATTATCCGAACGATGGTGATAGCATCTGGCGACTGTTCTACGACACCGTCAAGGGTGGCGACTTTCGCAGCCGCGAAGCCAACGTCTACCGTCTAGCTCAAGTCTCCAATAACATCATCGATCAATGCACGGCTCAAGGGGTTCCCTTCGCACGCGAATATGGCGGTTTTCTGATGAACCGTTCATTCGGTGGAGCACAGGTCTCCCGGACGTTCTACTGCCGGGGCCAAACCGGTCAGCAACTCCTGTTGGGGGCCTACCAATCATTGATGCGACAGGTTTCCGCCGGCAAGGTGAATATTTACAGTCGCCGAGAGATGCTCGACGTAATCATCATTGATGGTAAAGCTCGTGGAATTATCACCCGTAATCTGGTAACAGGTGAGTTTGAAACCCACACTGCCGATGCAGTTGTTTTAGCAACGGGGGGTTACGGTAATGCCTGGTACTTGTCCACCAACGGTAACGGTTCCAACGTCACCGCGGCTTGGCGATGTCACAAAAAGGGTGCGTTCTTCGCGAACCCCTGTTTCACTCAGATTCATCCAACCTGCATCCCGCGATCTGGCGATTATCAATCCAAACTGACTCTCATGAGCGAAAGTTTGCGAAACGATGGTCGCGTCTGGGTTCCAAAACGGGAGGACGACAATCGACCCGCCAAAGACATCCCGGACAACGAACGCGATTACTACCTCGAACGCCGATACCCCTCGTTTGGCAACCTGGCACCACGTGATATCGCGTCTCGTGCCGCCAAACTCGAATGCGATAAAGGGCACGGCGTCAACGACACAGGACAAGCCGTCTATCTCGACTTCCGTGATGCGATCGCCCGCGATGGCGAAGACGTGATTCGATCGAAATACGGCAACCTGTTCCACATGTATAAGAAGATCACAGGCGACGATCCGTATCATGTTCCGATGCAGATTTACCCGGCCGTCCACTACACAATGGGGGGTTTGTGGGTCGATTATCATCTGCAAACGACGATTCCCGGTTTGTACGCCTTGGGAGAAGCCAACTTCTCCGATCACGGTGCCAACCGCCTCGGTGCAAGTGCCCTGATGCAAGGTCTTGCGGACGGATACTTCGTGATCCCGTACACAATCGGCGATCACCTCGCTCGTCATTCGTTCGAGAAAATCTCGGAAGACCATGATGCCTGCAAGGAAGCGATGGAGAACGTGAAAGGGCGTGTCAATAAAATTATGTCGATTGGCGGAAACCGTACGCCTAATCAATTCCACAAAGAGCTGGGAGGCATTCTGTGGGATTATGCCGGGATGGAACGTACCAAAGCAGGCCTGGAAACAGCCATCGAAAAAGTTCAGGGGCTGCGTTCCGAATTCTGGGAAGACCTCAAAATTGTCGGTAAAAACGAAGAACTGAATCAGGTTCTCGAAAAAGCGGGCCGTGTGGCTGACTACATGGAATTTGCGGAACTGATTGCAACAGACGCCCTCAATCGCGAAGAATCGTGCGGCGGCCATTTCCGGGCAGAACACCAAACCGCAGACAACGAAGCGATGCGGCATGATGACGAATTCGCCTATGTCGCAGCGTGGGAGTTCAATGGAGTCGGAGAGAAACCCTCTCTCCACAAAGAGCAACTGGAATTCGAAAACGTCCCCCTCGCAACGAGGAGTTATAAATAATGAGTCATGCAACCATCAATCTGACTCTGAAGATTTGGCGTCAACCAAACGCGGAAACCAAAGGACGATTCGAGGAATACAAACTCGAAGGAGTCTCGACTCACGCCTCGTTCCTCGAAATGCTCGATATCCTCAACGATGAATTGATCGAAAAAGGAGAAGAGCCGGTCGCATTTGATCACGACTGCCGCGAAGGTGTCTGCGGAATGTGCGGCATGATGATCAATGGTCAGGCTCATGGTCCAGATAATGAAACGACCACCTGTCAATTACACATGAGACGTTTTCAGCATAACGACAAAATTACGATTGAACCTTGGCGAGCGACCGCCTTTCCTGTCGTCAAAGATTTGGTCGTTGATCGCACGGCATTCGACCGCATCATTACGGCGGGTGGCTACGTCTCGGTCAACACCGGAAACGCTCCCGACGCCAATGCGATTCCGATCCCTCGTAAGGATCAGCAGAAAGCAATGGACGCCGCCTCGTGTATCGGTTGCGGAGCCTGTGTCGCAGCTTGCAAAAACGCCTCGGCGATGTTGTTCACGTCGGCCAAAGTCTCGCAGTTAGCACTGCTGCCTCATGGAAAATCGGAACGCAGTGAACGTGTCCTGAAAATGGTGGCCAAAATGGATGAGGAACAGTTCGGCTCTTGCACGAATACGGGCGAATGCGAAGCTGCCTGTCCGGCGGGCATCAGTCTCGACAACATTGCTCGTATGAACCGCGAGTACCTGAAAGCCACGTTGTGTAGTAATGAAAGCTGAACGGCCAGAGGGCTGTAATAGAAGACTTCCATCAGGGGATCGTGAAAAATCGCGATCCTCTGTTTTTATGAGAATGGAATCACCCATCATGACATCTCCCGAACTGCAAAAAACACCTCTCCATCAGTGGCATGCAGATGCCGGAGCGCGTCTCGTCGATTTTGCCGGCTTTGATATGCCTGTCCAGTACACGGGCATCACTGAAGAGCACAACGCGGTTCGAAGCATTGCCGGACTCTTCGACATTTCTCATATGGGGCGACTGTGGTTCACCGGCCCCGACGCTTGCAAGTTTCTGGATCACATTGTCACCAACGATGTCACAATGCTCTCAGTGGGACAGATCCGCTACGCTCTCGTTACAAATGAGCAGGGGGGGATTCTCGATGATGTCCTCGTCTACCGCTGGGATGATGCCTATGCTCTCGTTGTGAATGCGTCCAACCGACCTAAAATTGCCAATTGGATCGACCAGCATATCGACGGATTTGATGTCACGTTTGCTGATCGTACGACCGAACTGGCGATGATTGCCATTCAGGGCCCCAAGGCTCTTGAATGGGTTCAGCCTCACTTTGAAACCACTCTCGCGGATCTCAAATATTACACTGGGATAAGAACAACTCTCGACGGCCAGGAAGCCTACGTTACCCGGACCGGATACACCGGAGAGGATGGCTGCGAAGTCATGGCCTCAGGAGAAGTCGTGGTCAAATTATGGAAATCATTGATTGCCGATAAAAGCGACGAGGGACTGATCGCTTGCGGACTCGGATCGCGTGACACATTGCGTCTCGAAGCGGCCATGCCTCTATATGGACACGAACTGGATGAAGAAACCGACCCTTATACGGCAGGTCTCGGCTTCGGCGTAAAACTGCAAGCAGGAGACTTCATCGGAAAAGAAGCTCTGGCTCATTTCAAAGAACGCGATGACCTGCAAAAACGTGTTGGCTTAATTCTCGATGGCCGACGAATTGCACGAGAGGGAACTCCCCTTTTTGTCGGTGACCAGCAAATTGGCGAAGTCACATCAGGAACACAATCCCCAACATTGGGCCAGTCAATCGCCATGGCGTATGTCGCTCCTAACTATGCCACTGAAGGGACTGAACTGGAAGTCGATTTTCGCGGCAAGCGAATGTCAGCCAAGGTCGTCCCACTGCCATTTTATCGACGAAGCTGACGCAACCCCAGCAAGACGATCACGGTCAAAAATGACAACAGAGTGATCGGCGGTAAGTGACCGGGCCAATGCACAACATCGAGCCAGCCTCGATAGCCCATCAACCCGATATGTGCGCCTGTCAAAATGAGGATTATTCGGCCCAAGCCGGGAATTAGACTTCCGTTATGATTGTTATTGTCACCCACATGCACAAATAGTTTGAACAGCAGAACGGTCGCGACCACTCCCGCCAGCATAGAGGCTTCCGCCTGCCAAGAGAGATAGCCAGTTTCATTGTAGAACTTCGCAAAGTAAACCGGATTGAAGATCATCAGCGACATGATCACGTGCAGCATCACGAGCAAAAAACCGGTTTGACCAATAGCTCGACGACGATCCACATGGATGAGCGGTGCCAACCCCAGTAAAATAAGCCCGGTCCACGAAACAGCTTTATTGATGATGTAAATGGGAATTTGCTCGACACTCACGCCCTTAAAAACCACATACCGCAGTAGCGAATAGCCGAAGGTCAGGGCAAAGATCAGGAGTACCAGTTTCCGGTCGCGATTCACGAGTCAACATTTCAAGAGGAACAGTGGCGTCGAGGTGCTTTATGTTAGCTCCCCAGCATTCGAGTCTCAATCAGAAATTGGTCATTCCAACTCTGCCGTAACGATGGCGGTGCCGTCACTTTCAATATCCACACGAATCACAATCGGGCAGCAGCAGACCGGACAATCTTCGACATACTCCTGATGAGTACCGGCTGTGAGATCAATGGGCACCACAATTTCTTCACCGCAAGACTGACAAATGTAAGACGCATCTTCTTGCATGGTTCACTCCACCGATAAGCCACTCGCCAGTAGAATCGTTTTCTGGACGGCGTAATCATGATCATAACTGAACTCGGGTGCTTTCTCGTTCCGTATCACTTTCGCGAGGTCAGCCGCATCTCCCACATATCGATCATATCTCCCGAACTCAATTTCGTTCTTCCCTTTGGGATACTTCCCGTGTGATTTCAAGAACGTCGCTGTCACGTTGGGTGCATCGAGAGGCTGCATATGAAATGTCCCCTCGCTTCCACAGACCGTGAATTGACGCCTCGCAAAGCCGTCCACCTCGTTGACACTTGAACGAACGGTGGCAGTCGCTCGAGGATACTGAAACACTGCCAGCATATTATCGAGCAACCCATCATCGATTGATGACGAGTGTTGTGAATAGGGAATCACTTTTTCGGGTTCTCCCATCACGCCTACAACCAAATCAATCAAGTGACACCCCAATTCAAACATCGTTCCGCCGGGATACTGAATCAGTGCCTTCCGAGCCGCTTCAGACATCAATTTACTCATCACTGTATGTACTTCAAACGGCTCTCCCAACCATCCATTCTTGAGAAATTGACGTAGCAACACGATGGCTGGATTGAATCGATACATATATCCCATTTGTAATGCGAGATGCTTGCTGGCAGCCTCATCGAGAAGTTTCTTGAATCGGGGCAGAGACTCTCCCGCCGGCTTATCGAGATGAATGTGTTTATCTGCCGTGATGGCCATCTCGGCGTATTTGAGAAGATCCCCTACTTCGGTCTCGATTCCCACAAGCTGCAAACCAGGCATATTGAGGAGTTCGTCAACCGACATCCATGAGAGATCTTTGTAGAGTTTCGAACTTTCTGCCTGCTCTTTTTTTCGTGGATCAGGTTCGGCGATTCCGACGACTTCATAGTCTTCTGAGTTGCGATAAACGGCAATTTTATCGGCATGAGCATGACCCACACCAATTTGAGCGTAGGGAATTTTGGACATAAGGGAGTCTTCTCTAGGTGGAAATATCTCGAAAATAACCGGATTACTTAGCCTAACTTCCATAATTGCGAGAGGCGAGCCCCGTTTCAGATTTTCCTCAGCCCGTTCCGGTTGACGAAGGGGGTGAAATGAGTGACAGTTTATAGAAGGTATTGCCCCAAACGCAGGATGAAAGTCCTCGGAGTTGCTGACTTATGAACGCTTCCGTTGTCACTGCTGACATCACTGAAACCGACCAACTCGTGGAAGATTGGAAAAAACCAGTTTCTCCCGATGTCATTAAAGAACTCTCCACCTTACAAACTTGGAAAAGTATTGTCGGCGTCCTGACTGAATGGGTCATCATTGGATCAGTCATCACGGCTTCCTGGTACCTTTGGTCGGTCCACATTGCCGCAGGTATCGCCGGGTACTTCGCTGCCATCGTGCTGATCGGTTCTCGACAACATGCACTTGCTATCATCATGCACGAAGGTGCCCACTATCGAATCTCCAATAATCGTTTCTGGAACGAACTGATTGGCCAATTGGGAGCCGCTTGGCCATTAACAATTGACATGCGATATTATCGCGAGTTGCACTTTTCTCATCATCGCGCTCCCAACACCGACGACGACCCCGACTGGGAACTCAGGGAAACGGGGGACTGGAGTTTCCCGAAAACTCGAGCCGGCATTTTCTTCCTGTTTCTGGGGGATGCGCTCGGCTTGCGATTTCTCGACCAGATTCAATTCTTCGGTCGATATACCTATCAGCCCAAGCATCCTCGCAGCGGTTGGGATTTCGGAAAAATCGGCTTTTACCTTGCCTTCTTTACCGGTATGTCTTTGTTATTCGGTGCGACCTTCTGGAAAATTTATCTGATGTACTGGTCTGTTCCGACACTGACTTGGCTCAAAGTGGTCTTGCGATTCCGCACGATTGCCGAACACTATGCCTTGGAATACGACCACATTTATCGAGACACTCGCACCACTTACCCCAGTTGGTGGGAAAAAATTCTGTTTGCCCCCAAAAACATCAACTACCACCTCGAACATCACCTGTACCCGAGCGTCCCGTTTTACAATCTGCCACGCTTGCATCACGAATTACTTCAGAACGAAGAGTTTCGCAACAACGCCCATCTCACAAAAACATATATGGGTGTCGTCCGTGAATGCTTAAACTGCGAATCGGTGTCTCGCGAAGAAGTCGCCGCCAAATCGACCAGCACCCCTTGATCTTCGGAATCGATTGATGAACGAGTCAACAAGTCAACGCTGTGGGATCATCTTGGCAGGAGGGTCAGGGACAAGGTTAAGCCCCATGACGAACGTCGTCAGTAAGCAGCTCTTGCCAGTCTACGACAAGCCGTTGATTTACTATCCGCTTTCAACATTGATGCTATCAGGCATTCGTGACATCCTGATCATCAGCACGCCCACCGATCTTCCACTCTTTGAACGCTTACTCGGTGATGGCTCCAAATGGGGGCTACAATTCTCTTATGCCGTCCAACCGGAACCGAATGGACTGGCAGAAGCATTCCTGATCGGTGAAGACTTCATTGATGATCGTCTGTCTGCTTTGGTGCTCGGCGACAACATATTTTATGGCCATCAGATGGCAAGTTTCCTCCAAAAGGTCGACCGACAAACAGAGGGAGCGACAGTCTTCGCTTACCATGTCCGCGATCCCAAAAGATATGGAGTCGTCACGCTCGACGAAAGAAACCGCGCGACCTCAATTGAAGAAAAACCTGAACACCCGAAATCCAATTTTGCAGTCACAGGACTCTACTTTTACGACCACCAGGTTGTGGAAATAGCACGAAGCCTGTCACCTTCTCCACGAGGAGAGCTGGAAATCACCGACCTGAACCGCGAATATCTGGAGCAGGGAACATTACGGGTTGAAACCTTGGGTCGTGGGACGGCCTGGCTCGACACCGGAACACACGAGTCAATGCTCGAGGCAGCCACATTTGTCAGCGTCATCGAGGCCCGTCAGGGGCTCAAAATCGCCTGTCCCGAGGAAATTGCCTGGCGGCTGGGCTACATCACGGCGGACGAAGTAGCGAAGCTCGCAGAACCCGTAAAAAACAGTTCATATGGAGCCTACTTGCTTGAGCAAATCGCACCGTCCCGTTAGTCTGTTGACGATCATTTTTGCGGAGTCGAAAAGAAACTGATTTCGTCCTCAGGTCGCGCTTGACAAAGCTGTGATTTTTCAATTATTAAACACACATGTAGGAATTGTGTTACTGAAATGTCTCTTGAGTGGTTGTGAGAAACAGACTGTTTGCTGCTGATTAACAACCAATATCGATCGAGAAGCATCTCATCAGAAGGAAATAGCCATGATTGTCCCAGAGTTCTCTCTGACCGAACTTACGAACGAACTCGCCGCACCCCGCTGGGATGATTCTTCCCTGGCAACGGAACTGGACCCTCTACGGTTGATCGATGACGATGATGACTTCTTTGAAGAAGAGGACGACGAAGACGAAGATGACTTCGACGACGATATCGAAGAAGACTTCGATGACGATTTCGAAGAAGACTTCGATGACGAGTTCGACGAAGATGATGACGACGAAGAAGACGATCTCTTCTACGACGATGATGATTGACCGAACGCTCGACAGACCTACCGATGCGAATCGCTCTTCGAATAAAGTCTCCTGCTGAATCGCCACCTCATGCCCACATCTTTGTTCGACAAGATTCAAGAAGCGGCCAACCATCTCCGCAAACAAATCAGTGAAGCCCCCAAAGCGGGCATGATTCTGGGGACAGGACTCGGTGGACTTGCCGCACAGATTCAAAACGCGGTTAAAATCTCCTACGGCGAGATCCCTCACTTCCCCGAATCAACAGTCGAATCACACACGGGACAATTGGTCTTTGGAGAACTCAACGGCACTCCAATCCTCGCCATGGAAGGCCGCTTCCATTACTACGAAGGCTACAGCCTCGAACAAGTCACCTTCCCGGTTCGTGTGATGAAAGAACTCGGTGCCGAGTTCCTGTTCGTCACGTCGGCTGTCGGAGGCATGAATCCTCAATATGATCTTGCCGACATCGTCATCGTTGAAGATCACATTGACATGATGCCCGACAATCCATTGCGAGGCCCCAATGATGACCGTCTGGGTCCACGTTTCCCCGACATGTGCCAACCTTACGACAAAGAAATCATTGGTCAGGCAAAAATTAAAGCCCTCGAACTAGGCATCGCCTCTCATACCGGCGTGCTGGTTGCTGTCCCCGGACCGAATCTCGAAACCCGTGCCGAATACCGCATGCTGCGTCACATGGGAGCCGACATTGTCGGCATGTCGACCGTCCCCGAAATCATCGTGGCCGCCCATTGTGGCTTACGAGCGGTCGCATTCTCTGTGGTGACCGACATTTGTTTGCCGGATGCGTTGGAGCCGGTCGAGATCGCCAAGATCATCGAAGTGGCCGGCATCGGCGGCGAAAAGCTGACCAAGCTGCTCCCCGAACTCATCGGCAATCTGTAATCGTTGACACTGATCGCGATCAGTGCCCGGATTGAGATGAGGTGTATGTTTTCCTCGGGCTTTCCTCGGGCCGCGTTTACGAATTTGAAGTCTCGCATAATTGGTCAAAGTAGTGGAGATTAAAAAGCCGAACGTCGTGTGGACGCGCCGCTGTTGTGGGAGCGATTTCTGAAACATCCCACCCCTCAAGAGTATGAAACGTCATACTCTTGACGATACCCTTGAATACTCTTGAGTAAGTGGTTGATGTGGTTGCGGTTGCAACATCCTGGCGTTTTACTCCTGAATCGAAGTGATTCCCCTCGCATTCTTAAACAGTGAATGAAAGGAAATAGGAATTAGGAATTAAGTGCTTTGTGCTTTGGCTAACGCAGCATCTCATAGCAGACCATTCAGAGAGCGGATGCCTGAATGCTGAACGCTATTTTCAGATTGCCAAAGATCGGAGTCTTATTTGCGGTAGGCTGGGATAGCGAATGCGTATCCCAGCAACAATGTGCGGGATCACAAATGCTGGGTTGCGACTCGCTTCGCTCGACTAACTCCAGCCTACAAGTTCTATCGAACTCCGAACGCTAACTCTGGTAGAGACGCAATGACAAGAGCAGTTTGAGTTGAACCATTACCCAGTTGACCAATCACAATTCGTTTGGACGCATCGAGATTCAGTCTCTGTCGTCGGCCATAGCAGGAGAATGTCACGAAATGAACGTGGTTTTCGTTCTGAGAGACTCGTCGCTTGACCATTTCAACGACCCGAATCACGAGGGAATGCACTGGATGCCATCATATCACAATTTGCACCCGCATGATGGGGGGATAGAAACTACCGCCTTCGGTCTTGAATCCTCGCTATTGCTCGGCGACCTCAGTTGCTCTAAAGTCACCCAACCGATCTACCGATCGGTCGGGCTACCCTGCTTAAATGCTTTTCACCGTTCAGCCACCAACTCACCCCAATTCAGACAGAGGCTCGTAGCTGTCCACAATGTATTGTGGACGGCCTGAGAAGTCGGGCAGCGTGATCGAATGAGGGTCGAGGCCCATGTGGCGATAGAGTGAGGCGAAGACTTCGCCGAAGTGGACCGGACGATCCACGGCTTCTCCGCCGAGACGGTCGGTCGCACCGATAACTTGCCCTGTGTTCCAGCCACCGCCCGCCAATAATCCACAACCCACGCGAGGCCAGTGATCGCGTCCTGCATCTTTGTTGATGCGAGGTGTTCGGCCAAATTCGCCCCAGGCAACCACTGCGACATCTTTGTCCATACCGCGTTCGTAAATGTCTTCAATGAGGGCCGAGAGACCTTGATCGAATTGAGGCAGGTGCGTGTCCTTGAGGCCGTTAAAGTTATTGGAGTGGAAATCCCAACGCCCAAAGTTCAACGTGACGACACGGGCTCCCGCTTCGACGAGACGCCGGGCGGTCAAAAAGTGTTCCAGGTTACGAGGAGCACCGTCGCCGTAATTTTTAGGGTCACCTTTACCGTAACGGTCACGGACTTCTTGTGGCTCTTGTGAGAGGTCCAAGGCATCGGCCAGCTTGCTTGATGTCAAAATATCGAGCGCCTGTTGATTAAGGCTATCAAGCCCGTCCATCGCTCCGCTGGCATCGATATCACGACGAAGGTTATCCACCGTGGCCAATAAATCTTTTCGGGTTTGCAAACGCTGTTCGTTAATGCCGTTCAGGACCATGTCTTGCCGACTCGGACCGGAAGGACGAAACGCCGAGTGTCCGACTCCTAAAAATCCGGGATGTCCGGGAGAGCCGTACGGCGGATGACCGGTATCGGGAGCTAATCCCAAAAAGGGTGGCACCGAAGGATTGGTTGGTCCCTGTAATTGTGAAATGACCGAGCCAATCGCCGGCCAGCCACCCGTTGGTTGGTTGCGAAACGATTTGCCCGTGTAACAGATGAACGAGTCATGCGAACCATTGGGAGACCCATACATCGAACGGATGGGAACAATCTTGTCAGCCACCTTTGCCAGGCCGGGCAGATGCTCACACAATTCCATGCCGGGAACGGTCGTACCAATCGGCTTGAATTCTCCCCGAATTTCAGCCGGGGCTTCCATCTTCAAGTCATACAAATCCTGATGCCCGGGAGCACCACACATATAGATCATGATGATCGCTTTGTGAGACGATCCACCGGCTCGCGATTCGGCACTCAACAACTCTGGCAATGACAGCGTGTTCAATCCACCGAACGCCAATGTTCCGATTTTGAGAGCATCCCGACGAGTGACGCCATCGCAGTTTTTGTAGGCACGTCCTTGAAGGTTCAGCATGTGAATATCCGAGGGTAGGTGTTTTGGTGGGAAATCTTGAGGTGGGTATGAGGACTCATCGTCAGATCAATCCCTGTTGATTCATTATAACAGCAGATTCCCTCGATGAAAGCGCGATTTTGACCATTCAAATGCCGGGTCGTAGCAGATTCTCAGTCAGATCTGCGGGATCCCTTGCGAAATCGACTCAATCCACGACATTGTGAAGGCTCATGAACTCCTCCTCATCTCATCACGAATTACCTATTGAAGCGGTTCTCCCCGAGTTATTAACTCATCTGGAGACTGCCAATTCGGTAGTCCTGCACGCACCGACCGGTGCCGGAAAAACTACTCGGGTGCCTCCCGCGATCTGGAACGCCAGCCTCTCTGACGACAAGCAGATCGTCATGCTCGAACCGCGCCGCATTGCCGCACGAGCCGCCTCTCGTCGTATTGCCTCAGAGATGCAGGAATCTCTCGGCGGTTTGGTCGGTTATCAAGTCCGCTTTGACAGCCGAAAAAGTCAGCAGACCAAACTGTTGACGGTCACCGATGGCATCTTATTACGACGACTGCAAGACGATCCGTTTCTCGAAGATGTCGGCGTGGTTGTGTTCGATGAATTCCATGAACGGGGTCTCGAAAGTGATGTCTGTCTAGCGATGATTCGTCGTGTACAGCAAACGATTCGTCCCGACTTAAAAATCGTTGTCATGTCGGCGACGCTCGATGCGGAACCGATTGCCGAATATTTGGGCGGCTGCCCCATTGTCAAAAGTGAGGGGCGACAACATCCGGTCGAAGTCAAATATCTCAAACGTCGCGATCAACGCAAGATAGAAGAGCAGATTGCCGCCCAATTGCCGGATGTCTTGAATCAAACTCCTGGCGACATCCTCATATTTCTGCCGGGCGTGGGCGAAATCTTTCGGACAGCCCGCGAACTGGAATCGGTTGCCAACAAACACAACTTGAAACTCCTGCAACTTTATGGCGACCTGCCTCTCGAAAAGCAGGACGAAGTTCTCGCTCCGTGCCCACAGCGTAAAGTCGTTTTAGCCACCAATGTTGCCGAGTCGTCCCTCACCATTGACGGCGTAACGGGCGTGATTGATTCCGGGCTCGCTCGCAGTATGCAATTCAATCACGACTTGGGGCTGGACCGGTTAGAACTCGTCCCGATCTCTCAGGCGAGTGCCGATCAACGAACAGGAAGGGCAGGGCGGACAGCCCCCGGATATTGTCTACGACTCTGGGAACAGGCCCAACATCGACATCGTCCCGAACATGACACTGCCGAGATTCATCGCGTGGATCTCTCGGGCGTCTTTCTGCAATTGAAAGTCTGGGGCGAGAGCGATCTGAGTGGGTTTCCGTGGTTTGAGCCACCGGCTGAGTCTTCTGCCAATCATGCCGAACGGTTGCTGACTCGGTTAGGTGCTCTCGATGAGACCGGTCCGACAATTCTCGGCATCTCGATGTCTCGATTGCCTGTCACACCAAGACTGGCCCGCTTGCTGGTAGAGGGGCATCGTCGCGGTATTCCCGACAGAATCGCCACTCTCGCCGCGCTGTTATCGGAACGCAATCCCTTTCGACCCGCACATCAGGGACGCGCGGGCAAATCACGACACGATGTCAAAGCGACACATTCCGGCCGCTCCGATGTTCTTGATCTGTTGGACGCCTTTGAAGCGGCCATCGCGGGGCGACCTTATCCTGCCAACTTCGGGAACTTTAATCGTGGAGCGGGCAAAAATATCGAGCGGATTGCGAGGCAGTTACTACAGATCATCGAGACGTCTTTGAGTTCGGCATCTGGTCAGGATGGCTCAGTGGACAATGCGATTCTCCAATCACTGCTGGCCGCTTATCCCGACCGATTGGCCAAACGTCGTCAATCGGGAAAACCGAACGCGCTTATGGTGGGAGGTCGCGGCGTGCAACTCTCACCAACATCGGTTGTCCGCGATGCGGATCTGTTTCTGTGCGTCGATGTCGATGACAAATCGACCAACGCGCGGGTCCGCCTCGCTTCGGGAGTCGATTTGGATTGGCTCCCCACCGAGTTACTGGAAACTCGAGACGAAGTCTTCTTTCATCCGACACAAAAACAACTGATGGGACGCCGACGGACTTACTGGGACGATTTGATCCTCGAAGAGTCTCCCATTGCCGTCCCGAATTCTGCAGCGACGGAAGAAGCACTCTATCAAGCCGCCTGCGGCAACTGGAATCGCATCTTCCCCAAAGAGAACCGGGCCTTCGACCAATTTGTGGCGCGTGTGCAATCACTGGCCGAATGGTGCCCGGAATTGGAACTGCCAACCATTGATGATGAGACGCTACGTGAAGTGCTTCGCGATTTGTGTCGCAGTTGCCGATCATTTGAAGAACTGCAAAAAAGCGATTGGCTCGGCACATTGCAGGGGCGTATTGAGTATCAGCAGATACAACAGGTCGATCAACTCGCCCCGACACACTGGCAAGCCCCCTCGGGCAAGAGCTACAAGCTGGACTACGAAGCGGGCAAACCACCCGTGTTGGCGATTCGCATTCAGGAACTGTTCGGCCAGCGTGAGACTCCCGCCATCGCCAATGGACGTGTGCCGTTGCAATTACATTTATTGGCACCCAACATGAGACCGCAACAAATCACCGACGATCTGGCCAGCTTCTGGCAGAACACCTACCCGCAAGTCCGCAAAGATCTGAGACGCCGATACTCCAAACACGCCTGGCCCGAAGATCCGCTGGCTTGAGTGAGTATTTTGTGAGTTGTTTTTTTGACGCAAAGACGCGAAGAGGCAGAGAAACGCAAAGGGAGGGAAGAGCTCAGAGCACAACCGAATTAGTCTGAACTTTGAAGAATATTTATCTTTCTTAGAAAGTTCTCCAAGTCTCGCACAGCATCTGATATGACATTGCTCAAACTACCAATATGAACTCCCTTTTCAGAATAAATATCCGCTTCCAACACAGCAGTAGCCTGTCCGTCACCAACAATATTGGGAGTACCATCTTTGCCAAAAAACATTGCCACACATGAGTTGGAACCACCACTCGTTTTTAATTCCATACTACGCCTTAAATTTTTGACCTGTGGCTTATCTCCCGTCCAACTTGTGTTTGGTGGCCATCCATGCTCATTAGCGACTCGCAGATCCCTCACAAGGCTCAGCGCTTTGCTGTGTTCGCGAAATGTGGCATTTATTTCAGAGGGTGTGAGCTGGTATTCATTCTTTCGCT
Organism: Planctomycetota bacterium; assembly: GCA_030836185.1. GTDB lineage: Bacteria > Planctomycetota > Planctomycetia > Planctomycetales > Planctomycetaceae > JABURQ01. Next base: position 15,873 of record JAURQH010000051.1, read on the forward strand.
GTTGCAAAATGTCTTGAATTGTCATGATACAACTAAGCAAACTACCCAGATGATTACTCAACTGTTCTGATGACTCACCATTACTAAAGTCATTGAAGAAACCTGCCACTTTTTTAGATGTAAAATGCACTCCTCTCAGCTTTGGAATTTCAGTTTCCCTCGATGATTCAAATGCGGTGTACATTCTTCGTATTCTAAACTCCAAGCTGCTTTCCATTTCAGTTAGGTCCGTTTATCAAAGAGTAATTGTGCTTTGTTAAAATAGGGCCGCTTCATCAAAGATATCGGCTTTCCGCTTTCCGCCCTCCGCTTTGATTTTCAATCTTCCGCACGGGATCCGTCGCCGCACATCTTCACCATGCGTGGTTCAAAGCGTGCGACTTTTTCGACGAGGTCTTGTTGGGCGTCCATCACTTCGTTGATGTTCTTGTAGACGCCGGGAACTTCATCGGCTCCCGCCGACAGGATCTCTATTCCCTTCTTGGCCAGGTCATTGCGGACCGCCTTGAAGTTGTAAGTATCCTTGGCCTTTCGTCGGCTCATTTGACGCCCGGCACCGTGCGACGCCGATGACAACGAATCTTCGTTCCCCAAGCCACGCACAATGTACGCCGGATCGGCCATCGATCCGGGAATCACGCCGAGGACACCCTTGCCGGCTGGAGTCGCTCCCTTGCGATGGACGTAAACATCCTCGTCGCGGTGGTTTTCCAACCATGCAAAGTTATGGTGGTTTTCAACCATGGCGATGGGATCCAGACCGGCCAACTTAGACACATTGCGATGAATCACATCGTGATTAGCGGCGGCGTAACGGCCCATCAGGTTCATGCCGTTCCAATAATCCTGACCTTCCTGCGTGTCCATTTCGAGCCACGCGAGACGTCCGAGATCGTCGAACTTGGGCGGCAAGACCGCTCGTGCCATGTCGCTGTAGGTACTGCACACCGACGCACCGGTCCCCCGGCTGCCCGAATGTGACAACAGCGACAGATACTCACCCGCCTTGAGACCGAGTTCGTCGTCATCTTCATCGAGGTACAGGTATCCCCATTCGACAAAGTGATTCCCCGACCCGGAGGTACCGAGTTGTTTCCAGGCTTTGTCTTTATTTTCGCGCGTGATGCGAGTCACCGACCAGTCCTCGTCCATGACATCGTGTTGGGCTTTTCGCTTCGATTCTTGACCGACACCGAAGACGGTTCCGTTTTCCAGCGCATCACGAAACGTATTCTCGTGGTTCGAGAATTCGCTGGGATGGAGATCGTAGACCGTCATCTTCATACGACAGGCGATATCCACACCGACCGCATAGGGACAAATCGCGTCCTTCAATGCCAACACGCCTCCAATTGGCAAGCCGTACCCGAGATGAGCGTCGGGCATCAGCGCACCGGCGAACGCATTCGGCATCGAACATGCTTGTTCCATTTGAGCGTGCGCATTGGGATCGATGCCGTCGTTTCCCCAAGTCTGATAATCGACCGGTTCTGGACGGACGAATTCTCGGTCTTCGATCAAGTCTTTGGAGAGCGCAGCGAGATGTGTGTCCGCCGAAAAAGTTTCTGGTTCTTTCACGCAACGCGCGACGACATCTTTCACGTCAATGCGCAACGGCTTTTCGACAGTACGGTTGTACTTGGCAATCGACTGCACCGCTTGAGTCGCTGTAGACATGCAATCTTTGGGGACGCCGAGCTTGGCGAGTTGTCGTGGATTCATCACATTCCTCTCTCATTTTTGTTCTGTTTCTATTGAAGCAGAAGACACGGAGAGTCTCCAATGGTTCGTTGGCGAAATTGGAGAGTGGATTTAAGTTGACGAATAGACGCAAAGCCGCGAAGAGGCAAAGAAACGCAAAGAGAAGGGGGAGGGGGAGTGCTATTTTGAGCCGCTTGCGAGTAAGCCGAGGCTATTTTGCTCAAAACAACAGGAAGGCAAGCGGGAGCATGCTCTACGACGACGACACTCACCCGTAGCTGAACTCGCAAGAGTTTAGAACCATCAACAGCGGGTTCCACACATCGTCTGAATTCTTGCGAATCCAGCTACTCGATCTTTGTCTCTTCGCGGCTTTGCGGAGATCTCAACTCTTCTCCAATGATTGTTGATATTTCCGCCAGAGATGCTGCGGATTGTCGGCTTTCAGTTCCGCATGTCCGCATTCGCCACAAATGTCGGCTTTCAGTTGACCGTAGACTCGCTCTTTGAAGAAAAAGCCTACGCTCTCACCATACAACACTGCTTTCAGATACCCCCGATCGACAACTCGCACATCAGGAATGATTTTTTCAGAGCCGCATTTTTCGCAGGTCATGTTTAGTTTTCCCTAAGTGCCCCCGCGGCTTGTGCCGCACTGCTAATTCCTATTTCCTAACTCCTAACCCCTCCCTCATCGACACAAGAACTTTCGTTTGAACGACGAATAGCAATCCTGCGTGCAATATTTGGTATCGAGCCAGAGATTCTCACACCAGCCGTCACCTTCTGCGCGGACAGGTTCCGGTTTCTCCAGATTCAAGACGTGCGTTTCGTGGTAGCGGTTGGCCTTGGCGATGCCATTGCGTAACGAACCGGGAGAGACTTTGGGAGGATTTTCAGCCCGCATGATGTCCGACGCCATCAGCGCATCGGTGACGTATTCCGCACAATGAAGACCTTCACAACGCTTACCGGTGAGATGATGTTTGACCGAGTAGGGGCGACCGAGTTCTTGTTTCAAATGAGAAACGAACGGCTGCTGCAATTTTTTGTTGAAATCGAACTTCGGCTGATAGACGTGCAGTTCGTCCGGCGCGTTGACCGCAATGTATTTTTCCAATGAAAGTTTTCGCACACCGACGCCGTTGGTCGATTCGTAAACCATCGGTTTATTGTCTTCCACAACAACGGTGGCGACATGTGTGTATTCCGAACGTGAAAAGACTTTGACGGCGAGACAGTCGCCCTGACTGAAGAGCAGGGTGCCGGTCTGTACGTCGTCCGCGAGTTGTTCGGCCATGACTTGATGCGATGGGCATACTTCAACAGTGGGTGCGGCCGGACTGCCGGCCAAAATGACGGTTGCGAGTAACAGTTGCATGAAATTCTCCGTAAACATGCATGGGAATTGAAACTGTCAGAAGGGAGTTGAGATTGAGATAGTACGCAATTGCCCCGTGATTGGACGACAAAAGTTTGAGAAAATCACGCGAAATTTCAGTATCCTGTTATCTCACAGAACCTTACGACTACGGCTGCACACCCTTAATCACTCGGAATTGCTTATCGCTGACCACTTCCACGCGCTGAAACATCTTAGGCATTTCGCGGAGATACCAGTCCGGCTTCTTGGCGACAACGTAAATCCGCCCGCCCGGTTTGAGACAGCGGTGGGCGCCTTCGATAAAGAGTTCGGCGATTTTGTAGTTCGAGTAGTAGGGGGGATTGGCGAGTACGACATCGAAACTGGATGTCTCCGGTTGACTCACTTCGTCATCGAGCAAAACAGTCACATTCTCTAACTCGTTCAGCTCGGCCCCGATTTGAGTACACTGCACGGCTCGCGCGTTGGAATCGATAGCCGTTACTTGGCCTCGGTCGGCCCTGATCGCTGCGGCAAATGAGACACATCCGCTACCACAGCCGAGATCCAGCACGTTATCTTTATGTTTAAGCTGCATCGCATCGATCAGATGACGGGCGCCCAAATCGAGCTGTCGATGATTGAAGACGCCCGGACGACTGACGGCCTTGATGAGCTTCTCTTGATCGCGGAACGCAAATTCGCAAGAAAAGTCTCGTTCCTTTTTGAGTTCTCCTTTTCGCTGACCACTGAGGATCGTGCATTTCTCCATCTCGATCTGAGTCACCTTGGGGAACATCTTCTGCAATTCTTCGTGCAGCCACATGTTCTTCGGTTTTTCATTTCCAACAATCAACGTCCCTTGTTGGTTCAGATGTTGAAATGCGTCCTGTAGTTGATCGCGGAGTAATTCCCGTTCGCCGCGAATGGGTAAGGGTAGAAAAATATGATCGTATTGATCATCCGGGAAATCAGTATCGCAGACCAATTTCAAGTTGCCGGGCATCGGTTGTCGTGCCTCATAAGCGCGCTCGGCCTGATACTTATCCAGAAAAAGACAAGTCACGGTTGCCTCTGGATAGTCGCGAGAAAGCTGTGCGGCTAACTGTCCGCGTCCGAGTGTGGTGGAGGCGAAGTTCTTCCCTTGAACCGTGGGAAGATATTCGATGAGCAGGCGTTCGGCAGACTTGATGCCGTAAGGTTTGCGTTTTTGTGGAGGTCGGCGACCCATGAGCGTCCCTTGTTGCCGGTCAGTCGACCCAGCAAATGTAGCATTTGAGATAATTGGTTTCGGCACACCAGGTGGAAACCGGATGATCGGCGGCTTGCCCGCGTGCTTCGAGAACACGAATGGACCGCTTGTTCCGCGTCGCCACCTGAGACAGCATGTCTTCAAAATCGTGCCGAGTAACAAGCCCCGAGCAACTGCAGGTGACAAGCAACCCGCCGTTTGGCATTAAATCGAGAGCGCGACTATTGAGGCTGAAATACCCTTTCATCGCTCGATCAACACCACGTCGAGTGCGTGCGAGTTTGGGAGGATCGAGGATGACCGCGTCGAAGGTTTGACCTTCGTCAATCAGCGTTCCCAAGTCATCGAACACATCGACTTGCCGAAACTCAAACTTGTCGGCCACTCCATTCAATTCCGCATTTGCCTTCGCAAGCTGCAATGCGGATTCCGAAGTATCGGCAGAAAGAATCGATGACGCGTTCCCGTGAATGGCAGCCGCGAGTCCAAAGCCTCCTGAATAACAAAACGCATCCAGAACTCTTGCATTGGGGGGGAGATAATTGGTGAAGGCACGGCGGTTCGAGCGTTGGTCGAGATAAAAACCGGTTTTCTGACCTTCCAGAACATCGACTTCGTAACGGATGCCATCGTCTTTAATAAGAATCTTTTCGGGGGGGGCTTCACCACGAACAAGGCTATCCTGCATTTCAAGCTGCTCGTGCTCGTTCATTCCCTTTTCGGTGCGCAGATAGATTCCTCGGGGGTTCAGTTTTTCCTCAAGAATATCGAGGATCAATTCAATTCGTTCGGCGACAGCAAGAGAGGTCACCTGCACCAGCAACCACTCACCGAATTGATCAACGACAAGCCCGGAAAGCTGGTCTCCCTCACTGAAGACTAATCGAGCGGCGGTTTCTTCATCGGCTTCACGAAACATGGGCATCCGCACTCGAAATGCGGAATCGAGTTTCCGCGACAATAAGTCACGGTCGATCCGAACATTTTCCTCCCAGGAAAATAGCCGAACGCGAATCTGACTGTGCGGGTTGAAGAGTCCCCAAGCAATGAATTTCTCATCGTGGCTATAAACCGCGACTTCATCACCCGGTTGGATTTTCCCTTCGAGACGCAAAATCGCCCCGCCAAAAACCCACGGATGGTGCGAGAAAAACGGCAGCGCCCGTTTGGGCTTAATAATGACGCGCGGCGATACAGGATCAGAACCGGACATGGGGTGGTCGTTTATTTCGTCGTTCAGTTTCAGTCCGTGACGGTGAACATCACGAATTGACACAATTATCGTACGAGAATGGCTCTCGGTAAACATAAATCAACAAGCGCTGATTTCACATATTCAAGCCGGAAACCCGACTTGACTCAACCCCAGTTTGTCAGAATGCCCCTGAATCCGGCTCAATCTGGAGTCAATCTTCATCAAATTACGTCGGTGGGGCGTGCCGTGACTCTTCCACTTCCTGCAAATAGGCAAGCAATCGGTCACACTGATTGGCCAAATGGCGAACTCGTAAGAGTGACCGAACCCGTGTTCGCAATTCCAGTTTATTGACGGGTTTTGTCAAAAAGTCATCACAACCTGCGGAAACGGCCTTTTCGATGTCGCCACTCTCGTTGAGAGCAGTGACCATCAAAATCGGGATTCCCTGAGTTTCGTCATCTGATTTCAACTTCTGACAGACTTCGTAGCCGCTCATTCGGGGCATCATGATATCCAACAGAATCAAGTCGGGCTCTCGTTCAGAAACCGCCTCGAGTGCCGCGTGTCCATCATTCACACTGCGAATTTCGTAATCGTCATCCGAAAGATACGCTTCCAGAAGCTCACAGTTAGGAATATTGTCATCGACTATCAGAATTTGAGAGCCGGTCAGGTTGGTATCTTGCATAGGTCTGTCAAAAATAGACGAGAATCGGTCGAACTGCCCATCAGTTGAGCACGTATTTCCATCAGAAACATTATACGCGAGAGCCCCGCCTACCGGAACACCGTTTGACACGGAATGTCGTGAGTCACAAGAATCTCTCAGACGGTATTGGATCCTGAGGGGCAGATCGATCAAATTAGCACTTCACACACAATTCACGTTTGGAGCCAATCATGCCGTCGTTTAGTCGCTTATTCTTGACTGCGTTTGCCTTGTTTCTGACAATAACGGGCCTCTTCGCGGCAGAGAAACCGAATATCGTCTGGGTCGTGATTGAAGATATGTCGGCCCATTTCAGCAGTTACGGCGAAACGACCATCCAGACCCCTCACATCGACCGGCTTGCCGCTGATGGTGTGAAGTTCACGAATGCGTATGTGACGGCTCCGGTCTGTTCGACCTGCCGGTCGGCTTTGGTGACCGGCAGGTATCAGACCTCGATTGGCGCTCACCATCACCGCAGCGGACGAGGCGAAATGAAAATCCAACTTCCGTCTCACGTGAAACTGATTCCCGAATATTTTCAGGACGCCGGATATTGGACCTGCAATATGGGAACGCCGCACGGCTCCCCCAAGCTCGGCAAAACCGATTATAACTTTGAATGGGACGCATCAGTCTACAATGGCAGCGACTGGACCGACCGCAAACCGGGCCAACCTTTCTTTGCTCAAATTCAACTGCACGGCGGAAAATTACGCAGCGGCAAAAACTGGCGTGAACGTGTGAAAGAAAAACTGGGCAGCGTGACTGATCCTGCCAATGTACAACTCCCGCCTTACTACCCCGATGATGAAGTCATCCGCGACGATTGGGCCGCGTATCTCGATACGGTTCGCTGGACCGATCATGAAGTGGGTGAGTTGATTGCCCGACTCGAAAAAGAACAGATTCTCGACAACACTTATATTTTTCTCATCACAGATCACGGCATCTCTCATGCTCGGGGAAAACAGTTCTGTTATCAGGAAGGAATGCATATTCCGCTCATCGTTCACGGCCCCGGATTGAAAACGGGAACAATCCGCGATGATGTCGTTGTCCAGATCGACATGGCGGCGTCATCAATGGGATTCGCCGGAATCGAGATCCCTGCGAACCTGGAATCGAAGAATTTGTTCGCTGAAGATTACAAACCCCGCGATTATGTCGTCTCTGCGCGAGACCGGTGCGATGAAACGGTCGACCGCATTCGCGGCGTGACCAATGGACGATTCAAATATATTCGTAACTTTCACCATGAGCGACCGTACCTTCAACCGAATGCCTACAAAGACGCCAAACAGATTCTGATACGCCTCAACGAACTTGCCGACGCCGGCAAACTCAGTAAATATCAGATGTTGCAAATGGCCGACAGCCGACCGCAAGAAGAACTCTACGACATGCAGAACGACGCGTGGGAGCTAAAAAATCTCGCCGATGATCCATATTACTCAGACATGCTTGACCGCATGCGAGGCAATCTCCACGAATGGATTGAATCGACCGGCGACAAAGGCGAGCAAGCAGAAGGAGAGATGTTTGACAGCGACATGGCCGTTTATCTCAACACTATCAAACGCCGTCATCCAGATCGAGCCGCCATCATCCAACGCAACATAGACCAGATGAAGAAGTGGGAGGCAGAGGGGAAATGAGTTGGTAAGCACCAGTGATACATGACCGCTGTATTAAAAAATCCCGAGTTGATCGCGGGCGTCGTCGGTCATCCGTTCGGGAGACCACGGAGGAGACATGACCAGTGTGATGCTGGCTTCATCGACGTCGTCCATTTGTTCTAACGCCATCTTTGATTGATTGATGATCTGCGGACCTGCCGGGCATGCGGGAGAGGTCAGTGTCATCTCGACGAAAACTTTCTTGTTCTCATCGTCGCAGTTGACGGAATAGACCAAGCCGAGATCAACGATGTTGATCATCAATTCCGGGTCGATCACTTGCTTGAGTGCTTCGAGATATTGGTCGTCTTCGGCCATGGTTGGGCTCCTGGTCAATTGGGATATTACTGAGCGTAATAAGCCTGCTATTTATTCGGGGACTTCGACATAAATGCCATCATCTCGGACATCAACTTGCAAAGTTTGAATCGGCTCGGTGGCCGGCATGCACATTGGTGTTCCCTCTTTGAGATCAAACTTGGCACCATGTCGCGGACAGACAATCGCACAGTCTTCGATGGGACCATCAGTCAGCGGTTGTCCGTCGTGAGTGCAGACATCTTCAATGGCGTAGTAGTCGTCTCCGATGCAAACCAGCAAAGCGGGGAGATCATCAATGATGAATGATTTTCGTTCGCCCGCGTTCAGTTCGTCCTTCTCGGCTACTTTCTCGAATTCTGCCACGTTGTTCCTCGGTTTGTTAACGTAGGCTGGTGTTAGACGAACGAAGTGAGTCGTAACCCAGCGTGGTGTTTCATTGATTGATATAAGCCGCTCATGCCGACTCGGAGAGTCGGCCTACATGTGAGCGTATTGTTGTAAGGATCAGTCTCCGATGCCCAGCTTCTGGACGACCGCATCGCTCAATGTCTTGCGAACCGCTTCCACCGGAATTCGATCGTAAACCGTTTGGAAGAAGCCTTCCACAATCATGTGCATTGCTTCGTACCGAGATAATCCGCGAGACATGGCATAGAAAACTTGTTCTTCATCAACTTGCCCTGCGGTGGCACCATGAGTGCAGCGAACGTCGTCGGCTTCGATTTCAAGTCCCGGAATCGCGTCAGCACGGGCCGTGTCGGACAACATCAAGGCATCGCTACGTTGATAGCCATCGGTGAGCTGGGCTTTCTTATCGACCTTAATCATACCTCGCCAGACAACGCGAGATTTGTCTCGCAATACTTCCTTATACAGCAAGTCGCTGCGTGTTTGTTCGGCGTTATGAGTTTGCTGTGTGTAATACGAGATTTTTTGCTTGTCGGTGGCGAAAGTCACGCCGTTCACTTCACCGATCGAACCGCGTCCATTCAGGACCACATCTTGATGTACGTGTGCCAGTTTCGCACCGAGTGCAGAAACCGTCCATTGCATGAAGCCGTTGGATTCAACCAGCCCCGCTTGATGAGCAAAGTGATAAGTCTTCTGATTCCAGTTTTGAAGCTGAACGTATCGCAGATTGGCATCTTTGCCGACAATCAGTTCCACACAACCCAGGTGTAGGCCGGGAGAGTTTTCATCTCCTGAGAGCGTTTCTTCCAGCAGTGTCGCCGAGGCGTTGTCTTCGAGGATGACTAACGTGTGACTGAAGTCGGCTGCTCCGGCTTGAGTCAAGGCAATGAGTGAATGTAAAGGCGCTTCCACGGAGCAGTTTTTCGGAACGTAGAGAACAGTCCCACCCGTCCAGAACGCCGCGTGCCAAGCCGCAAAACGGTCTCGATCTGGCGCGACCGCTTTCGTCATGAAGTAAGGTTCAAGGATTTCACGATGTGTGTGAACCAAGGCAGAGAGATCACCAAAAACGACGCCTTGTTCAACAAGTGAAGCGTCGATTTGAGACGACGTGCAGTGACCATTTTCGTGCGTTACTTGTCCCTTGAACTCGGCTTCGCCTTGTAACTGGGTGTCGAGTTTATTGCCCGCCGGCTTGTCGGCGGACAGCGCGAACTTGTCCGGTTGAAAAATACGCAGATCAACGCGTTTCCATTCTTCGGGATCGAGCGGCTCACACAACTTTTCGTTGTAGATCGCAAACGCTTTCTTGCGCAGCTCGATGATCCACTCAGGATCGTCGCGCTGTTCCAAAAACGCGTTGAACGCTGCTTCGTTGAATGTTTCCGGTGGTGTTACGATGGCTGTGCTCATGGTGATTTAGTTTTTAGGAGTTAGGATGTAGAGATTGAAAACATAGGAAGGTGGGATATTCGAGTTGACCATCCAATTTTGGACTAATTCCTACCTCCTACTGACTATCTCCTCAATCAACCGACAGAACCTTCCATCTGGAGTTCGATCAGACGATTCATTTCGACCGCGTATTCCATTGGAAGCTCTTTGACCAACGGTTCGATGAAGCCGGTGACAATCATCGAAGACGCTTCGACTTCGCTCAGTCCGCGACTCATCAGATAGAACAACTGTTCTTCGGCAATCTTAGAAACCGAAGCTTCGTGTTCGATGACGACGTTTTCTTCATCGACTTCGATATAGGGATACGTATCGCTGCGACTTTCTGGATCGAGAATCAATGCGTCACAAACGACGTTTGATTTGCAATCCTTGGCGTTCTTGTCGACCTTCACGAGACCGCGATAGCTGGAGCGTCCACCGTTTTTGGAAATCGACTTGGAAATGATACGGCTGGATGTGTGCGGAGCACAGTGAACCATCTTGGCTCCGGCATCCTGATGCTGCCCATCTGATGCGAAGGCAATCGACAAGGTTTCGCCACGAGCGCCCGGTTCCATCAGATAGATGGCGGGATACTTCATGGTCAAACGCGAGCCGAGGTTACCGTCCACCCATTCCATGAGTGAATCGCGATAGGCCATGGCTCGTTTGGTGACGAGATTGTAGACGTTATTCGACCAGTTTTGAATGGTCGTGTAACGACAGCGGGCGTTCTTCTTGACGATGATTTCCACAACGGCGGAGTGCAATGACTCGCTACTGTAAGTGGGAGCCGTGCAGCCTTCGACATAATGAACCGAAGCCCCCTCATCGACAATGATCAGCGTTCGTTCGAACTGTCCCATGTTTTCCGTATTGATACGGAAGTAGGCTTGTAAGGGGAAGTCGATCTGGACGCCGGGAGGAACGTAGATAAATGAGCCACCCGACCAGACAGCCGAGTTGAGTGCGGCAAATTTATTATCGTTGGAAGGGATGACGGTTCCGAAATATTCGCGGAACAGTTCAGGATGGTCCCGCATCGCCGAATCGGTATCGGTAAAGATGACGCCTTGCTTGGCGAGGTCTTCCTGAAGAGAGCCGTAGACCACTTCCGACTCGTATTGAGCCTTCACACCGGCCAGGTATTTCTTTTCAGCTTCGGGAATGCCCAAGCGGTCGTAGGTCTTGCGAATGTCTTCGGGGACGTCGTCCCAATCGCGTTCCTGATTATCGGAAGCACGCATGTAGTAGTAGATGTCTTGAAAGTCGAGCTGGGAGAGATCTCCACCCCAGTTCGGCATCGGCTTCTCTTCGAAGATTCGAAACGCTTCGAGTCGGAAATCGGTCATCCACTGCGGCTCTTTTTTCAATTCAGAAATCTGACGTACGATTTCTTCATCGAGCCCTTTGCGGCTTTTGAAAGTGTATGTGTCGGTTTGATCGTGAAACCCGTACTGGTAATCGCCGACGCCAACATCTTTATTAGGTGAATCAGTCGCCATGAGAGGCTCCTTGGTTTTATTTGAATTCGGCACGAGGTCCGAGAAAACTTAATTTGTGAATTACTGAGTGACCGCTTCGACTTGTTCCTGCTCGGCGGCTGCTTCCGGGTGACGCTCGCGAAGAGCCGTATATCCTTCGTTATGAATTTCTTCGGCGAGTGAGACGTCTCCCGTTTCGACAATACGTCCACCCATCATGACGTGAGCATATTGAGGAATGTTGTATTGGAGAAGTCGTTCGTGGTGAGTGATAATCATCACACCCATCTCGGGACCGGTCAGCTTGGTGAGTCCTTCGGAGACAAAGCGGACAGCATCACTGTCGAGACCAGAGTCCGTTTCGTCGAGGATGGCGAACTTTGGCTTGAGCATGGCGAGTTGAAGAATTTCCATGCGTTTCTTCTCTCCCCCCGAAAAACCTTCATTCAAATAACGCCGGGCAAACTCGGTTTTCATGTCGAGCGATCCCATTTGTTCTTTGAGCTCTTTGCGGAACTCTCGCATGGGGACGAGCCCTTCGCCTTCCTTACGGTCGGGATTACGAATGTTGGAAATGGCATGACGCAGGAAGTCGGCGACTTTCACACCGGGAATGGTCACCGGATATTGGAACGCGAGAAACAGTCCCAAGCGGGCTCGTTCGCTGGGATCGAGTTCGTTGAGATTCGCACCATCCAGTTCGACTGTCCCTTCGGTGATCGTGTATTTGGGATGACCGGCCAGGGCATAAGCGAGTGTGCTTTTACCGGAACCGTTTTCGCCCATTAAAGCGTGAATTTCTCCGGCTTTGACTTCGAGATTCACCCCTTTCAAAATCGGGGTCTCTTCGACATTAACGTGCAGGTTTTCGATCTTCAGTAAACTGGTCATGTTGTTCGATTCCTCGGTCGGAATTTCAATGAATGTGTTGTTATCTGGTTAACCGAAAGTGATCCGGTCGTATCACAGTTTGAAATAAAACAGTTTCAAAATACAAAATTGTGATCATGTGCCGGGCGCAGACGAGGCCACGCACAATGTCGCGTCGGCGACATCGGCAAATTTCACACAAGTGATTCACTTTGAGAGAATGCTTCTCTCAAGCATTGTCTGGATAAAACCGGAACAAGACTTCAAGCGGTCGCGGTGGTACCGGCAACTTCTCCGTAACCACTGTGATGTGGCAGGATAATTTCGTCGCCAATCTTCTCACCTTTTTGACCGATACCTGCAGTGCCGGACACTTTGCCCAGTTTGCGAGATTTAATCTTGTCCTGGATTCGCATCAGTCCTTCGAGCAAAGCCTCGGGTCGAGGAGGACAACCGGGAACATAAACGTCCACGGGAACCACCAAATCGACACCTTTGACAACATGATAGCCGTGCTTGAAGTACGGTCCACCACCGACAGTACAGGCACCCATCGCAATGACATATTTCGGATCGGCCATCTGTTCATACAGACGACGGACGCGACTTGCCATTTTGTAGGTGACCGTTCCGGCGACGATCATGAGGTCGGCTTGTCGTGGAGTTGCGCGGAAAGCACCGGCTCCGAACCGGTCGATATCGTAACGTGACGCGCCGGTGGCCATCATCTCGATGGCACAACAGGCGAGCCCGAACGTCATCGGCCACACACTGGACTCTTGAGCCCAGTTCATGGCTTGTTCGAGAGTGGTCGTAATGACGTTTTCTTCAAAGCGTCCTTCGATCCAAGTCATCTTGCTGCTTTCCTAGCTCGTTTGGGAAATTGTGTCGGCGAGTTGCCGACCTCCACGGACATTCTTGTGAATCTGTAGCGGGTTCTAATGTAACCGGTGGCTCTGCGGATGCAAAGGTCACGAGGCCTCAGAAACCGGCACAAATTCGCAGGAATGATGCCCATCCATACAACACTGTGTTCGTTCTATTTTCATCCCTAACACTTCTTCAAACACCGACTGTTCCATTTCGCATATGGACGGGTCCTGGCTTGCCAGATCGTGATAAGGACAGTTATTTTCTCTTAAAACTGGTAAGTCGGCACTACCACCGACTTCAACGCTGAAACCGCGATCATTGAGGGATTGCCGTAGTTCCATGAATCGATCCAGAATGGATCGACCGTTGATATTCGCACTATACTGCCGAATTAACGACTGTTTGATCCGTTCCATCACCCGCTCGCGAACCTCGTCTTCCTCAATCTGCATCAATTCCTTCCACAGAATGAGAGCCAGGTCGCTGTAATTGTCGCCCAGAGAACGCAACGCGGCGGTTGTCACCTGATAAATATGGTGAGGTCGTCCACGACCTTCACGAATAGCCTGCCGGTAAACCAGCCCCCGTCCTTCCAGACGAATCAATCGCTGGCGGACGGCAGTCGCCGTGACTCCTGTTACGTTACAAATCTGCTGAATCGTGGAGTTCCCCATGCGATGGAGTTCTTCCAGAAATTCACGATCCTGTGTTTCGAGATTTGACTGCATTCTCTCTGGCCTTCAAAATGTGGAGATCTCGATGAAATCTCGCTTTGACTCCTCTTAATAATAGGCAACCCGATGAATTCTCACAATTCTGACTGTTAAAATTAGACCAATTGAGACTGGATCTCTGTTTTTGGACTGATCCTGTTGAAATTGATTGTTCCTAAGTTCTTGCTCGTTATACTGTTTGACCCATTCAATCACTCGCCGGAGTCGGTCGATCTTTTGGCAAATGCCTCATTTGTCGCCCTTAGACCTTCAAGGAATTACTTTCATGAAGAGCCCGCAATACTCTTTGGCTGCTCACTCGAAGATCCTGATCAGTTTCGGGGTGGTCTTATTTGGATTGTATGGATTCTCTCAGATCGGGTTCGCACAGCAAGGGGATCAAAAATCGGCCGAGAAGACCAAAGTTGAGTCGAGTGAATCGACGGTAGAAACTCCCGCCAAATCAGCTCCCAAGAAGAATCCGTTTCCCGTTGATGAAGAGAGTGCTTCTCCCGGTGAGAAAGCAACACCCGTTATAACAGACGCAGAAGTCGCCAAAGAACCAGGATTTCTTGAGAAGGTCGATTCTGCATTCGCGACAGCCGTCGATTATATGGCAAGCGTATTATTTTATCGGATTGGGGCTCAGACCGAAGAATACATCGTCTTTACCGGGACTGACCAATACGTCCGGCCGAAGGACTCTCAAGGTCCGTTCAGCAAGTTGACTGTCGATGGCCTCTCCGATGCAGAAACCATTCCCGCTGATGAACTGGAAGCACTCTACTATCGAAAAAAATTGATCGATGCCGTGACGGTTGATGACCGTTACTATCGATTTGGGAGGCTGGATGAAAAAGATGTCGAATATATCTCCCTCAAATTACCTGCTGTGGTCGTGGGAGGAGAAACCTACAAACTGAGTCACGGTGCCAAACTGGTCAAAGAAGGGGAGACCTATCAGTTAGTCGGCGAGATGCGCGGTAAACTCGATCCCGAGACTACGTTGAATTCGGATCAGGCAGAAACACTGGCTAACGCCGGCTGGTTAAAAAAGACTGACTCGGGTAGTTATCAGCTCAGTGGAAAAACAGGCGGTGCTCCCGTCGTGGTGCTTTGGCTCGCATTCGGGGCAATCTTTTTCACACTCTACATGAGAGGTGTGAACTTCTGGGGGTTCACGCACGCCATCGAAGTCGTCCGCGGTAAGTATGACAACCCCGATGAAGATGGCGAAGTGACTCACATGCAGGCGCTCATGTCGGCTCTCTCGGCAACTGTCGGTTTGGGGAACATTGCCGGCGTCACGATCGCCATGACGCAAGGTGGTCCCGGAGCGTTTTTCTGGATGATCCTGTGTGGATTGTTCGGGATGACAAGTAAGTTCACCGAATGCACACTCGGCCAGAAGTACCGCATCGTCAAGCCGGATGGTTCAATTCTGGGCGGCCCGATGGGTTATCTTCGTTATGGCTTGGCAGAAATCGGTCTTGGCGGGCTGGGTCGCGTCTTATCATTTTTGTTTGTTGTGATGTGTATTCTCGCCAGCTTCGGCGGCGGAAACATGTTCCAGATCAATCAGTCAGGTTCGACCTTGCTGGAACAGGTGCAGTCCCAAGAACGTAAAGAGATCGTTCAACTTGATCAAAAAATTGAAGCCGCCGTCCTTGCCAAACAGACGGCTGTCGCTACCGATCTTCGCCAAACAAAACTGGATCGTAAAAAAGAGATGGATGCGTTCGCGACAACCTTCAATGTCATCTTCGGAATCGTGATGGCAATCCTTGTCGGCATCGTGATCATAGGTGGCATCAAACGAATTGGGGCGGCTGCGGAAAAGATTGTGCCGTCCATGTGCTTCATGTACATCGCAGCTTGTTTGTGGATTATCATCACTCATATTGGTGAAGTGCCACCATTGATTGTCGCGATCTTCACGGAAGCATTTAGTGGAGACGCGATTCGGGGTGGCCTGATTGGTGTGCTCGTGATCGGTGTTCAGCGAGCCGCTTTCAGTAACGAAGCGGGAGTCGGGTCGGCAGCCATCGCTCACTCGGCTGCCAAAACAGAAGAACCGGTTCGTGAAGGATCGGTCGCGTTGCTCGGGCCATTCATTGATACCATCGTCGTCTGTTCGATGACGGCGTTGGTGATTTTGATTACCGGTGCTTGGGATAACGCTGATTGGGTGATACGTGATGGATTGTCGGGAGCTTCGTTGACAAGTCAGGCGTTCGAGCAGGAAATCAGTTGGTTCCCGTGGGTGTTGAGTGTTGCGGTGGTTCTGTTTGCGTTTTCGACAGTCATCTCTTGGAGTTATTACGGCGAACGCTGTTGGGAAACGCTGTTTGGTGCGCGCAGCATCATGCTCTACAAACTGTTATGTGTGATTTGCGTGTTTGTCGGTGCCATCGCCAATGCCGGATCAGTCCTCGACTTTTCTGATATGATGATTTTATCGATGGCCTTTCCGAATATTCTGGGAGTGGCCTTGTTATCACCCAAAGTGAGAGCCGACCTCTTGGATTACTGGAAACGCTACAAAGCGGGCGAGTTCAAAGAATTTAAGTAAACCACCACAACTAAATTTGCACAGCTAGACCTCCATAGCGAGATTCACCATGAAAAAAAATTGCGTCGTCGTTCCTGTCGATTTTTCGGACAACACTGAAGCCGCCGTGCGGGCGGCGTTTGAGTTCGTGGACAATCCCTCGCAAGTGAACGTGATTCACGTTTTATTCGCGTTGGATGCGGTCTCGCCCGGAGTGGTATTCGGAGATGTCTCTGATGAATCACGAACTGAGAACATCAACGAGCATTTCGACGAGCTGAAAAAGTTACTCGGAACACCCGATCTGGGAACCGAAGTCCGCGTCGGTAATCCCGGCTTACAAATTACCGAATACGCCAAAGAGTTAGAAGCCGATTTGATCGTGATCCCTTCGCACGGATATCACGGCTTCAAAAGAATGGTTCTCGGTTCGGTCGCTGAGCGTGTCATTCGCCTCGCCACCTGCGATGTTTATGTCTTGCGACGAAATGATGCGGAGTAGATATACCTCTACTTGAGACACCACACGACTCATCTTTGATCTTTCATCCAGTTGGTCTGATTTATGGAATTTTTCTCGCCAGAGGTCTGTGAACAACTGAGAGTTTATGTTTATCGTTTAATCGATCCTCGAAATGGAGAAACATTTTACGTTGGAAAAGGGATAGGTAATCGGGTTTTTGCCCAGATTAAGGCCGAACTTGACTCGGATGATCCGGGAGACAAGCTAAAGCGGATTCATGAAATTCGAAATACTGGCTTTGAAGTCGCCCATGTTATTCACCGCCATAATCTTGATAACAAGACGGCATTTGAAGTTGAAGCTGCTTTGATAGATGCTTACCCAGGGCTGACCAATGAAGTCATCGGCGCTGGAAGTAATGAATTCGGAGCAATGCATGCCCAAGAAGTCATTGAAAAGTATCAGGCGGAAACAGCAGTTTTCGATGATCCAGTAGTCCTTATTAACGTCAATCGATCTGCTTCAGGAAATTCCCTGTACGAAGCAACCCGATACGCTTGGAAAATCAGTCCCAAAAAAGCACGCAGGGCCAAGTATGTAATTGCAGTTAGCCAAGGCATCACGAGAGCCGTTTTTGTCGCCACTAAATGGTTGCCTGCGGAACAAGAATTCTTTCCGGGCAGAGAGCCTGTTCCCGGGCGATATGGATTCATCGGACACGAAGCTCCTGAGGAGATATAAAAGAAGTATGTTCGAAAAAGACTCCCTGAACAGTATCGAAAAAGAGGTGCATCCAATCCTATTAAATATACCTTTAGGTAATTGATGCAAACTTCAACACATCCACTGAGAAATCAATCTACACACCAATGACCGACTTTCATCCTGCAGCACTTTCGACCGACGATACCGCACTCATTTTCATGTGGAGCGATGGGCGATCAGACCGTTATCCGTTCGGAGTCTTACGTGACTGCTGCCCGTGTGCGACTTGTATGGTCAAACGGACCGAAGAGATCGAACAAAAACCGGAAGAAAATCTGTTGCCGGTGCTGTCACCACAAGAAGCCGGGCCACTCAAACTCACGCTCGTCGAAGCGGTCGGCAACTATGCCTACGCGATTCATTTCAGCGATGGCCATAACTCGGGCATCTATACCCTCGACTTGCTCAGACGACTCGGAGATGAATTGCAGAAAGTGATGTAGTTGCTTGATGAGTTGCGCTGCGTCTCTGAAAACGCCATCGAATCACTCGCCCCTCGACCGCCTTGGAAATTAATACCCTTTTCACTCAACAGTAGTGAGCGCAGGCTGAGAGACCAAATTGTGTGTCGGGTCTTCCGCACGATTTTCACCGTCCAATTGTAACGCCGTAATCGAAACCTTGGGGTGCCGCTCTTTCCACACGGTCAACGCATGGGCGATCTCATCCGGCTCGGGATTAAACAGGTTGTACTCAGGAGGAAAATTTCCCGAGTAGCCATTTACGGTCGGACGGCCCACTTCGAGTGAGATCCACATCGCATCAATGGGCGTAATCCAACAGCGATCTCGATCTTGTTGCGCGATGTAAAACGGGCCGGTGGTATCAGACTCACGCAAAGCGGTCACAATGGGCTCGATCCGCTCTCGATCCGTTTCAATGCGATACGAGTGCGGCTTGTGAATTTGTTCCAAACAACAAAACAATGCAACGAGAATGGCGGCCACTTTTAGGTTTCGTTGTTGTTGCCTATCGATAAGCATGGCGATTGCAATTCCTGCGGGGATCGCCAACAACATTCCAACCCGACACATCACCCTTATCGCCCGCATACCGGGTATGGAATAGAACCACAAACGATGGATTGTCAGTTCACCGGGAAAGACAGTGCAAAAGACCATAATGGACAGGATGATGGCTATCGTCAGCCGAACAAACAAGTTTTTACGATGCTTAACCAAATACCACACAGTGACCAGAAAAGTCGCCACACCTAATCCAATGGCCTGTTCATTCCGAATTGGTAAGCTTCGAAAGATTTGCAAGTGACGGGTCAGCCAGCCATACAAGACATTTGTCTTTCCCAGGTAAAAATACGAAGCAAATCTTGGGAGTGCAGTTTTACTGAATCCTCGCATCCCCACCTCACTGGCGACTAACACATAGTGCCACGCAAGAGGCAAGAGAGACACAACAGCCAGCGTCAAGGTCATCAGAACCCACTTCAGATCGAGCCTGACAACCTGAAACAAACGACCGCGCATCGAACGCACACAGAGAGAACAAACAACGGCGAGAGCCACACAAAGGAACAGAAAGAATCCAAAGTAATACCCGGCATAAAATTGAGTGACCACACAGGACCAAAAGAGCCCCCAGCAAAATCGACGATATCGTTGTGAGAGTGGGCGATGGGCGAACAGAATAAGTAACGCATGGATGGCGATCAGTGTCAGAAAATGCCCAATCAGTTGCTGATGACCGATCTGTACGATGCGAGAACTGGCAAAGGTCATCATCCACGCTCCCAGAGAGGAACCGATTGCGGTCCTCCGCAGGCCATGTCGCAAAAGACAATATGCGGCAATGTACGTGAAGACGGACATCAAAATCATCCACAGCCCGAATGCAATGTGTGGCTCTAACCCTATTGATCGTAATCCCCAATAAGCGGGAGCCAGCGCGAGCAATGTGTCGCTATAAGCGAGGGTGTTTTTTTCGGGATAGAAAAATGGAGGACTCCATATCTCTGCATGCAATGGATCACCACTCACCCAGCGATAACTATGTTCCAAAACATAGTTATTGAATCGAGTGTCGCCCGGATCGCTCTGCATCCTCGAGAAGCCAGAGAAGATCATCGGAGAGTACGAAAGTAGAACACCGGCAGTCATCACTACGGCGATCAGCAATAACTCTTTTGAGCGGAAGCGATCCTTCTGAATCTCAGGCATTTCTAAATCCATACATAATTTCCCTTTAGAGCGAGCATATATAGATCGGAATACGCGATATGGTCAATGTCGTTTCATGAGAAAATCGACCGTTCCCCAAGAGGTCAAGACATAAAAAAAAGCCCCGACTGAATAACAGCCAGGGCTCTTGTTTGTCCATAAATCACATCAGGATTTAGGGGCGTTGGTCGGTTTCCGTCCAGCGCGTTTTGGTTTACGTCGGTGAGCAGGTTTTGCACCGCTGCCATTACCATTTTCGGACGATTGACCGCCACCTTGACCCGAGGGTCGAGGTCCACCCGAGTTGCGAGCACCCGACTTACGCGAGCGTGATTGCTTTTTTCCCGAATAGCGAGGTTTACGGGTAGAGCCTCCGCCACCACCGTAAGAGCCTCTTCCACCTTGCGGGAAGGGATGTTCGGGATCAACGGGGACATCCTGCTTGATCAATCGCTCAATCGCTTTGAGGTCGCGACGTTCTCCCGAAGTACAGAAGGTGATGGCAATCCCATCGGCTCCCGCTCGTCCTGTTCGACCAATACGATGGACGTACGATTCAGGCTCAACAGGCATGTCGTAATTCACAACATGCGTGATTCCATCGACATCAATTCCACGAGCGGCAACATCGGTCGCCACAAGCACTCGAACTTTGCGTTTTCGAAATGCTTCCAGAGCTTGCTGCCGGGCATTTTGCGATTTGTTGCCGTGAATGGCAGTCGCATTGATTCCGCACCGCAGCAACTCTTTGGAGAGCATGTTGGCAGTCCGTTTAGTTTTGGTGAACACCAATGTCCGGTCGACATTTTCACCGGCAAGAATGTCTTCCAAATGTGACAGTTTTTTGTCACTTTGAACGAACATCACTCGCTGATCGATTTTTTTCACGTTGGCATTTTTAGGTGTCACGTTCACTGTTACGGGATCACGCAACAAGCTTCGTGTCAGTTCGACAATACTTCCGGCCAAGGTTGCCGAGAAAAACATGGATTGCCGTTGCGCGGGGAGCTTGCTGATAATCCGTTTGAGATCGGGAAGAAACCCCATGTCGAGCATGCGGTCGGCTTCATCGAGAGCAAATAGCTCAAGCTGACTCAGTTTGATATGCCCTTGATTCATCAGGTCAATCAAGCGGCCCGGTGTGGCAATCACAATGTGTGCGCCACGGCGAAGAGCCTTCACTTGATGATGTTGGCTCACGCCACCATAAACGAGTGCGGCTCGTAAGTTGATGTGTCGTCCGTATGTCCCAAAGCTCTCGCCAATTTGAATGGCAAGTTCGCGGGTTGGAGCGAGAATCAATGCGAGAGGATGGTTGGGAGTGGCTTTACGATTATTTTGCGCCAGTTTGTTCAACATCGGCAATGCAAACGCAGCCGTTTTACCGGTTCCGGTTTGAGCACATCCCAGAATGTCCCGACCTTCAATGGCGGGAGGGATTGTTTGTGCCTGAATAGGAGTCGGCGTTTCGTAGTTTTCCTCGGCCAAAGCACGTTTGATGGGATCGATCAAATCGAGGCTTTGAAAGGTGACTTGTTCTGTATTCTGCTCTGAAGTATTCAAGAAATTTCCTTAAGTCGTGGGTGATCTTCATGAATGAGAAGATCGTGTTTCAATATCGATTGGAGCTTCCGCGATGCCGTTCCTGATTTGCGGGAACATTCAATACGCAGAATCACCGTAAGACGCTCGCCTGATAAAAGGCGGGCGGGAGGTGTTCACAGCAGGGGATCAAAAACCACCGGACGCAAACGCCGCGAGAGCAACATCGGCTCTCTGGTTGAATTCCGGACAAATAAGAAATCCTCGGAATTCGTTGCGTTTTTCAGGACGCGGGCGGCTTTCCAGAGCGGTCAACACAACCGGTGGTAGGCAGCAAGTTCACCGGCTAACATTTGGTGAACAGGGACGGGATGCAAGAGGATCCAGGTCTCTCGGAATACCCCGTTTAGTCGGAAAACGCTCTTCACATGAGTGAATGACGTTACTCATTTGGCTCCGACCATTTGAATCGAATCGACATCAAACGTGACTCGATGGAAGAAGTGTATCCATCGAAGACCATTTCGACAAGTGCGAGACACAATCTTGCGAAATTCCTGTCAATTCCGGGGCGAATAATGGGATCGTGCCTGTCATTTCAGATACGCGGGGATCAAATCGGCCCGTTCAATCAGGAGTCGCTGTTTCTCATCAAACGGCTTTCCCTCAGTCGAACACCCCTTGGCAATCTCTGACAGAGTAAGCCATTGGACATCTGGTAACCGGTCCACTTTGTCGCGAGCGGCTTGCCCATAAAGCTGGATAGGAAAGAACTGCACGATGACCCACTGCGGTGTTTCTTCCCCCGGCCACTCAATGGGAGCTTGATGATGAGCCATGGAAAGCCCGGAGATGATGTAATCTTTCTTCGCGTTGAGGCTCAGTTCTGCTTCGAGGTTTTTGTGAAGACAGTCCCGAAATGTTTCTTCCTCGGTTCGATCTGCCTGTATCAATTTGCAAACCTCTTCAATCTCGTCCCAAATTGTCAGCCATTCTTCTGTCTCATCGACATATCGCCTGACGATGCCAAGAGAGCCAATAAATGCGGGGTTCTGTTCGTCACTGCAGGACATATCAAGTTTCAATCGAAAAGTCGGAGGGAATTATCATCATCCGTTCAACCACATTCTCAGAAATCAGATGACTTGTTTAAGACTCCACTTCCGTCACGCCAGAAACCATTCGAAAGGGAGCGAGCAAGTTGGCCTTCATGGAGATTCTTTGACCGGTTGGACGCACAAAGATGGCGGTCGCATCATCGTTCGTCAAATTCGTTGCGGGGAGATCCGAAAGTCGCGAGGTCAGAACGTCCAGAGAGTTCTCAGCCGCTTGTTCTTCATTCAGAATATCTAACAAACCCTGCGTGTTGATCAGTTTATCGAATGCATCAACCGATTCTGAAAACGCATCGGTGTAGCAGAGCAGCATGTCTCCCGGCGTGAAGCGAACTTGTAATGTCTGAAACACCACATCTTCGGTGATGCCAAGAGGTAATGCCGGCTCCAGTTTCTCGCTCGAATCACCATCTTCCCCAAAGAGAGTCCAACGCTGAGTGTCAGCACGATAGAGCAGCGGGCGAGGGTGACCGGCGAGAGAGACTGTTAAGGTTTGTCGGGGAGAAAAGTAAGTCGCCACAACGGCTGTCGCAAAGCCTCCATTTTCGGTAATCGCACTGAATTCTTTATTGATGCCTTCCATCAGATTGGACTGCTGAATGACATTGACGTTTTCACGCATGATGGCGCGTAGCTTGTCTGCCGTCCCCGCAACCCGATGCCCATGGCCGGTCACATCGGCCAGCAGAAAACGAGAGATTCGCCCCGACGCGCACGCGGTGAAGTAATAAACATCACCGCCGGGCTGCCCCGGATCATACGGCCGGCTGTAAATTTGTCCTTCCAGGCCCGTCATGGTGATTGTCTTATCTACGGCACTATTCCCACCCCAAAGCTCCATACACTCCATACGATGGGGAGAGGTCGAAGGAGTTTCCAAGTTGCTCATGCTTTACTTCCAGTTCCGACAAACAACGTCATTGGTTCTTCTATCATAGGCCCCCGGTCCACTGAAAGAAACTGGTTAAAACCTGAGACACACTTTCTCAAAACCAGCTTATTTCCAGTGAGTGGCCGAATTTTCTTTTGCACTGAGCACGCACCAATTATAGTCATATTTGGTAAACCTGCGGGGATATCACCCACTCGGATCACGCTTGGCTCTCTGGCGAATGCTTTATCTATGCGACGAATCAAATCATCCAGCATGGCTGTCTGTTTAATAGCCATCAGTTTCTGCGTTTTCTCACATGGGTCTGTGGGACACTCTGCTCAAAACGACGAGAAAAACGCAACGGCTGAGTTAGTCCGCGACGCTCGTGGATTGCTCGTCTTGTACACTTTCCGACAATCGCAAGAGAACACGATTCCCGATGTCTCGGGTGTCGAGCCAAAAGTCGATTTGGTCATCGAGAATGGAAAAAACGCTACCATTCAGAATGGCGTTCTGAAAATCAACGGCAGCGTTTCCATTCATTCTCAAAACAATGCTTCCGCTCTGACAAAAGCGATTTCACAAACAAATGAAGTCACCGTAGAAGCCTGGATTCAATCCGAGAATCTCGCTCAGGCAGGCCCTGCACGAATTGTGACCATTTCCAAAAATCCCAACGAACGGAATTTGACGTTAGGGCAGGAGGGAGATCACTTCGATGTCCGCTTGCGAACCACTCGCACCAGCACCAATGGCCTTCCTTCATTAAGTTCTGCCAAAAAAACAGTCGAGAAGAAACTGCAACATGTCGTCTATACGCGTGACCGATTCGGGACCGCCAAACTATTGATCGATGGTCGTCTTGTTGAAGAGAAAAAAGTTCCCGGTGATCTGAGAAACTGGAATGGAAGTTATCAACTTGGGTTGGCCAACGAACATGGAGGCGACCGCGTCTGGAAAGGCAGCCTCCATCTGGTCGCGATGTTCAATCGCAGCCTGAGTTTTGAAAACGTCCAACAACATTATCGAGCTGGACCCGATGCCGAAACGAAATTGATGGTCGAGAAAAAAGCCGACCCTAATGCGATTCTGTTTGAAACAAAAATCGCCCGGCTTCTTTCCAACCACTGCCTGGAATGTCACGATCCGGCGACTCGCGAAGGTGGCCTTGATCTCTCCCAAAAAGCAACCGCGTTTGCCGAAAGCGATAGTGGGAAATCATTGATTCCGGGAGACCTCAGCAAAAGCGATTTATGGCAGTACATCGAGTCGGACGAAATGCCTAAAAACCGTCCACCTCTCTCGAAGGACGAGAAACAAGCGTTCCAAGAGTGGATTACTGGCGGAGCCTCCTGGACGTTTGCAACCATTGACCCGGCTCTTTATCAGCACCAATCCGATGGTGTCCGTACGTTTGTGCGACGTTTGACCGTCAATGAATTCATTGAAACCGTTCGTGTTATTTTTGATGTCGATATCAGTTCAGACGCGAAAGAACTCTTGCCGCCTGATTTGCGGGCTGATGGTTTCAATAACACAGGCTATAATCTGACAGTCGACTTGGGACATATTGATGCCTTCGCTCAACTTTCTCAAATTGTGATCGAACGTCTCGATATCAAAAGTTTTGCTCAACGATTTGAAAAAGGCCGCACGCTGACCGACGACAATATGCGCAAGCTCGTCCAGAATATGGGACGCTGGGTCTTACGTGGCCCTCTCGATGGTGACGAAATCGCCCTCTATCGTGGCATCTCAACCACCGTGGCATCCGCCGGAGGAGACTTCGACGAAGCGGTCGGGTTTATTCTGCAAGCCATGATTCAGTCTCCTCGTTTTGTTTACATCATGGAGCGAGAACATAGTTCTACAGAAAGCCGATATATTACGGGCTATGAACTCGCGAACCGATTGAGTTATATCATCTGGGGCGGCCCCCCCGACAAAGCATTACTCGATGCCACGGAACGCTATGAGCTACAAGAGCCAGCCAAGCTGCGGGAACAGGTGACTCGAATGCTGAATGACCCCCGCGCTCGCGAACATTCTCAGCAATTCATTGTTCAATGGTTGAATCTGAATCGGCTCGACAATCTCTCGCCCGATCCAAAAATGTTCCCCGATTGGAACCCACAGTTAGCTCAGGATATGAAACGTGAATCAGTCCAATTTTTTGAAGAGGTCATCTGGAAGCAGAAGCGGCCTCTCGCGGATTTGCTCAAGGCTCAAGTCACGTTTCTATCCCCCGAACTGGCCCAACATTACGGCCTTCCCCCTCATCAAGGCGAATCATTCGCCCGTTACGATTTGCAATCCGTTTCCTCTCGCGGAGGCCTATTAACACACGGCAGCGTTTTGACAATTGGAGGAGACGAAGCTTCAATGGTCACCCGAGGACTCTTCGTGTTACATGATCTCTTGCGCGGAACCGTCAAAGATCCACCACCTTGTGTCGATACGAATCCTGTCCCCACAAAACCTGGCTTGACCAATCGTGGTGTCGCCGAAATGCGATTAAAAAACGTCGCCTGTGGTGGATGTCACGCCCGCTTTGAGCCGCTTTCCTTCGGACTGGAAAAGTTTGATGGTCTCGGCAGTTATCATGAAAAGGATCATTTCGACAATCCGCTCCGGGAAGATGGCCAAATCCTGATTCCCGGAACCGCAAAAACGATCACTTACGAAACGTCCGCAGAATTAATGAACCTGCTCGCCAACAGCGCACGGGTCCAAGAATCACTCACCTGGAAAGTGACCCAATTTTGCCTCGGGCGACCGCTCATGGCACAAGATGCCCAACAAATCCAGAAAATACACCAGCAAACTCAAAAGAACGGCGGCACCTGGCAAACCCTGATCACTGCCATTGTCACCAGCGACCTTGTGTTAAAATCCCCCGCAGTCCCGGTCTCAAACACTCCGCTCTCAAACATCGAGGAGAAACAATGACACAACCAAAAATCAGCCGGCGAACGGCGCTCAAAGGACTGGGCGGAATCACCGTCGGTTTGCCGCTGCTGGAAGAGATGATGCTCACGCGCGGCTGGGGCGCTCCGGTTGCAGAAGTACCAACACGCGCGTTCAATGTCTTCTTCGGACTTGGGATTCCCGCCCCACTCCAGGAAGAGGGATATGACGGCGTCCTCGAACCACTCAAACCTCTCAAAGAAAAGCTGCTGATCATGCGACACGTCGATCAAGTTCGATGTGATGCGAAAGGAATCAATGCCCACTTCGACGGTTCATCCGGCGCGTTCACGGCAACACCTCCTAACGGAGAGGCCAAGGCAGGGGGCGCATCGATTGATCAATTAATTCGCCGATCCGCTTATCCCAAGGGACTGCCGAATGGCATGGTTTCCACGCTCGTTGCCGGGACATTCTTTCGTCGTAGTCGCGTGAGTCGATATGTCCACAGTTATAACCCCGACGGTAGCGTGGCGGCGACCATGCAGGAAAAGCCTCGCGACTTATTCGACCGTGTGTTTGGAACTTTGGGGTCAGCCGGGGAAGGGGATCTACGGAAAGAACGACTCAAACGGAGTGTCTTGGATACCGTCGTCGATCAATACAAATTCTACGCGGGACAACGATCTCCTTTGGGAGCCTCTTCTCGTGCACGCATCGCCACTCACCTCGAACGGATTCGTGAGTTTGAGCAACGTGCTTACGAGATGAAAGAGAAGCACCCACAAGCACCACAAATTCCCAACCGCTCACAACTCGCTCATGGCGGGCATGCCGATCCGGGCGGTGAAGGGATTGATATGCCCCTCAAAGACCTGACTGACGAGTGGCGATTGATGGCCGACCTTTATGCACTGGCGATTCAGATTGATCGTGTGCGGTTTGGTTCGATCACATTTCTTGCGGCCGGTGAACGTCTCCGAATTACCGGTGACTACGACTATAACGGCAAGAAAGTTTTCACCTTCGATGATGAAAAACAACTTGGCAAATCAGGATCGGGAGGTTGTTCTCACGAATGGTGGCATCGGTTCAACGAGAAGAAGTCGAACGAGCAACTTCGCGCACACGCCCATATGAAGATGCAAGAAGTCGCCTATTTCCTGAGCCGACTTGATGGTACCGACGCGCAAGAAGCCAACGGCCAAAGTATTCTCGAAAACTCTCTGATCACCGTCTCGACCGAATCAGGAGACGGCCGACACTCAGACTCCAAGCGAGAGCTTTCGGGCATTTTCCACGCTATTACCGGCGCTAACAACCGTTTCAAAACGAACCAGATTCTGGACCTCAAAGCAGAAGGAGTCGACGTTTACAATACCATGCTCTCTGGTTTCGGTGTCCAGGAACGACTGGGGCCACAAGATCGGGAACATCGGGCTGTCGAGAAAATCCGCGCGTGACATACACAGAGGGGATCTCTTCGAGAATATGTTTCAAAATTGTAAATCCAGGTGTGGCTGGTGGACGGAGCGTAGCGAAGCCCCCAGACAACATTGCTACGGGGGTTGAGCCGCCGGTCATTCCCAGAGGCACACATTCAAGTCCTGAAGCAACTCATACCCGTAGTAATGCAAAAAGGGAGAACGCCATGACCAATGAAAAACGACGAACGTTCCTTAAATCGGCGGGGGCAACCTCTTTGGCGGTTGGTCTCAGCGGGACTCTCGCCTCTGCACAAGACAACAATCGTCTCGTCGTGGGCATCATCGGCACCGGCGGCATGGGGACCAATCACACACGCACTTTGGCGGATCGCAAAGACATCGAAGTTGCCTGGGTTTGTGATGTGGACTCGAAACGATTGGCGAATGCCGCCAAAGAAGTCGAATCGCGCAGCGGTCATGCTCCGCAACAAACGTCCGACCTGCGAAAAGTGCTCGATGATCGACAAGTTCAAGCGGTCTGGATTGCCACTCCCGACCACTGGCACGCCCCGGCAGCGATTCTGGCTCTCGATGCGGGTAAGCATGTCTATGTCGAAAAACCGTGCAGCCATAATATCCGTGAAGGACGGCTGATGGCCGATACCGTTGAACGCACGAACAAAGTATTACAGGTTGGCACTCAAAGTCGCAGTGCGCCCTTCCTGAAGGAAGCCTTCAAACGACTTCACGCCGGTGAGATCGGAGAAGTTCTCGTCGCCAAAGCATGGAACAGTCAACGTCGAGGCTCCATCGGAAAATCGCAACCGGGCACTCCTCCCACAAATCTCGATTACGACCAATGGATCGGTCCGGCTCCGATGGTTCCTTATCGTTCCAACATGCTGCCCGGCATTTGGCGCTGGTGGTACGACTTTGGTTGTGGTGACATCGGCAACGACGGCGTACACGATATCGATGTCGCTCTCTGGGGACTCAATGTTGACACTCATCCCTCAGCCGTCACCTGCATGGGAGGGAAATATTTCTTCGACGATGACCAACAATTTCCCGACACTCAATACGCCATCTGTGAGTATCCGGTGTCCGGTTCTCCCCAAGGGCGTAAAAAACAACTGATTTTCGAGCAACGTGACTGGTCACCCTACCGACAGGAAGAGCATGAAAACGGAGCCGCTTTTTATGGCACGGAAGGGATGCTGATTGTGGGGCACACTCAAGGTTGGCGAATGTACGGTCCTCGCAATAAACTCATTGCCAAGATGGACGGACGCCCGACACTCGACGATCACTACGATGATTTTTTGTTAGCCATTAAAAACGGCAAGACTCCCGCCGCCAACATCGAGGTCGGTCATCGAGCCGCGACCATCGTCCATCTTGCCAACATCGCCGCCCGCACCGGCCAATTGTTGCAATACGACCCGCAGAACGAGCAAATCACGAACAGCGAGGAAGCCAATCACTTGACTCAGCGCGACTACCGCGAAGGTCATTGGGCCGTACCACGAAGCTGATTATGGGCTGACCCTGAGATTTCACTGAACAATAGTGGACATCGTAAAAAAGTGGATGGATTCGTGTGAGATTCCAACGCACAATACGCCTGATGACCTATGCCCCACAAAACAGGTCATCAACTCAGGTACAAAGAAACTCACGATGTCCGACCGCTCCACGAACGACGAAAACCAACAGCAAAAATTGATGAGTCCCGGATTTCTGGGATTACTGGCAACCCAGTTTCTCGCTTCGTTCAACGACAATATGTTTCGCTGGCTGGCCGTTCCGTTTGCAAAACTTGTCATCGACGACGAAGATGCGCTCTCGTTGGGGCTGGTTTGCTTTACAGTGCCTTTTCTTTTGTTGATGGCTCACGCCGGTTATCTTGCCGACAAATTTTCCAAACGAAAAGTGATCGTCGCCTGTAAAGCCGCCGAGATTGTCTTGATGTCGCTCGGCGTCATCGCCATGGCGATGGGGAATGTGACGTTTCTGTTCATCGTCGTTGCCTTGATGGGGGCGCAGTCGGCACTGTTCAGCCCGGCGAAATTCGGTGCCATCCCCGAACTCGTTTCACCGAACAAAATCACCTCAGCCAACGGCGTCATGGCTCTCACTTCGGTCGTGGCCTGTGCGATGGGATTCATCGCCGGCAATTATCTGTTTGGATTTACCGTGGATACCAAACTTGGTATCGCAGGCGGTATCACACCACAATACGCGGCCATGGCCTTGATCGGAGTCGCCGTTGTCGGTTGGATCACAAGTTTGTTTGTCACCTTCAATCCGGCAGCCGACCCGGACCAACCCTTTCCCTGGAACGCCTTCAAAGACACCGTTCGCGACCTGAAACATCTGGGACAAAACCGTCCATTACTCCGCACTGCACTCGGCATTTCCTTCTTCTGGTTTCTCGCTTCACTCGCACAAATGACCATCGACCCACTCGTCCTCGAACAACTCCACCTGACTCAGCAGGATGTCGGCATCTATCTGGGTGTGCTCGTTGTCGGATTGGGATTAGGATCAGTCCTCTCTGGACTTTGGTCGGGAGGAAAAGTCGAGCTTGGGATCGTGCCGATTGGCGCTACGATCATCACAATCGGTGCCGCTGCGTTGGCAATTGTGGGTAGCGTTGTGGAACAGTACGCGACGATCTCGATGGCCGGGAAGTACAGTGCATTCGCTGCGTTGTTTACATTGGGCGTGGGGGCAGGGCTTTTCAATGTGCCGCTGGAAGCGTTCATGCAACATCGCAGTGAACGGGAGACACGCGGACGGATTCTCGCCGCTAAAAACTTCATCTCATTTTCCATGATGCTGGTCTCGGCGTTTCTCTTCTGGTTACTCAAAGGGCAGTTGAACATGCCCGCCGGAAACATTTTCATGGTGGTGGCATTCGCAACGATTCCCGTGATCATGTATGCCTCGTGGTTACTCCCACAAGCCACCATTCGGGCCATCGTCTGGTTACTCACTCACACAATTTATCGTGTTCGAGTCGTGGGACGGGAAAATCTCCCCGAGCATGGGGGCGCACTTTTGGTCGCAAATCATGTTTCATGGTTGGACGGAGTTCTGCTAGTATTAGCCTCCTCGCGAAACATTCGTATGATTGCCTGGGCTGATTACGTACAAACGGGGTTCATTGGTTGGCTGGCTCGAATTTTTGGAGTCATACCAATCAAGTCGACAGACGGGCCGAAGTCGGTCATCAAGTCCCTCAAAGCGGCCCGAGAAGCGATTGAAAACGGAGAACTGGTTTGTATTTTCGCCGAAGGAGAAATTACCCGAACGGGTGGATTACAACCCTTTCAACGTGGCATGATGCAAATCATCAAAGGAACCGGAGCCCCCGTCATTCCGATCTATTTGGACGGCCTTTGGGGATCAGTTTTCAGTTATTCGGGAGGCAAATTTTTCTGGAAGCGGCCTCAACGTTGGCCGTACCCAGTGTCGATTAACTTTGGAGAAGAGATACATCATCCAAACGATGTGCATGAAGTCCGACAAGCCGTGCAACATCTGGGAGTAGACGCCATGGAACAACGGAAACCCGATATGCTAATCCCGCCGAGAGTCTTTTTACGCAAATGCAAACAAAACGGTGGTCGTGAAAAAGTCGCCGACTCGGCAGGAACTTCACTGACCAGCAAAAAGTTAATGCTCGCGTCGCTGGTCTTGCGATCTGTCCTGAGGAGGACAACATTCGGGGCAGGGGAGGAGAAGATCGGAATCCTGCTGCCACCGTCTGTCGGTGGAGTTCTCGCGAATACGGCCGTCGCCTTGGATGGTCGTGTCGCGGTCAACCTGAACTACACCATGTCAGATGATGTGGTCTCATATTGTGTCAAAGAAGCCGGCATCAAACATGTCCTCACCAGCAAACGGTTCCTCGAAAAGAAACCGACCAAACTCGAAGGGGCCGAGTTCGTTTATCTTGAAGACATCAAAGAACAGGCCGGATTGGGCGACAAGCTCAAAGCGGCACTAATGACATTCGCAATGCCGGTCCGTCTTGTCGAACGAATTCTCGGCTTACATAAGAAGAAACCAGAGGATCTGTTTTCGATCATCTTCACTTCCGGTTCCACGGGTGAGCCTAAGGGGGTCATGCTGTCTTACTCGAACGTCATGTCGAACGTGCAAGCGGTCGAACAGATGTTCCACTTCACCAAAGACGATGTCTTTCTCGGCACATTGCCGTTCTTTCATTCCTTTGGCTTCACCGGAACACTCTGGCTGGTACTGTGTCTCGACCCCAAAGGGGTTTACCACTTCAATCCACTCGATTGCCGGACAATCGGCAAGTTGTCTGAGAAACACAACGTCACCATCACGATGGCGACACCGACGTTTTTGCGAAGTTATCTCAAACGCTGCACTCCCGAGCAATTCCACAAACTGGACACCGTCGTCGTGGGAGCCGAAAAGTTACCACAAGATCTCGCAGAAGCCTTCGAAAAGAAGTTTGGAGTCTTTCCGACCGAAGGTTATGGAACGACCGAACTCTCACCCGTCGCCGCCGTCAATGTGCCTCCCAATCGATCGGGTAAAACCGAACAAACCGCTTGCCGACCGGGAACCGTCGGACGACCATTGCCGGGCGTTTCGACAAAAGTCATTCATCCCGATACAGGAGACGAATTGGGAATCAACGAAGAGGGATTGTTGTGGATCAGTGGCCCGAATGTGATGTCTGGTTATTTGAATCAAACAGAAAAGACGAACGAAGTCTTGGTGGATGGCTGGTACAACACCGGAGATATTGCCCGAATTGATGAAGAAGGATTTGTCGAAATCACCGGACGACAGAGTCGGTTCTCGAAAATTGGTGGCGAGATGGTCCCCCATGTTCGTATCGAAAACACTCTCGCCAAAATCATTGATGATAATGATCCCGTTGATGGCGAAGACGATAACCCGCTTCCTCGCGTGGCGGTCTCAGCCGTCCCGGATGAAAAAAAAGGAGAACGTATTATTGTTCTGCACCTGCCCATCAAAATACCCATCGATCAGCTCCTTCAAAAGCTGACTGATTCCGGCTTACCTAACATCTGGATCCCCGGTCGAGATTCCTTCCTGGAGGTCGAAGAAATCCCTCTTTTGGGGACAGGGAAGCTGGATCTGAAGGCCGTCAAAGACAAGGTCATGCAACATTTTTCCGGGAGCCCGTCGGCGTGATTCGAGAAGGAGATGCGATTGGAAGTTCAGGAACTCTTGGCAAACTTGACACCCAACGCTTACAGTGGTACCAATAAGCGTATTGGAACTGGAAAATTGGTTGAAACCGGTAAATTCGGTAAAGAATCTGGCCATCCGGTTCCGATGAGAAGTCAGAAGTAAGACGAACCTGCTTGAGGATCTGATGGTCTATTGAGCAGAGACGACCCAAAGGGGGATTAGCTCAGTTGGGAGAGCGTTTGGCTGGCAGCCAAAAGGTCACCGGTTCGAGCCCGGTATCCTCCACTATCTAAGTTGTTGCTGAGTCACACTTTGTGATTACCTGCTCTCTTCGGGCAGTGCGGTACTACACCATTTTTACACCAAGTGTAGGAGTGACCGCACATGTCTCACCCGAAAAAACCTTCGTATTTGCTTCACAAACCAACTGGCCAGGCCGTCACGCGCATCCTCGCCAATGGTCAGCGAAAAATGCTCTACTTGGGAAAATGGAACTCCCCCGAGTCAAAAGCCAAGTACGAAGAAGTGCTGACCGAATGGCTGCTCCAGAATGATCGATCTGTACAGGGGCAATTACGTGTTGATGAACTCATCTTGCTCTACCTCGATCACGCCCAGGAGTACTACCGGAAAAACGGTGAAGTTACCTCCGAGTACGCCTGCATCAAGTCCGCCCTGCGATTCGTGGTGCAGCACTGCGGTCGATTACGTGTCCGGCAGTTCGGTCCCAAGCTGCTCAAGGAAGTTCGCGATCGCATGATCGCTGCGGAGTTCACTCGTTCCACTATCAACAAGCATGTGGGACGCATTCGACGAATGTTCCGCTGGGGTGTCGAAAACGAATACATCCCGGTTGAGGTGCTGACGGCCCTGCAGTCAGTGGCTGGCCTACGAAAAGGGCGCTCGCAGGCCAAAGAATCCGAACCCGTGAAATCTGTCCCGCAAGAACATGTCGAGGCGATCCTCCCGATTGTTTCGCCTCCGGTCGCCAACATGATCCGCTTTCAGCAATTGACGGGAATGCGTCCCGAAGAGGTGGTCGAACTCCGGGAAGGCGAAATTGATCGGAGCGAAGAGATCTGGCAATACGTGCCACGCTCTCACAAGACAGAGCACCACGATAAGGATCGTATGATCTTCATCGGACCGAAGGCTCAAAGCATCATCACTCCAATGCTTTCTCAGAATTCCGATCAGTACGTCTTCCGTCCAGCTGACGCGGTCACCTACAAACACACCTATGGAGAAAGATATTCAGTCGATTCCTATCGTCGCGCAATCCAACGTGCCTGCAAGCGGGCGAAAGTCCCATCCTGGAGTCCCAATCAGCTGCGACATACCGCTGGCACTGAAATTCGCAAGAAGTTCGGGTTGGAGGCGTCTCAGGTTGTGCTGGGTCATGCCAATGCCAAGGTGACGGAAATCTACGCGGAGCGGAACATGGATCTGGCCCGGGAGATCATGGCGAAGGTGGGATGAAGTTGCTGTGCTTTGCTCACGATGAAATGGCAGAATTGTCAATAAATCGGCTTGATTCGTATCTGTGTGGCAATCACCCCGCTCTACGGATCATCTTTGGATTGTGGGGGTGGCTCGTCATTGCATCGCGGTTGCAGTAATGCAATATACGCGATCTCCATTTGTGAAAGAGTTGGATGATCTCAAGGGTGAAGCTCCTTGGAGATGTCCTTAAAACCAACTCGATCAAAAACTTTCGTTGTGTCAAAGCGTCATCCACACAACATTGTGCCAAAAGGGGGCAGAAGAGCTTCTAATTGGTCATACATACATGTTAATATGGGAAGATTGCACAAGGTGAGGCCTAAGTGTCTTTTGGCTGGCTAATGGGATTTGATTAGTCTATGCCAGGCCATTTGCTGTAGTAAGTTATTTGCAGACCAGGGATTAGGCATGAAATTGAGAAAAGTATTACTTCGATGGTACAAGTCATTCCATTTGAACTACCGACAACAATTTGACAGAGGCGAGAAAGAATCCTATCGCCCTTGGAATACATACACCCCCGAGTACGCGGGCGATTCCGACTTTCCATTCATTGAAATTCCAATTGAATCAGACATCACAACTATCGTCGGTGCCAACGAGAGCGGCAAGTCGCACCTTCTTAACGCCATAAATAAGGTGATCAATGGTTGTGGTATTGAAGATTCAGGACAATTCGCACGAACTGATCTTTGCCATTATGCAGGAATCCGACGTGTCAATGTTGAGGCATGGCCAAACATCGGGCTGCTTTTCACCGCCGATACTCAAGACGAGTTGGCGAGTGTATGCAAAGCTGCAGGTAACGAAGGTGTGGCTAAAGCTGGAGAAAACAGATCATTCGCGTTGATTCTTGCACCAGATGATGATCATGTGGCCGTACTTTATGTTGAACCTAACGACTCTCCTCTTTTTCTAAGCGAAGAACAACTCGCAGAAGTCCGTAATTCATTGCCAAAAGTGCAGTACATCAATTCGAAAGCTCTACTGCCTAGCGAAGTGTCTCTCGTTTCACTGATCC
Source organism: Planctomycetota bacterium (assembly GCA_030836185.1). Taxonomy (GTDB): domain Bacteria; phylum Planctomycetota; class Planctomycetia; order Planctomycetales; family Planctomycetaceae; genus JABURQ01. Next base: position 51,431 of record JAURQH010000051.1, read on the forward strand.
AAGGTTATGATAGTAAATTTGAGGCGCAAGGTCTCAAAGATCGGCGCAGCGTGGAAAAAACGGCTGCATTAATTTCTGGGCTTGAAGCACCGACTGCCCAGAGTCTTACAACTTTCTCTTCTGAACTATCCGACATCAAAAAACAGCTGGTTGAACTTGAAGATACTCCACCAGCCCACGACGCTCTTGAGATGTTGCTGTTTAATCAGATTTTAGGTGTGAAGGCTGAAACCTTGAAATATCTGTACTCACTTGATGGTACAGATCGCGGATACATTGAAGGTCAGATTGCAAAATGGAACGAGGGCCTGCACGACGTGTTGAATCTCTCTCACTTCTGGCATCAAGACGACCAGTTTAGGCTCACCGTGAATTACAAGGATGGTGTGCTTTATTTCGAAATTCATGACAAAACAGAATGTATCTATACTTTTAATGAACGAAGTTCAGGCCTTAAGTATTTTCTAAGCTACTACATCCAAGCTAAAGCGATGGATATGTCGGGCAGAAGCCGGAAATCAATCATTCTTATGGATGAACCGGATGCGGCACTTTCGATTTTGGCTCAGCGGAATTTGCTGGCCGTATTTGAATCACTCGTTCGTCCAGAAAGTTCATCTCAAGCATGCCAGTTGGTATATACGACCCATTCCCCTTACTTGATAAATCGAAATTTTCCACGTCGCATAACTGTCGTAAAGAAAGAAGATGCAGAGGAGGGAACACAATACATTGAACGAGCTAGAGCACGGAGGTATGAACCTGTTCGCACTGCGCTCGGGATTGATAGTGCACCAAGTTTGTTTTTGGGCTCCGACAACATCCTTCTTGAAGGTGCAACGGATCAGTATATTCTCTCTGAGTTGATTCGCGCTTTTTCCACGCCAGAGAATATGGGGGAATACATCGATCTCAATACAGTTGTGATAGTCTCAGCGGATGGAGTAAATAATATTACCAATGTACTTGAGCAATCTAGATGGGCTGATGAACCAATTCCACCTACCGCTATTCTGCTAGATTCCGATGAAGCGGCCGAGAAAGAGATTGAGCGAATCACAAGTCCTGACAAACCTTCGAAAGAACTTGTTCCAAGGGAACGAATCGGGCTTATCGGTGATCTTGTCAACTCGTTCGCTGAAAATAGTGCAATTATAACAACCGAGGATATTGTCCCTCTTTCGATTTACAAACGCGCTATAAAAACCTATGTGGAAAAGTGGCATCCGACAATTTTAGAAAACTATGGAGGCCAGATCGATGAATCGCTGAAAGATGATGACTTTGCGAAATCGGGTATTGTCGAATCCACAAAGAAGCTCTTTGCCAAGATTCAACCTGAACTTAACGGCGACTTCGACAAAATGGGAATTTTCCAAGAGGTTGTCACGGAAGTGTATAAATTAGCCGCAAATGAAACACCCGTCGAAGAATTGGAACAGCTTCGTGATAATGTGCAAAGTATATGTCGGTTTTTGACTGACGCATTAGGGGTGGCCCGGGAAACAACGGCTCGATACTCAGCTACACGCTCGATAAAGAGGCTCGTCAAGGATTTCAGCAGACTCAATAAAAAAAGCGTCCCTATCTCCAATCTGCAGAAGCTGTTCAGGCGGCTTGAGCGTGAGATTGAACCCATTGGCTCTGATGGAGATGGATTCGCGGCATTGATGAGATTGTATGTAGCTTCGCTTGAGGAGCTTCGTGTGGCTGGACAAGTTCGCTTGGTGGGTGCGGAATGGGAGGCATGGGAATCAAAGATTCATGCAATCAGAAAGAACCCTGTAGAGTTGCCGGATAGTGGTCCGACTGCTGCTCTCAAACCAGCCGAATCTGTAGCTGAAGTTGTTGAGCAGGGGAATCCTCCGAGTAAAGCTTCCAACAATCCGTTGAAAACAAAAACTGAAGCAGAGGATTCAACAACCCCGGTGAGTGAGTAGTGGCGTTAGTGAGTCTTGAGTTCCTGAAAGTAGGAACATAGACAACCAATACGCTACAGCTTTGATGAAACTGCCGAGAACTCCGGGGCAAACGCCCTTTTTGAGGACTTCTCAGACCATTTAGTTCGAAATGCGGGGGGTTCATCGGGTCTTCAAGCGAACGCGTGATTGCCCCGTTAAATACTGGTCAGTCGCCAGCCCATCTATGCCACTCTGGATCGGTATTCTCATTCATGAATCTCGATTGCGAGGTCATGAATCAGGTGGGAAATCATTGGGACGGGTGCTGATTCCCTGGGCTAGTTATTATGCGGTTTCCGGAGTTGTTGTAGCTTCTCTAAGAACTCAGGGTTGGATTGCAGGAGAGCTTCTAGAGCATCGTTATCCAAGTTCTCGATCTCATGGGAACAGCCGACATCCGGGCCGCTTTGGTATTCAGTCGATTCAACATTGAAACACTTGTTCTTTTTGTTGTCGTAGTAGAGATCGCGATCGATTTCGGTTTTGTGGTCAGGTCGACTTGATGACAATACTCCGATTCGTATGTGGTGCGGTGCTGGTCGAAAAAGTACCATTTGCTTCCTCGCTTTGATTGATTCCAATTGTTGGCTTGTAAACGGGATTCTTACGCTTCGAAATGTTCTGCGATAACTTTCTTTGCCTGAGTCGTCACGTCTGTTCCCTCAAAGGTCTCGACCAGCCGGCCGGGAAAGTGTTTTTCGTACCACTTCTTCTTCGTCTCGGTGTGATTACGATACTTATCCTGATCCAGCCGGCCCCAGTGCTCCCAGAAATACTTCTCACCATTCCACGTGACCGTGAAGTCAGGTAGGTAGAACGTGCCGTCCGGTGCAAAGAGCGGTTCTTCGTAGCGAAACAGGATTTCACGTTCCACGAGCATATTGGTGATGATCACTTCGGACTTCGATCGCACGACGAATTCGGACAAGGTCTCGTGAATTTTGCCTTCTTCGTACCACGCTTGAACATTCAGCATAACTTCAGGGATCGGCGCGAATTCAAAGATCGACGAATTGATGCACACCAGATGCGACCGTTCCCTACGTCGCATGTTCAGCAGAGGTCCGATGTCTTCCTGAATCAGGAGAGTGCAGTGTTTGGCCGCTCGCGTGATACCCGTATAGAACAACTCGGGGGAAAGCAGTGTGTCTTTGTGCTTGGGCACGATGAAGTAGACGTGGTCAAATTCACTGCCCTGTGACTTATGAACCGAGATCGCATAGGCCAGCTCAAGGTTGTTCTCCACCTTGGCCTCGGGAATCCACTTGTCGTCCTTGTCTTTGCCCAGCTTCGAGCCATACCCTACCCAGTGCTTCTTGCGCTCGAACACCACCTGAAAATGCTTCAGTTGGAATTCGCCCCATTTCCATTTCTTACCATCGAAGCCGTGAGGTTTTACGTAACCCAGCTCGCCGTTGAAGACCTCAACTTTCTCTGACGTCCTTGTCGCCGGGTTGTAGCCGTAAACCGGCTCACGATTTGATAGTGAGCGGTTCGTGATTTGAATCACCTTGTCAAACAACATGACTCCGTCGAGTTGACGATTGAAATCAGGTTGTTCTCCTCGCGCGATTCCCTTGATGTGCTTCTGGATTTCTTCGTTCAGCGGCTCTGTGCCGAACAGTTCCCCGCGATACGGTGAAATCACTTGGTTGTATTCGGCTCGCTGCCGCTTGTAGCCATTGTCACCATCCGTTTCGCAAGCCTTCTTCCACAGATCGAATGGGCGGTCGGGATTCAGTGACTCGCCCGAATCCTTCTCCATGTCCCGAACCATCTCTTGGATCAGGACTTCAGAGAGTGTTTCAGGATCGTTCCAATAAACGACCCGCAAATCTTTATCGACTTCGCCACCGTCCTGTACTCGTTTCAGCAGTTCCTCAGCGGCCGCCTTGGCTTCTTCGTCATCGTCATCTTCGAGTCCAGCACGCTGGTAGACCGAAGCCAACTCAAGGATTGCCTCGCCGCGACCGAATACTCGATTCTCCATTTGGCGAATGTTGATCTTCAGCTCGGCGTAGCTTTCCGGTTGGTGCTGCTTCAGATAGTTGATAATCTCAGCGAAACACTTGCCACGGCCAATCGGGGGCAATTGGTTCGGATCACCCACGAGAATCAGACGTTGCACGGCGGACCAGTTGATAGCCCGGAACAGTGTCGTCATCAGCTCCAAGTCGAGCATGGAGGACTCGTCGACTATGATCGTCTGAGCCTGCTCCTCTTTCTTGCCGCCTGACCGTTTGAAAGTCATGTTCGGATTCAGCCATCCCAGCTTCGCCAGAAACGAATGAATCGTCACGGCGTCTTTGCCGGTCTTTGATCGAATGCGGTCAGCGGCCTTGCCAGTCGGTGCGAGTAACTTGAATGACGTGCCGGCTCCGTGCGCCTTTTCGACGGCCTTGATGAGTGAATTGATGACAGTTGTTTTTCCCGTGCCAGCTCCACCAGCGAGTACCGCCAGCGGACGCGAGAAAATTCGGGAGCAGACTTCGACCTGTCCCTCAATCGCCTCGCCATACTCTTTGGGAGCTTTCTTATTCAGGTCAGAATCCGTCCGAGTCAGGAACGTCTGCCAGTGACTCTCTGTCACGGGTGACTTAAACGTGATGTCTGGTCGCTCGACTAATTGCTTGATTTGTTTTTCGATCTCCCGCTCCGATTCATAGACGTGCTTCAGATAGAGATACAGCGTGTCTTCGAGAGTTCGGTAGGTGATCGCTTCGCAAATGTCTTCTTCATCCACCTGAAGGTATCGCTCGGTAAACTGATGCAATTTCCATTCAGGATAGAAACTCAGCCGATGGTTTATGTCATGGATGATCTTGCGAGCTGGCAGGAAGGTGTGTTTGTCTTCTCGCATCAGATGTTCGACACTTAGCGCCCGAAGTCGCTGCCAATCGTCAACTTCGTTCAGAGGCTCACCGCCAAGATCGGGTGAGGGAAACACTCCATGATCAATGCGGCTGAAACTGATCGAATCGTCAACGTCGTTGCCGATGTATTCTTCGCACAGCAGGTAGGGATTCTCTCCGACGTCTTTCAGTGACGAATAAATGCCGTTCTGTGCTCGCTTGTCGGAAAGGATGCTTTCCAGCTGATCCGGTCGTAGAGCGAATCGTGGGAAGACGTCGGTTAACAGCTCACTATCGACGTCTTCTCGTAACTTCCACTGTCGGGAAATCTTCTTGCGGTCTTTATCCGTCAACTCCAGTCCATCCACTGACTTTGTATCGCCGTTCAGCAAGGCAAACAGCCCGTCGCGGGTTTCCTGCTCTTTGCCCAGTTCAACCTGTTGCTTCCAGAACGGAATCGCCTGCTGAAAACCGATCAGGTCCAGCACAGCCGGGACACCGGGATAGAGCCCTCGGCTTTCCCAAAGCTCGCCGACCAGTGATTGCAGCCACTTCGATCGAGCCAACCAGTCTTCCGACTTGTCACCCATTTCCTGTAATGTTCCGATGATCTCCAAGAACCGCTCGGCGATGTCGAGCAGATCGTCGTCAGAGATTACGCGTGTCGCATACTTGAACAGCCGCGTGTTCTCGGGGACGAAGGCAAACTGTTGTAGCTTTTCGGGATCGTCTTGGTACAGATGGTAGGGAAGACGAAATCCCTGATCGGGATAATGCGACGTCACATCACACTGCCAAATGAATCCACCGCCATACCTTTCTTTGATCCGTTGCTCGCTGTCCTGAAAGAAGCGAATCTTGCCAACTTCCTTTATGCGTGAAATGCCGACGATGGCGTACTGTCGGTCGTCATCCTGATTCAGCGGGTTGCTGTAATTGGCGTAGTAGACAATCAGGCTCTTGTCGTTTTCGATCTGAGCGAAATAGTCTTTGGCATTCTGAAGTCGCTGGTCGTAGTCGAAGCCACCGCCACGTTTTTGCACATCTTCACCATACATCACTTCGTACGGCCAGACGCAGACAGTGTTTGGTTTCAGTGTCCAAGTCTGACGCTTCGCGCCACCATCAAAAAAATCGGGCGGGTCGGAGTAGATGTCGAAGGACTTGTCGCCGAACGCATTGATGCTGTACATGCACGGCGGCACTCCGCCGGTGAGCTTCGAGCAGCACCTCCCTGCGTTTTCCTTTTCATAGGCAAGATCGCGTTTTTCGCGAATCAGCTCACCGGGATACGAATGGCGACCGACACAATACACGTTGGACGCCGGGTCCTGACAGACCCTGCCGTTCCATCCGTCCTGATGCCATGCGATACGAGCTGAAATGTGTGCAGTCATGTTGAGTTCTCTAAAGTTGTCCCAGAATCCATCCTTCGGTGGTTGTGGCGTGCGGCGACTGTAAGTTGCCTTCGCTGCGATAGTTCATTACTACGTCCAGCATTGAGCAGACACCGACGATGGCATCGAAAGGGTCCTCTCCATCCACCGTCGCACCGAAGCCGTCATCGAGTTGAGCAAAAAGCTCATCAGTAAACGTGACCGGTCTTTTGGCACACCAGCGGATCATCTCCACCCCGCGCAGTTGTCGGTCCTCCTGATTGCGTTTACTCCAGTTACCGCCACTCAAATTAAGATGGTGATACGCCTCGGCTGGGTATGTCTCGCAGATGACAATCCTCTTGGTTCGCAAAAGGTCATTTAACCTGCCGTCAAACGGCCATATTCCGATCTCATCACCGTAGTACTCGATTGCTGGGGCGATCAGGTCTCGCCAGCCAATGATTGCGGCACGTCCCACCTGCTTCGCACCAAGCGTCCAAAGCAGCCAGCACGCATTCACTCGGTCGTCCGTCGCACGATCGCACTCGCGCAACAAGTCATCCATACTGTTGACACCAAGCCCCGCAACAAGCTGATCCTGAGCCGTGCCTCCGGGTGCAAAAGGATAAAACGGCCGATGAATGGAAATTTCATTCGCCTGCGTGGCGAGCGTGTAGAAGTCGGCCCATGGCCCCTGACCAAAAAGTTGCAACCCATCACAAAACAAGTTGATACCGGCGAGCTGGGAATAGGTGGCTGGCAATCCTATGGGAAAGTCGAATCCGACCAGCAGTGTTTCATCGGGCTCGCACTGCCCCGAGAGTTCGTCGAAGAATGTATCGAGGTCACCGACGACTGTCGCCCTACCGACTGAGTAGTGACTGAATTGCCGTCGAGCAACGGACATCATCCGTTTGGCGGGATCTGTCCCCCAATCGGCGTGTACAACAAGTTTTGGTAGATGTCCGCTCATGTTCTCGGAATGATGTCTTCAACTAGCTGCCTGAGTGTTGTCCCTATTACCATACCCGCCCCTGCATGCAATTCATATAACCATATTTGGATCTGATCACATGTAGTACTCCTAAAAAATCCTAGAGTTCGCGTCATAATAACTTGATAGATCCAATAGCTATTGAGATCTCTGAAACACAGCCCCGTCTGCCGTCCTTGTGATGGTCTGCGGGGCTTTTTTTTTGTGTCTTGTGAACTCTTTCAAAAGGAGAAAACCATGCTGAACTTGATGCTTCATTGCGGTTCTCGTGCCGCGTCGCGCGAACAGATTGAATACTCGCCAACTCCAGATCGAACGCAAACGTGGGTGCCGATCCCCCACGCTCGGATGCTTGACCTGGTCGAACGGACCATCGATGGGTTCGGTTTCCAGATTTCCCAGCAGGCACACGCCCTGTGGGGAGACGGCCAGCGTTATTTCGGCTTGATGGAACTGACCAACGGCCACAATGCCGACGATTACGGACTGGTGATCGGGCTCCGGAATAGTCACGACAAGTCGTTCCCGGCGGGGATCGCAATCGGCAATCAGGTCTTCTGCTGTGACAACCTCAGCTTCTTTGGAGACGTTGTGTTGTCCAGACGGCATACGACCTACATCGAACGGGATTTACCCGGCATCGTGAACGAGGCGGTCGGTCGACTGAACGATCTGCGGGTCGAGCAGGACCAACGCGTCGACGCCTATAAAGCCCAACGGATTCGTGACAAGACGGCTCATGATGTGATGATTCGTGCCGTGGAATCTCGTGCCTTGCCGGTCACGGCACTGCCAACCGTGATCCAAGAATGGCAGGAACCCCAACACGACGAGTTTCGTCTGGACGGAAAGACCGCCTGGCGATTATTCAACGCGTTCACGGAAGGCTTGAAAGGACGCAGTCTGACATCGTTGCCTAAACGCTCGCAACGTCTGCACGGCTTGCTGGACCGGGTCTGTCAGTTAACGGCCTGACAAAATTGTTTGTTTCAATTGTTGATTTCCACAGCTCCGCTCAGTCGGAGCTTTTTTTATGCGCTGTCCCAGATAAGGAATCTTGTAATGACTCAACGTGAACTGAATCGAAACGTGGCGGCAGCCACAGGCGAATCTGTCCGTGAAATCGCTCGTCGCGGTTTCGTCCCACTCTCGCCGATTCCCGTCGAACGGGAACCGGAAGACTTTATCCTCGACTGGGATGCGTACGACCTCGAACGCAACGTGGCCCTCGTCGATCAACCCCAAAGTGAACTCTCACAGAAAGGAGCCGAAGCCCTATGTTCCTGAATCGTCGGACGCTGAAAACCTTCGTCACACTGGCGAAGTCCGTTCTGGGCCTCAAACCACGGGACTCCGGTCCCGTGGTGGGGTTCTCGGAATTGGGGGATTCATTTCTGATCACGACCACGCATAACGATTGCTGGCTCCAGTATCGGGAACTGGGTGAATTCGACCTTACCCGATGCTCGTTGCCTTGGGAGGGAATTCAGGAGCTGCTCAAGGTTGGCGCGGATGACATGACGCTCACCATGGAACGCGAGCAGAATTGTGTGGAGTGGGATGTGGGTGGTGTGGTCCACTCGGAACAGTATCCCGACGGACCTTCAGAACACACTCCGATATTTCCGGCAGCCGAACGCTGGATTCCCCAACCCACACGGTTGTTGTCATCTCTGCGGGAAGCAAGTCTGACGGCGTCTTCAGATTCCACCCGGTATGCCCTCCATTGTCTATTGCTGCGAGGGAAGTCGGGTGATCTGGTCGCCACCGACAGTCGCCAGTTGTTGATTCAGAAAGGCTTCGACTGGCCCTGGATCGAAGAATTGATGATGCCTGCCTCACGCGGTTTTCGCTCTGCCCCTTTACGACAGGCTGTAGAACTGTACGGCGCCGAAGTCGGACGCTCCGATCAGCATGTCGTGTTTCGCTTCGGCCCCTGGTCGCTGGCGTTTCCCATCGTGACTGAAGGACGGTTTCCGTCCATCGATTCGATTGTGCCTCCCGCCCAGCAGTCGCTGACCACTCTCGAACTGGATGAAACGGATCGCGAGTGGCTGGCAGAACGTCTGCCCCGCTCATCGCCCAGCAACAAGCAGATCGCCACCATCGAACTGAATGGAGCGGTCGCTGTGCGATGTGCCGAACGGGATCAGTTACCGGAGCAGGAATGGATTATGAGTCGCTCCCGTCGCCGGGGACCGGAGACCTGCGTCGAGACTGATGCTGGCTTCCTCTCACGATTGCACGACCTGGGCCTGTCACGAATCGAAATGGGGGACGAGAAAACCCCCTTTGTCGCCCGCGATTCCCAGCAGACTTATCTCTGGATGGGCCGGTCGGGGAAACCAACCCCCCGTCCAAAGTCCATTACCCAACTCGCATCACCAACACGGGTATCGGCTCGCTCGCCAGTTCCCGTGCCAACTCCCAAGGAGAACCACATGACCAAGAGTTCCACCGCGAACAAAGACGATGCGTCTGAAATCGACCAGTTGATTGATCAAGCAACGGTCATCAAGGGGCGGCTGAAAGACCTGCAAACGGAATTACAGGATCTGATCACTGCCCTGCGCTGACAGAAGAAGCAGGCCAAGCTGGTCCGCAACACGATCGATTCATTGGAGAAACTCAAGACACTGCAAGTGTAACCAACGGCCTGAATATCGAATCCCCAATTTCACAACTTCATTCAGAGGGAGAATCATGATGCCACTCAAACTCAATATCGGCTCCTCGAAGAAAATCGGGGAACCGAATTACGGCAGTAAAGGAGCCAGCGTTAATCTGGAACTCGAACTCGATTCCTCGTTGCTGCAATCACCCGGTCAGCTGCAGGGGCAAATCCAATCGCTGTTCCAACAAGCGCGAGATGCCGTGGAAGCCGAACTGTTCGGTCGCGAATCGACTCCCGGCATGACGCAGAACGGTCACGGCCAGAATGGCTCATCCACCAATGGCAACGGTCAGTACCGGTCATCGAATGGTCGTCGGGCGACTAACAGTCAGGTGAAGGCCATCTATGCCATCTCCAAGGGACAACAGATCGATCTGCCAAGTCTCCTCAGGCAACAGTATCACGTTGATCGCCCTGAGGAACTCAGCCTGAAAGAAGCCAGCCGATTGATTGATGAGCTGAAAGCAGAGCCGGTATCGAATGGAGGTCGCCAATGATCACGGCTTCTCATCACACCAAAGAACGGTCTCCACCCGTGATGCGAGATTACCTGTCCTATTCCCAGCTAAACACCTATCGGAGTTGTCCCCTGCGTTATTACTTTCGTTATATCGAGCAAATTCCTGAGCGGACGGTCTCGTCAGCTCTGGTGTTTGGAACGGCCATTCATGCGGCCCTCGAATACTGGTTTGAAGAACAGTTGGCCGGGAATTCTCGCCCCGATTTTGATCTGTTGCTCGCTGCCTATCAGCAAGAATGGCAACAGCGAGATCTTGGCGGGATTGAATTCGGTAAGAAAGAGAATCTGGACTCTCTCACCCAACTGGCTGAACGTGTGTTGAAAACATTCATCGAGAGCGAGTTCGCCACAGTTGAGGGACAGATACTTGGGGTGGAGGAAGAACTACGGGATTCCATCATCGATGGGTGTCCCGATCTATTGGCCCGTCTGGACCTCATTGTAGAGACTGACGAGGCAGTGGTGATCACCGACTTCAAAACATCGCGTTCCCGCTGGAATCAGCAACAGGCGGAACAAGCCGGTGAGCAGTTGTTGCTCTATTCCGAACTGGTGAAAGAGCTGGTTCCCGGCAAGCCGCTGCAGCTGGAGTTCTTGGTGATCACCAAAACCAAGCAACCGAATTTGGAACGCTATTCCGTGCCAGTCTCTCAATCACGCATAGATCGCGTGCGAACGATGGTTGAGCGGGTCTGGGATGGGATCAACAGCGGGTTGTTTTACCCCGCTCCCTCGCCAATGTCCTGTGGCAGTTGCCCATTCCAGGAACCGTGTCGGAAATGGACGGGGTGATGCGATCACCACATACCAAACGATTTTTTTCCTCAGAAAGGAGCGCGTATGGGTGCAAGACAGAAACTCAATCAATCGCATTTCAACTGGTCGCTGTTTCTGGCCGCTACATTGGGGGTCGCCGCCAGATCATTTTTGCTGTTTGCGGCTGTCCTGATCACGATGCTGGCCACAGGTGTTCATGCCGGAGACGTTCGGATGAATGGTCGAAGCTCCAGATCGGGCCGGCAGCGAAAGCGTTAAACATTCCGGAGAGTTCAAAAGCAACGAGCAAGAGTCACCTTCCGGGTCGCCGAGAGGCGGCCCGGTGGGCTTTTTTTTAGCTATGCCAAGCCTGAGTGCTCGCTGGATGGAGCTGCTTTCCCAAAAATATTATGGAAGCTTGGTGATTATTTGCGCGCATCGGTGATTTACACCTGTGTTAGTTGCGCAAAATCGGAAAGTGCATCCGGTGGATGACACCGATGCGTCTCATACCAGGCATAGATATCTATTTCTGATTGGGTTTCGCCGAGTCTCTACACCGACTTCGGTCCCAGCCAGAACCAAAGACCAATCGTTATTGAGGCAAGAACGACGCCTGCGGCTAAGGCCGACCAGAATCCGAGTCCAATGCGTTCTGAAAAGGCAATCGGAATAAACAATGGCAAACCAAGTGGAACGAGAACGAGGGTTTCGCGGGCGAGCCGCGAGACGGTGGTCATATCCTGATCTTTGTTCCACACGGCCACGAAAGCCACGATGCTCACAATCGGCAATGTCAACAACAACGCACCGAGTCGCGGCAGGCGGTCGGCCAATTCCGACACGCCCGCCACAACCAGACCCGCAATGACAGCTCTCCACCACATGCCATTTCTCCTCTCAGAGCACGATCGTTATTCGACTTCAATCGGAACATCGTACGTTACTTCTTCGGCATCCGGAGCAATAATTCGAAATCGAATGGCCACTGCTTCAGCATCTGCGGGAATCATCAATCCGCCTTGGGCGTAGTGAGCCGGTTCTTCGGGGGTTTCCGGTTCATACACCGTGGGGACTTCCTCGGTGAGAACAGTCTTCCCATCCGTAGTCACGAGTGCATTGAAGACCTTGGCATCGCTGACATCTTCGCCATCCTGAGTGATCGCGACTGCCGGTTCCACTTCCTCACCCGCGTGCAGATGTTTTCCGTGGTGGCCGAGTTTGATCACAAGACCAGCGTGCATCTTCGGTTCACCTTCCCAGACCAAAGCATCGTCTTCGCCATGAGAATGACCGTGACCGTGCGCTTCTTCTTTGAAGTTTCCGGCATAAGGTGTGCCATCGACTTCCGCACTCATCGTTCCTTCATATTCCATGACTGTGGCCAGACCGTCATGCGTTCCCACAAATCGGGAGCAATTCTCTTTGGTCTCTCCTTCGAGCGGCATCGGCAATAGGTCGGCTTGAAGCTGTGGCTCTTTGATGGTCAGCAGGATTTTCTCGGCGTTGATCGGTTCGGGAGTTTTCTCATCGCTGCCGAGCACGTAAACCGTCGCTTCTTTCTTATCGTGATCGACGGTAAATTCGACGTGATACGCGCCGCCTCCCCAATCCGCCAGAGTTCCGCCGTGCGGTCCGGCACCGTGGCTATGCCCCCCTTCGCCTTCGTGGTCGTGTCCGTGATCGGAATTTTCGTGTTCGCCGGAATCGTTCGATGACGTGGGTTCCGATCCGCCATTACACCCCGCAAAGAGCGCGAGTGAGAGCAGAATCGCAAACGTTTTGGGTAACCAGTGTGTCCTTCTCATAGTTGTCTCCTTCGATTTAAGTCATAAACAGTCGATAGTAAATCTGATTCGGAATACTTACGTAGTGATTCCGGATCAGGGGATAATGTGTGCTTGGGAATGTTCCATTTGAGTGAGCTTTACCGCATCCTGTCCGCTGAACTGCCAGAAGATTCCGGGGTGAATCAGGAACTCGCAGAACGTCGACGTGATAAGTCCACCGAGAATCACCGTGGCGACCGGATACAGAATCTCTCGCCCCGGTTCCTGACCACCAAGAACAAGCGGCAGCAGTCCGAAGCCTGCGGTGAGTGCCGTCATGAGTACAGGTGCCAGTCGTTCGAGACTTCCACGGAGAATCATTTCGCGGCTGAACTCTTCACCTTCTTCCTTCATCAGATGAAAATAGTGAGTCACCAGGAGGATACCGTTTCGCACCGCAATTCCACCGAGAGAAATGAATCCAACGAGACTGGCCACGGTCAGCGACTGGTTGGTGATGACCAACGCCAGCACTCCACCGATGAACGCGGTTGGCAGTGCATTGAGAATCTGCAAGACAACTCGAACTGATGGGAACAACAGCATCAGCACAACAAACATCCCCACGACGGAAACGCCAGCCAGCACCATGATCGTGCGGGTTGCTCGTTGCTGACTTTCAAACTGACCGCCGTATTCGATGAAGTAGCCTTCCGGAAGATCGATCTGACTGTCAACACGTTTGGTGATTTCTTTAACGGCACTCGCCAGGTCTCGGTCCTGTGTGTTGCAGCGAATCACCATTCGACGTCGAGCATTCTCGCGGTTGACGGCGTTTGGGCCAGTGCCGGGACCGATGTCTGCCAGTTCACGAAGTTCGATCTGTCCACGATCATTTGGCAGGTCGATTCGTAACCGACCGAGATTCGCGTAGTCGGTGCGGTAATCCTCTTCCAGACGAACCAGCAAGTCAAAGCGTCGCTGACCTTCCAGAACCTGAGAAACCACTTCTCCTTGAAGTGCCGTTTGAACGATGTTGGCGACGTAGGCTCGCGTGACACCGTGGAAGGCGAGATCGTCCGTGCGGAGCTGAATGTGCAGTTCCTCAGTCTGCTTGATCGGTTCAATCACCGGCGGCGTAATACCATCGATGTTCTGCACCGTAGATTTAACCTGCTCTGACAGTTGTTGCAGCACGTTCAGGTCGTCACCGTGAATCTTGATGGCAATCTGGGCGTACACACCGGAAACCATGTGACTGATCAGGTGAGCCAACGGTTGTTCGACTTCGAGGTCGACACCGGGAACTTCCTCACCCAATTCATCGAGCAACTGTTTCAGGATGTCTTCGCGACGATGCTGGCTGTCGGGATTCATACTCAGGATGTATTCGCCTGCATTGACAGGCGAAGCATGTTCATCCATTTCCGCGCGTCCCGTTCGACGCACAAAATGCAGGATGGCACCGTCGGGGTTCTTCTCGGACTTCTGCATTTCACGCAGCTTCTTGTCGATCAGGCCGGATGTTTGATTTGACGCATCCAATGACGATCCCGGCGGCAGCGTCAGGTTGATCTGCACGCTCCCCTCATCGAACTCCGGAAGAAAGTTTCTGCCAAGATGAGCCATCTGCCAGCCTGCAAACCCAACTGCGACCCACGTCAGCAGTAACAACAACGCAGGTTGTGCCATGCTGAGCCGAATCAGATAGCTGACCATCCACTTCATGGACCGCAGCAGGATTCCATCTTTCGCCGCATGAGCGGCTTTCGACTGTGGCAGCAGGTAGTACGACAACACCGGCGTGACCGTCAGCGAAACGAACAACGATGCCAGAATCGAAATAATGTACGCCACACCCAGCGGTGTGAATAAGCGTCCCTCCACTCCCGAGAGAGCAAATAGCGGAAGAAAAACCAGAATCACGACGGCGGTCCCGAATACGATCGCACTGCGGATTTCCTTGCTGGCTTCGTAGACAACCTGAATCGCAGGTCGCGGTTTTTCGAGTCCATTGTTTTCCTTGAGACGCCGAAAGATGTTCTCGACATCGACAATCGCATCATCGACGAGTTCGCCCATTGCGACTGCCAAGCCACCCAGCGTCATCACGTTGATGGAAAGTTGCGTTCCAGAGATGTATCCAATCAATCGAAATACGAGAGTCGTAATCACCAGCGACAGCGGAATGGCTGTCAGCGTGATGAAAGTTGTGCGAAAATTCAGGAGGAACAGAAACAGAATGATGATGACGAGTACGGCACCAATCACGAGTGCCTCACCAACATTGAAGATGCCGCGATCGATGAAGTTGCGGAGCTGGAACAATTCAGGATTGATGGCAATGTCTGCGGTTAGCGACTCTTCTGCTTCCGCAAACGCGTTCTCCAGTCGCTCTGTCAGTCCGCGTGTGTCAACATGGGGTTGCTTGACGACTGTAAACACGACGCCGGAACGCCCACTGACACTGCCGTCGCCACGTTTGAATTCAGCACCTTCGACGACACTCGCCACCTGACCGAGCAGTACGGATCGTTTCTCGTTGGACTTCACAGGGATTTGCCGCAGGTCGTGCAGCACTTTGTACGGCTCGGGACCGAGGCGTCCGAGAACTCGGATGGGGCGTTCCGTTTCGCCTTTCACTGCGAAGCCACCGCTGGTGTTGATGTTGCTGTCTTTGAGAGCCTGTTCGACCTCCTGTAACGTCACGTCATATTCCAGCAATGCGCTGGGATCGATTCGAACTTGGTACTGTTTCCTGTCACCGCCCAGAATGAACACTTCCGCAACTCCCGTCACCTTGAGGACTCTCGGACGGATGATCCAGTCCGCCGTGGTTCGCAGGGACAGTTGACGAGAAGCTTCGCTGGGGAACTCCACCTCATGCAGTTTACCTTCGATGGTAATCATCGCACGAGGCGTCTCTTCGATCTGGAAGAGATCATCGCTTAGGCTTGGTGCCTTCCAGCTCATCTCGTCGACAGCCACGGCCTTCCACGATTCCACACGATTTCGTTCCACAGGTCGCCAGACGTGAATCGTTGGTTGTGCGTCGCCATTCGGAACAAGCTCGGCAATCAGTCCGGTCTTTCCGATGGGATACAACTCGCCATCGTTTGGTCCCTGTTGACGGTAGATTCCGGCAACCACAATCTGTCCCATAATGGACGCGGGTGGCGTCATCTGAGGGCGAATGCCTTCAGGCAGGATTCCGTCGAGCGTAATCAGCCGTTCCTGAACGGTTTGCCGGGCCGACTTGATCTCGGTTGTCCAATCAAACTCGATATAGATAACGTTGAGTCCTGCCGTCGACTGACTACGAACAGCCTGAACTCCATTGGCACCGAGCAACGCGATCTCAATGGGTTGAGTGACCAGCGTTTCGACTTCTTCAGTCGCAAGGCCGGGGCATTCTGTGATAATGATGACTCGTGGGCGGTCGAGGTCCGGAAAAACATCGATTGGCATCTGCGTCGCAAGATATGACCCGTACACCAGCATTACGATGCTGGTCACGACAACCAGCATGCGATAACGGAGGGCAAATCGAATAATGGCGTTTAGCATCGTGCGCTCCTCAATGGCTTGCGTGGACGGTGCCGTCCGCATGAACATGAACGTCGGCACGCATACCACTCGCCGCCTGTGCTTTCAGGACACGATTGAGTGACGCCGCAGCGTTTTGCGCGAGATAGAGACCGGGTGTAACACTACCGTCGTTGGCGATCACAATATTCAGGCGATCTTCGTGCAATACCTGTACGGGAATCCGATTGAACAGATCACCGTTTTGATGGAACACATATGCTTCCGGCCCCTCACGAACGACCGCAGCACTCGGCAGGACAAGCACGTCCTTCAACTCTTCCACGGGAATATGTAAGCGTATTCGCTGCCCAGGTCGAAACCGCCAGACGACAAACGTCTCACCGCTCTTCTCATACGATCGAGACTGATTGGCGAGTGGAATGAAGAAGTCGAACGTGCGACTCTCTTCATCAATCGAGTTTGACAGGTATCGAATCTCAAATGATTGATCCAGTTGCGGCCAGTTCTCCGGCTCGTCTTCCGCGAACTCAACGGAGATTTTCCAGCCGTTCTGCGCAGCCTTCTCCAGATACGGTGCTTCGCGTTTGAAGGCGTGGCCTTCGAGGTAGAGCGAGCTGTGATTCGCCAGCGTGATCAACAACTCTCCTGCCTGAACCTGCTGTCCAAGTTCGGCGTTCAGTTCCTGCACCTCAAAGGCAAACTCGTCATCATCTGCCTTGTCTTTCTGGAACGAACTCTGCCGAATGGTAACAAGTTGCTCACGCTCCTTGACACGAGGGGGAGCGATCACGTCGACTGTCGAAACAAACTCGCCATTGGCAACACGATCAATCTGCTGTGGATTCAAACCACGTGTCAATAAGTCTTGCCGATGGGCCTGAATGACAGCTTCCTGACGACGCAACTGATTCTCAAAATCGATAATTTTAGAGCCAGGAATACCACCTGATTTCTCCAGTGGCCTCAGTCGCTCAAGTTGCTCCTGCACGATTTCAGCTTCTCGCGTCGAACTGAAAAGCTGCTTCTGTGTGCTTTGCAGGTATTCGCTGAACAACCTGAGCGTAATCAGCCTGTCACCCGGACGAACTGTGTCTCCCGGAAACGCATGTACTTCGGAAACGACGGCCACTGCGGGCGATGTGACACCTCGATCAGATTGTCCGGGGCGATCAACTATCTCACCGGGAACCTGAATCCTCCGCCAATACGTCTGCGGACTCGCTGGCTTCGAAACTAACTCCAGATTTTTCCGTGCCTGCTTGGAGAGCTTAAGGACCTTTGGTTCTTCCACCGGAGCGGATTCGTCTGAGACGCTCTCTTCTTCCTGCTCGGCCTGGAACAACTGCATCCATTGCTGGCGAGTGAGAAAGCCCACCCCAGCAATGAGCGTGACGAAGACCACCTGAGTGATTAATTTCAATAAATTGGAGGAATTCTTCATCGGGAAGCCTCGCTATCATGGAGGAATAACAGCTTCGTATGCTCTTGCTATTGGTCAGAACCCAGCGCATAGACACACGCAATGAGTACATGCGAAAAAACAGCAAATATGGACACGTTCAAAGCAGACGTAACGTGTCGGAGTGTCTAGATCAGCAAGACACCAGAGCGTTCACAGCGCGCAGCATGACACAGAGTAAGTGAAGCCAGTATCACTTCGGATGTCTCTGTGTCGGCAATGATATTGACTTTAATAATGTCATCGGACGCGAGGAGTAAGAGATTGCTGACTATAAAATCAGAGTCCCTGGAAGAGCTGACGTTGATTTCACGATCGATCCATTGAATAAGTTTCGAACCCTCAGAGTCATTGTCGTGATCATCAGACGGCATTTGACCATTGGGTAGGGTAAATTCGAAGCCGAGCAGTGTCACATGCAGATGCGTGATAAGAGCGGTTTCACGTTGCGCAGTGGACTGTTTTGAATGGCTGTTGTGAGACTGCCCATGATCGTGGGAGTGTCCGTGCCGATGATTGTGGGATCCATCGCTGGCGTGGACGCAATGATGGTCGTGAGCTTGTTGCCCCTCATCATGAGCGTGCACAACCGCTGGGGGAGTCAAGCTGCCGAACAGCATTCCCGCTGATAACAGCAGGGCGATCAATTTTCGGTTCAGGCGAGACTTCACGAAACTTCTCCAATGACTTAACGATTGATTCATCTTACGCTGAGAATGACATTCAGGCAATCTGAATGCTGAACTCCAGTCAATAGAAAGGCGAAACATGCTGAAAACAATGATTATTTCTGCATGAGGTTTTCATTCTCTCATCGAATGACCGTCAGGTATCCTCGACGTAGTCTTACAAAATATTGCCTAACGATATCCACGCGAGGAAACTGGGGCTTGGGGTGATTTGAAAAGAACAGATTGTTTTCATTCGCTAATCATCATGAAAATAAGCAGCTTTTACGGATTCCGAGAAAGTCTTCGATCATAGCTCTTTCGCCTCCCAGTGGTGGTCTTCCAGACCGAGGTTCATTTTGAACTCCTTGTAACCGGCGTAGAGAACCGGAACCACAAACAGGGTCAACAATTCGACCGCCATTCCACCGATCACAGGCCACGCCATCGCTTTCGCGACATCCGAGCCGCGACCGGTCGAATAGATGACCGGCATCAACGCGATGATGGTCGTGAACGTCGTCATCAGGCATGGACGTATTCGTTTCATACCGGCTTCCAGGGTGGCATCGCGGATATCCTGAACTGTATTCAGTTCCTTTCGCGTAAAAACTTGATCGAGATAGGTCGACATCACCACTCCGTCATCGACGGCAATGCCGAACAGGGCGATGAATCCGACCCAGACGGCGGTGTTGATCTCAATCGAGTTGATGGAGAGAAAGATCATGCCGCCCGCGAAGGCGACGGGAATCCCGGCGAAAACCGCCAGTGTGATCGGCAAATGGCGGAACTGCAGATAGATGATGAACAGGTTGACCACGATGACGAGCGGAATGACCCATTGCAGTCGCTGATTGGCTTCGATCTGATTCTGAAAGGAACCAACCGGTTTGAGAGCATAGCCCGTGGGTAAATCAATCTCGCCGTTTTCTTGAGCCTGTTGCAGAGATGCTGTCACCGCATCCACCGTTTCCAGATCCCCCGTTTGTCCGGACGGAGAAAAAGAGACGTGTGCGACCAGCCGGGCGTCTTCGCTGCTGATAATTCCCGGTCCCCAGGTGGTTTCCATCGTTGCTAACACGGAGAGCGGCACGACCTCTCCCGAAGGCGTGACGACAGGGAGGCGGTCCAGTTCGTCCAGGCGTTCGCGGATATTCCGTTCGTAACGAACGCGGATCGGATAACGCTCGCGACCTTCCACGGTCTTCGTGACATTCGATCCACCGAGGGCGGCCTCGATGATTTGATTGACCATGGCGGTCGACATGCCGTAACGAGCTGCATTTTCGCGATTCACTTCAAACTCAACGTACGGTTTCCCGAGTACGATGTCGGGATTGACGCTGCCCGAATTGACCTGCGGAAGTTCTTTGAGATGATCGGCGACCTGGAGAGCGGCTTCGGCGAGTCCTTCGAGACTGTCACCGAAAATGCGGATCGCCATCGAGGCTTTGATGCCGCTTTGTAACATGATGACGCGCCCCTCAATCGGCTGCAGAGGCGAGGCGGGAGTGACTCCGGGAAGTGTGGCGATGGCATTGATGCGATCCCAGATATCTGTAGATGTGATTCCTTCCCGCCATTCCGATCGCGGTTTCAGCATCACATAGGTTTCGATCATCGAAGCCGGCGCAGGGTCGAGGGCCGAATCGACGCGTCCGATTTTCCCGAGCACATTTTTGACCTCGGGGATCTCGCGAATCAAGGCGTCCTGAGTCTGGAGCACTTCCATCGCTTGCGAGAAGCTGGCGGCGGGATAGAGCGTCGGCATGTAGAACCAGCTCCCCTCATCGAGGGCGATCCAGTCGTCCGATTCCAGCCCGGTGAAAGTGTGCTTGGCTTCAACATATCCCGGTACTTCGTTCAGATCGGCACCGAGTCGAGCGGCGAAATTCTCAAACGGCTTGAGTACTGTCGGCAGACCAATCCAGGCTCCCGCGCCGAGGATCAGCAAAGTGGCGGGCAAGCAAAGAAACAACCCCTTGCGTCGCAGAAAGAATCGCAACGTCGGTTGATAGAGAGTCAGAATGCCGCGACTGACCGGATTCTTTTCGATGGGACGTAGTTTCTCACCCAATGTCCAAAAACCTCCCACCAACGCCAGGAGAGTGGCCACCACCACTGCAGTCGTATGACTGACCGGCAGTTGCGATGTCACGGGTGTTCCGTAAAAACCCAACGCGACACCGAGCGCACCGGCAATTCCCAATGAGCCAAGAATACGATACGCGAGTTTCATACGGCTCGATGAAAGCAACAAACGCGAGAGCAGCGGCACCAGGGTGATCGCTACAATCAACGCGGCGATGAGTGAGAAGGTCTTCGTCCAGGCGAGTGGTGCGAACAGTTTATAATCGCGACCGGTGAGCATGAAGACCGGCAGAAAACTGACGACGGTGGTCAAGACGGCGGTGACCACAGCGGGAGCCACTTCGCTGGCGGCTTCGTTGATGACTTCGAGCCGACGTTCTGTCCCGCCGGGAGAACCTTCGGCTTCCCATTCCGCTAACGAATCGTAGATGGTCTCGGAGACGATGATTCCCATATCGACCATCGTCCCGATCGCAATGGCAATTCCCGCCAGGGACATAATATTCGCGTTGACGCCAAACAGATGCATGGCGATAAATGCCATCATGACCGCAATCGGCAAAATGATGGCAACGACGAAACTGGCCCTCAGATGTAACAGGAATAACAGGATCACGACTCCCGTAATTAATACCTGCTGGGTGAGCGCTTGGGTCAACGTTCCGACCGTTTCGTTGATCAAGCCGGTGCGGTCGTAGATGGGGCGGATTTTGACACCCTGCAAGCTCGGTTCGATCTGGGCGATCTTTTCTTTCACACGGTCAATAACAGTTCGCGGGTTCTCTCCAAACCGCATCACCACCACACCGCCGACCGCTTCTGTCCCATTCAGATCGATGGCTCCACGACGAAATTCGGGGCCGAGCTGCACGTATCCGAGGTCACGAATCCGGACGGGAATGCCGTCGCGCGAACGAACCACGGTCTCTTCGATGTCGGCGACCGCCTGATCGACATCTTTGTCGGCGCCGATAAATCCTTTCCCGCGAATGATAAATTCCATACCTCCCGACTCGACCGTTTTCGCACCGACATCGATATTCGATTTCCGGACCGCTTCGATGAGCTGGTCGACGGGGATATTATGGAAACGGAGCTTATCGGGGTTAATTTCAATTTGATACTGGCGGACGTGACCGCCGACACTGGCAATCTCGCTGACTCCCGGCACCGCCTGAAGTTCGTATTTGACCACGTAATCCTGAATCGTTCGCAACTCGGCGAGATTCATGTCGTCGGGTGGTTCGAGAACGTAATAGAGGACTTGCCCGAGACCGGTGGCGTCGGGCCCCAGCGTCGGGACCACTCCCTCCGGTAGCATGGCCGCTGCCGTTCCCAATTGTTCGGCGACTCGGGATCGAGCCCAATAAAAATCGGTGCTGTCTTTGAATGTCACCTGCACGAAACTGTAACCGAACAGGCTTTTTCCCCGGACCGATTCCGCTTCGGGAACGGCTAACATCGAGACCGAAAGGGGGTAGGTGATCTGGTCTTCGATATCTTTAGGCGATCGTCCCGGCCACGCCGTAAAGACAATCACCTGATTCTCTCCGATGTTGGGAATAGCATCGATGGGAACGTGTTGCGTGGAATACCAACCGAATCCGATGATCACGGCGGTTAGCACCAGCACGATTAACGGTTCGCGTACGCAGAAGGAAATCAGTGCGCGGAGCATTATTTCTCTCCCTTGTCTTCGTCGTGATCGTGCTTCGTCTGTGAGTCCGTGTTCGCGTCCGGCGGAATCGTCCGAACGAGTTCACCGCAGCTCAGCATTTGACTGCCGTAATAGGGGTTGACCAATTGATCGTCAGCCTGTAACCAGTCGCCTTCCCCCTCCTTCACCATCGGACAGAAAAACTGGTGGAAGGGTCGTTTGGCCTGCGCTCCGCGAAGTTGTGTGGAGAGTGTGACGACGGCGTGACTGATCGGTTTGAATTTGACGCGTGCTTCGCTGATCGAGACGTGATGCAGATGAGCGGCGTTCGTTTCGATGTTCGTGAGAAGAGTTTTTTGTTCCTCCGACAACGTGTCCTGTTCCGCCAGATCGAGGGCGTTCGTCACAAGAGTTTCGACTTCCGTCGCGTTCGGTTTTCGGTCGGCGGCGAGTGCTTTCTGAATATCGAAGTACGATTGATACAGATTTTCCAGCTTCAAACCGGCATCACCTTCAATACGGGTAATGTCGATGGACTCAAATTTCAACGGTTCGTTCCGATACTCGGTTTTCGATTTCCGCTTGTATTTGTTCGGATTGATGACGCTTGGTTTACCCGCCAACTGCATTTGCGAATCGATGAGGAAGTTCCCCGAGGTGGCGACCTTCTCACCCGTCGCGACACCTTCCAGAATGACAGCTTCATCGCGCAGGATTGGCCCCAGAGTGACGTTTCGCAATTCAAAACGTCCCGGTTCAGTCTCGACGTAGACAACGCTATGTTCTCCCGCCATCAAAACTGCAGATCGCGGAATGATTAACGACGTGACTTGCGGGACGGGCTGATCGGCATAGCCGTAACGCCCGGTGGGCACCAGTTTCATGCCACAGATTGGGCAGTCGCCCGGTTCATCTTCGATCACCTGGGGGTGCATCGGGCTGATCCACTTACCCGCGAGTCCTTCGTCATAGACATCACCTTGTGGGCCAATGGGAATTTGAATGGTTGCCTGTGCATAGTCGCCGGGACGGAGTTCTCCGGTTGCATTATCGAATTCGACGCGGACACCGACCGTGCGGTTCTTATCATCGACCGTTGGGTCGATGAACGCGATACGACCTTCCAGTTTGCGTCCGGGCTGCGATGTGAGTACCGCTTCCACAATTTGACCGAACCGAACACGCGAAGCATCTTCCGGATAGAGTTCCAGCATTAACCAGACTGTTGTGAGATTAGCGATTCGGTAAATAGGCTCTCCCGCTGAAATATACTTTCCTTCTTCAGTTAATTTCTCGGTGACCGTTCCGCCGATGGGCGTGTAAATTGTGAGCCGCGATTCCGGTTTGCTCGTCTTTTCCAATTCCTTGATTTGCTCTTCCGTCATTCCGAGTTCGATTAGTTTCTGTCGTGAATTCTCCGCCAGCTTTTTCTGGGCTTCCCGAATTGCCTGCAAGGCTGAATTACTGGTTTTTTCCAGAGTCTTCCGCGCTTCGACATATTCCGCCTGGGCTGAGAAGAGTTGCGGACTGTAAACCACCGCCAAATGATCTCCCTTGTCGACCTCGACGCCGGTGTAATCCGCAAAAAGGCGCTCCACGCGACCGTCGATATAGGCGGCAATCGTCGACTGTCGGCTTTCGTCGATTTGAATCGCGCCGATCGTTTGAATGGTGGTCGACGCCGATTTTTCAGTCGCCTCAGCGGTTTGAATGTTGGCCAGCCGTCGTTGAGCGGGTTCGATGGTGACCGCCAACTTATCGAGATCGGCTCCTTTTGACGCTGCTTCGACCAGTTCCATACCACAAATCGGACAACGCCCCGGGCTGTTCTGTCGAATCTGGGGATGCATGGAACAGGTATAAGTGGTATCGGATTGTGACTCGGAAACGGTTGCCGTCTCACCTCCCGAACCACCAATCCACCCAACTCGTTGAGCCAATCCCAGAAGAACAATCAGCAGAATGCCGGCCCCCAAAAAGAGGCCCAGCGTCATCAGTTGCGAAAACCACCAGGAAACGGAAGCTGCCTCGCGAGTGGATCTGTCTGTTTGATTCGTGGACATTGGAATTGTCCTTTATGATTGTGAAGCATGATGCGCGCGACCGAGTCAAGGAGTCTCGGTCCCAGAATGATCTGAAGAAAATCGGCGCAGCGGAATCTAGGTTTGCCAGACGCAGAACATGATCTGGCGGGAAGTCTCGGCTGAGAGAAGTGAGGGCCGAGGAGAGAGAAGCATGTCAGGACTTGGAGTCGCCACATGAACGCAATCAGAAGTGTCGCCACCGTTTGAAAACTTGCTGAATTCCAGAGTTTTCGTCAATAGTACGGATGGTGGAACTTGATGACTGCAACTGCAGACTTGCGGTTGAATGGTCTTCTTCTGTTGTGATTCACGGCAATGAGGACAAGCGGGAGAATCAGTAACCTCTTGCAAAGCGTGACAGCAGCACACTTGCGAATTGACTTTTGTGTTGTCCTGACACGCGACTCCCACAGGCATCAACGCTGGAGAGAGCGTGATGCTGATCAGTAGCAAGCAGGTCGTCAGTCGCTGACAGGACATACAGATATTCTTTTGAAGACAATGAATATGCCTCTATTGTATGCGCGGCAGGAAGGTTAGGTCAATCGGTGTCATGAAAAAGCCAAACCTGGCACCGTGAAATTCGCTCAAAACTTTCCAAATCAGAAATTTAAAGCCAATTTTGTTAGAATAATCTAAGTGCAATAACAAATCTCTCCAATTCAAAGGGCCTTCATCTCTTTATGAATCATTCCCACAACGACCATTCGAGCCAATATCGCAAAGATAGTCTCACGCTTCCAGGAGCGGTCGCCATGGGAACCGGCGTCATGATTGGAGCCGGGATTTTCGCATTGACCGGTCAAATGGCCGAACAGGCAGGAGGGCTGTTTCCGTGGGCTTTCCTCTCCGCGGCTCTCGTGACAGCTTTCAGTGCGTACACTTACATCAAGATGTCCAACGCCAATCCCTCGGCCGGCGGAATCGCCATGTATCTGAAGATGGCCTACGGCGAAGGAACCATGACAGCAGGCTGCTCTCTGTTGATGTATTTTTCCATGGTGATCAATGAAAGTCTGGTCGCCCGAACATTCAGCAATTATACGCTGCAACTGTTCGACATCGCTGATAATTCATGGCTCATTCCTGCTCTGGCGGTGGGACTGCTCGTTTTCGCCTTTATCGTCAATGTCCTCGGTAATGAATTCATCGGGGGGATGTCGCAGGTCACCGCCTTGATTAAAATTGGCGGCATCGCGATTTTTGCGGGAGTCGGACTGTGGTTATCGGGAGGCTCTTTCCAGAGTTTATCCGTCCCGCCAAAGTCCGTGGAAGGTGGATTTTTGGCGGCCACAGCGCTGGGAATTTTGGCTTATAAAGGATTCACGACAATTACCAACAGTGGAGGTGAACTCAAAAATCCCAAGCAAAATGTCAGTCGCGCAATTATCATCTCAATCTCGATTTGCGTCGTCATTTATCTGCTGGTCGCATTTGCCGTTGCGGGAAATCTGAGTCTCGAAGAAATCATCCAGGCGCGCGATTATTCTCTCGCGGAAGCTGCCCGACCCGCTCTCGGAGAATATGCGGTCTGGTTTACTGTCGGGATTGCCATCATCGCAACAATTTCGGGAGTCATCGCCAGTGCGTTTGCTGTTTCTCGCATGTTGGCCATGTTAAGCGAAATGGGACTCGTGCCTCACAGGCATCTCGGAATGCCGGGTGATGTCCAGAAACATACATTGGTTTACACCATCGTTATGGCAATCGCCTTGGCTGCATTCTTTGATTTGAGCCGCATCGCATCCCTGGGAGCGATCTTTTATATCATCATGGATATCGCTATGCATTGGGGAGTCTATCGCAAGCTTCGTGAAGAAATCGGTGCGAACGGAATTGTCCTCATCACGGCCATCGTCCTGGATGTGATTGTCCTGGGCGCTTTGATCTATGTGAAGGGGATCGCAGATCCTGTCCTGCTGATCGTGGCTGCATGTGGCTTGATACTGATCTTCTTGGGAGAGAAATGGTTCTTGAAATGGAAGCCTGAATTTTTGACCGAACCGGATTTGGGAGAGACAGGAGCAGAGTAATTTCCAGTAATCAACGGGGAGAATTTTACTGCTGAAATAATTCCTGCCCTGCAGCCGCTTCTAACCGCGCATTGGCAGTCGCCAGGTCGCCGATTGCTTTCTGATATTCCAGTTCCAGCATCAACACGCTGCGATAATCGCGGATCACCCGATCAAATTCGACGGCACCATTCGAATAAGATGTCTGATCGGCAGAGAGAGTCTGGCGGGCCTGCGGCAGGATCGTCGATTCGTACAACTTTGCAGTTTCGGCGGCTCGCTGGGCTTCGGTGACGAGATCGAGAATCAGGGCATCATATCGATCACTGATCTCCTGCACGGATCGTTGAGCCGCTTGATGTTTCCAGCCCGCTTCATTGCGGATGGAGTCGTATTTCTCTCTCCACAATGGAACGCTCACCTGCATACCGACCGACCACGGATCCTCGCCGACATTCACGATTCCAGACGGAGGACGGTTGTCGTCGGTGATCAAATAGTTCGCGGAGAACATCACCTCCGGACGACGTTGCAAACGGGCCACGTCAATCCCCCAGCGTGTTGCTTGTGTTCGCAGTCTGGCGGCTTCGATCTCCGGTTGATGCGACAGCGCAGTTTGATGAATCTCCTGAGACGAAAGCGGAGAGATTTTTACATCAATGCTGTTCGGGACTTCGATGGAAGTTTCAGCAGGACGGGCCAGTAATCGATTGATTTCCGCGGCAACGGTATGCTTCTGTTTTCGATAGGTCAACAGGCGCTCTTCAAGTTGCGAGAGTTCCAGAGTTCCCAGCAGGACATCTCCCTGTGAGGCTTGCCCTGTCGAGATTCGTGCATTGGCAACATCAATCAGAGATTGCAGTAACTCCTGATTCGCAAGAGTGCTTTCGATCTGACGGTCGAGAACGTAAAGCCGATACCAGCCCACGCGAACCCCAGACAGAACCCTTAGACGTTCTGCCCGGTATTCCGCTCGAATGGCGAACGCTTCAAAGCAGGCTTTTTGTTGCTCGGCGTTCAGTCGCTCCAACCAGGGAATCGTCTGAGATATTCCAAGATTCGCCTGTTGAGAGCCTGACGCGGTTTCGATGGGATTGCCGAAAACACTGGCACCGATTTTGGGATCGGGCAATTTATCGATGTGATGAGATCGAGAAACCGCTGCTTGATATTCGTGATAGAGTCCCACGAGTCGTGGATTGTGATCGAGGGCGATCTGTTCGAGTGAAGAAAGAGGTGTAATGAGGTCTTCGTTTTCGACCGGTGCCGGTGGGGCTTCTTCATAACTGATGCCGACGAGTTGGATCAGATTCTCTTCACTTTTTACAGAGGGTGCCTCAGAATTCTCAGGTATCGAGTCCAGATGCGAAGGAGGCTTCACTTCAGACGAGTCGGAAATATGCCGCTTCGAGCTCGTAGTGGTTGCACACCCTGAGACCAGTGTCACCAGCAGGACTGTGAATAGAATCTTTTTCTCAGGCCGCATGAAATCCTTCCCTGGATTTTGCCTGTCGGCATCGCCAACCGTTCAATCATCCGTGATTAAAGATGCCGAATTGTTTTTTCGACAGTGATGCTCTCTAGATATCTCTTCGACTCGTGATCGCGGGCATCTGATGGATGACCTGACTTCTCTTTAGATTCCATGAATGCGGAGGTCGGGTTATACGGGTTTTGCGATCTTGGACAGTTCTACTGAGTAAGACGACAAGCATTTTACCCACGTTTTTGGTCACTACGATGGCTGGCTTCGTGCGAATCGTTCGATCACTTAAGTAAAGCCTAACCTAATGACATATCTGCAAAAGTATGAACTTTTGGGGGGTGTGCTACCCCCACCAGGTGAAGGCCACCTGTGTCACGAAGCCTATTGCCGTAACCATTCCGGAATTAAAAAAGAGGACCAGTGCATACCGCCAGTAGTGTCCGATGGTAAAAGGCGCATCCCAACCGCGGGGGGGCATTTGAAAAGTGGCAAAGTAGAGTGCATTCAGTTCGGCTTTGGTCAGGTAATGCCGACCCGCGACAACTCGTTGCGGTCGTGGGAGAGGAAAACGTGGTAATGACTCAATCATGTCCTGCTCCCAAGCCCAGGACATGACGGCTCGCAGATTTTCGCGTGCTTTGTTGGCAGTTCGTCCCGGATTGGTTCCTTCTTGCTCGATCGCGTGCTCATACACCCAGTCCATAAAATCCCGGACTGATTTCCGGTCTATTTCAACGAGAGGCGTGTCAGTTCGCCACTACTTCCAGTTTCTGAGGGTGGCACGATATTCCTCCCGCGTGCCTTGCGACAGGTTTTCGGCTTACAGATACGCTTCGATGGTTGTTTCCAGATTAATCGGCATGATTTGGTCTCCCGAGCCGCCGACCACAGCTCCGATGCCCGCTCTTGCCAGCCTCTGTTGGCGTCCTGCACGACCGCCGAATGTTTCCGATTGAGTGTCGCCGCCATCACTGCTGATTCTGAGAAGGCGATGGCGTATCGGCCGATTTGCGCTGCATGATGACCCGCACGCGCTGCGGGACGATTTCGACGGGCGTCAGTCCTTCGGGCAGCCCTTCGAGATTATTGGAGTCGATGAACAGATAATGCCAACCTTCAGTGGGGGGCGGAAGCGGGACGAGCTGCAGCAATTTCCCGGCATCGAGCGACGCAAACGCATGTGATGGGCCGATCAATGTGATTTCGACTTTGGGCGTGTCGGGCTGGCTGACCGACCACCCGGCGGGCACGTCTGCGATGGCGACGGGGATGTCGAACGTTTGCTGAATGCTTTCGGCGTTGGGCGTCGAAATCGTCCCCCACAAGATCACGGCAATCGCCACGGACGCGAATGCGTTACTCCACCCCCGCAGCGAGTACAACGACAACTGCGAGTGATTCTGGGGCGGGTGCCGATTGTCGAGAAATTGTTCGAAGACTTGGGCACATTCGGCGGCGGAATCGAGTTTTCGAAGTCGCCCCGATTCGGCGTAACTGATCGTGCCGCGCTCTTCGGAGACGACCAACACGAGCGCATCGCAACGTTCGCTCAGTCCCACTGCGGCGGTGTGGCGAGTCCCGCGGTCTTGGAGTTCCTGGAAATTGGTGGACAGCGGAAGATGCGCCGCGAATCGTTCGAAACGGTCACCTTCGATGATGATCGCACCATCGTGCGCGGGGGAAGCGGGATTGAATAAGCTCAAAATCAATGGGACACTCACCCGTCCATCGAGGTGGATACCTCCTTGCACGTGGCGGTCGACGACTTCGCGGCCTTGCAGAACAATCAGCGCTCCCGTTCGCGATTCGGCCAAAATCTCGACGGCCTCGCAGAGATCGGAGATGAGAGTGTCTGCCTCCCGCGCGCGGACGATTCCCTTTTTTCCGCGTCGCGAGGTCAGCCGCTCGATGGCACCTCTGACCTCTTCCTGGTAGACGATGAGAAATCCAAGAATGAGAACGGTCACGCCGACCTCGAACAAGGCGAGCGTCACATACATTTGCAGCCAATGAGCCAGTTCGTACAAAACCAGGACCGTTGCCAGCAACACAATGGCACTTTTGGAACCGCGGCGTCCGAGCCATGTTAGCGCGAAATAGACGAGACAAGCCACTACGGCAATGTCCACGGCGTCGGCGACGCGGAACGTGCGAACGAGCGGCGCTCCAAGGTTGGTCAGGAGTTCTCTCATGTTTCCCTCTGATTCCGATACTAAGATCCTGTCGAACCGACGTCCGACACACGAACAGCAACTTTATTTCCTTCTGCATTATACGATGGGCCTTCGAACGAGGAATAGCGGAAGCTATGTTGGGAACAATCGAAACGGCTCGTTCCGTTCGCGCACCGGCGTCCGAAAACTGCTATAGCGTGAACGGTTTTTGGAGCAAAACCGGAAGCGGAGACGGAGATTGTGATGGTCGAGACCTTTTTTCCCAAGGGAGAATTTTGATCACTTCAAAACCTCATCGGTGAAGGCCACCTGGGTCGTTTGAGGGATTTCCCTTTCTCCATCCGGTGGGATAGACCTGTGTTGCGAAGCGATTTTCCGTAAATATCACGGGTGGATGACACCTGTGACATTTGCGTGAGATTGGAAGACTGCGTCGGGCAATGAAACCGCAGCAAATATTGGAAAATGAATCCGTGCAGACAAATTTATACCAATTCCTCCAACATCGGCCACTCAGATCGCGATAACAACATACTTCTGGCCCGCATTCATTCTCGGCTTCGCGTTAGCTTCGAGTACGATTGGCCTGTGGTTCTGGCTGGGCGAATCACAGTGACTGTCAACTCCTGCGTCCGTAAAACCGACCGACACGACGGCAATACTCTCGATAGGCGTCTCCATGTAATTCTTCAAGCCATGATTCTTCAGCCAAGGGTGTCAGCGCAAACGCTATCATTCCGCCGAGACAAAGTGAGATCGTCCAGACTGAGGCAGATAGAATCGCCCACCCGCCGATAATAGCGATGTCGCCAACGTACTGGGGATTTCGGCTGTAACGATAAAGTCCGTCTGTCACCAACGGCCCCTTGCTACCTGATGTTGTCTTGAGGCTCAGTTGCCTGACTCCGGCCCATGCGAGGACATTCCCACCAATAATCAGCGTTACTCCGACAGACCACCGCACTATGTCGGGCCAGCCAAGGCTGTTCCAGTCAAGCAGGCCAACCGCAATAAGTCCGCCGTATGAAAGAATTGTCAGAAACCAGACAAAATAGTACTGCCAAGTCTGTTGGGCTGGAGGTGGCCAGATGCGTTTTTCCGGTCGCATGATCGAATACACGAGAATCACGAGGATGCCCGTGAGCAGTACGGTTGTCAGGATGAATAAGATTAATAGCATGTTGAAATCTACACTCGATTCCTAATGGTCGGCGATGACCTGTTGGTCTTCGCAGTCATCACCGACTCCGGTATATTCAAACTCTAACGTGGAATGTTGAATGTGAAACTCATCAATTAAGCAATGCTTGATCTGTCTTTTGATAGATTCCAGCTCATTGGGATTCCCTTTTTGCAGGACGACATGTGCTTCCAACGCTCGGTGCTGCTCATCGAGTTCCCAGATGTGGACATGATGAATTCCGCTGACCCCGTCAATCTTCTCTACTTTCTCAATCAATTCACTCAAATCGAAATCGTTAGGTGTGCCTTCCATCAAGACACGAGTGGCTTGTGGAAGCATTTTGAATACCTGCCATAAAACGTAACTTGCAATGAGCAAAGTGATCAACGGATCGACCCAGTACCACTGCTTCCAGATGATGGCTGCGGCACCGATCAGCACCGCAACACTTCCAAGTGCATCGACAATGTTGTGGATGAAGGCGGCCCGAACATTCAATGATCCGCGACTCATCGTCCATAACAGTAATGCCGTGGCAACGTCGATGACCAACGCCAACACCGCCGTGGCAGCCATGAGCCAACCAATAATTTCTTGCGGCTCAATGAATCGCAGGATGCCTTGGTAGACCAAGTACAATCCGATAACAGCCAGTAATATCAGATTGATTAAGGCACCAATCATTTCCGCTCGACGGTAGCCGAACGTGTAACGCTCATTCGCATCCTTCCTAGAGACACGACGAGCAACGAAAGCGATCAGCAGTGCATTGGCATCATTGAAATTGTGTGCCGCATCGGACAGCAATGCCACGCTGCCAGAGAAAATACCGGCAACAACTTGACCGACTGTGAGAATCTGATTCAGGATCACCGACCACAGCAGTCGCGAATCGCTGACCGCTACCAGTTCCTTGCTGCGGCTGGCACCGTGCGAATGATCAGAGTGGTTTGAACCACCAGTTGTAATGTCTTCATCGGATGAATTCATAGTTGGATAGCCATTGAGAGTGTATCACGCCTGAATCAACAATATGGCTACGCGCCATTCTCGCCTTATCAGTCATCACACTCTTCTTTGAGTTCAGTCCTAAGAGCCTTGTTCAGTGTTTGATTTAAGAGCCAATGATATTGAACTCTAGTTTCGGGATAATCCAAAATCGATGCCGAGAATACTAATCAAGAGTGAGCATGATTTTTTGCTCTTCATGAATCTGATGTTGGTGCTCATCGGTCATCGATGGGGTGATCGGGGACAACTTTTCGAAGAACTTCTCATAACATTCTTTGAGTCGTGGGCCTGTTATCAATCGTCTGTCCAAGTGTGAGAGTGGTGTCAGAAATTCGATTCTGGGGTGCTCATCCGTGTTGAATACCGGTTGGGGATGAAGTTTCCAGGAGCCAATAGAAAGCAGGCGGAGCCTCTCAGGGTTTGAAAGCCATGAGTCATTTGGCTCAAGCTTGGCATTGAGCCTCTCAAGACGTTCTTCTAAAGCTGGTTTTAGAAGTTCCAAAGATTCTTCCGAACCGATGAGTGCAATCATCGGTTTATTCGGATTCAGATGTCCCCACCAAAGAGTTGTCTGAGGAAAAACCGAGGCGAACGTATCGGTAATCATTTGAAACTCCTGGAGCCCCATTTGGTACAGCGGTAACCACTGGCAGTAAAGTCCGTTGACTCTCAAGCGAGTTTTGGCTGACTGAAAATGCTCCTGAGTGTAGAGGTACCCAGTTTGGCTTTCCCACGGCACGAACAGGTCAGAAATGATGACATCATACTCATCCTGATGAGAGAGAAGATCGTGCCGAGCATCGTCAATTCGAATTTGAACTCGAGAGTCCTCAAACAGTTTCTGGTTCCCCTCTCCCAGATAAGAAGCAGCCTCGACAACTTCGGGAATCAGTTCCACGATGGTGACGGAGACAATCCCCGGATAATCAAGAGTTCCAGCAGCAGTGATTCCGGTCCCCAGGCCGAGGTGTAAGACTTTCTTAGGAGAAGCATGCAAAGTGAGGGGGAGGAGCGCTTGACGCCGCTCTCGAACCGAATCATTTCCCGTGGAACCATGTCGATAGTGAAGGTTTTGTCGAACCTTGCGTGCACTGGTCTTCTCATTCTGGACAACATCGATCCATCCATAGGTTGACTCCCAGCGTCTGAGTAAAGTCTCATCGGAAGAATAAGATTGTTCCCAATGTTGCCCCCCGGACCAGAGGAGTGCGATCGCCGGAGTGGATATCAGTATCAGAATGGCACCGGAGATGCGTTGTTTGTTTTGTATGAGCTTCGCAACCGCTAGCACCAGGAAAATAATCGAGAGAACCGCAAACGAATGCCAGAGTCCCAGGAAAGGAAGCAGCAGAAATCCGGCAGCGATTGCCCCAAAACCGGACGACAAAGAGTTGGTCATGGTGATCGTCCCTAACGCTTGCCCGTGAAGCTGATCGGAAGGGATCAACTTCCATAATGCCGGTAAGAGCATTCCGAGTACGACCACAGGTGGAGAAATAACGCTGGCGGTCAGCCAGAAGCTGCTAAGCAGGTATGTTTGGAAGTTATCCGTCAACGGAAAATAGTTGAATCCGGTTCGTTCAACGAAAACGGCAACAGAGATCGGTAGCAACAATGTTCCGAGACTCGCGCTGACTATCAATAATGCATCGACGGTAAGGTAGCGGAGTAGAAGGGGAACGAGCAGAGCGGCAAGCGACAAGCTCAAAAGGAAAACAGCAATGATGAGTCCGAAGGTGTAGGAACTATTATGAAACACAAGCGAAAAGAGTCTGGTATACAAGACTTCCAAAGCGATAACCCCGAATCCGGACAGCGCTGCGATAGAATTCAGCTCCCAACCTTGATTTCGATTCGTGGGAGATAACTTTGAAGTCAGTGTACGATCAGCGGAATCATGTCTGCGGAGACTTCGACTCATGCCCCAAGCAGAGATTCCAATAACAACTCCGAGCATCGCAGCGAGATCGCTACTTCCGCGCACTCCTGCCGAAATCAGCAGAAAGAAAGTGGTCAGCACGATTCCAAGACAAGCTCCCAGAGTATTTAACCCATAACAAAGGCTGCTCCAGACATACTGTTTTCCGGGGATGAGTCGATAACTTGCAGAGATCAAGGGGAATGAGGCTCCGAGAGCCAAGGTGGCTGGCAGGAGAATCACGAATGCCATTATGGCGCGAGAGGCTGTCTGGTATACGACGGAGGAGGACGACAGTAGCTGAACAACTGGGGAATGCTCCACAACTTCCAAAATCCGAGGAATTAAAAAGGCCCATGCTGCGGCGATGAGCTCGACAATGGCGTAGGAACGCAACGGAACGGTACTCAGCGAAAGACGACCTCCCACAAAGTACCCGATTCCTAATCCTGTGAAATAAGCCCCCAGAACCACAGCAGCGGCTTGCTCTGAATGCCCGAATAACAATCCAAACTGGCGATTCCACGATACTTCATAGGCCAATGCGACCGCACCGGAGAGAAAGTAAAGGCTGCCCAGCGCAACGCCGGACAGCCTTGTACAATCAACAACGTCAAGTTGTTTTTTGCCGAAGTTTGGTTTCAATGACTGAACGTGGTCCGACTCAGTCATGAGCGTGTCCATGGTCATGATCGTGGTCGTGTGCAATCTTGCCCGTGTACTGCTTGCCGTCGATTAAGACAACGAGCTTTGCCGCGGCACCTTCTTCATGTACATGCTCAGAGAGCTCTGCTTCTGAGGACGAAAACCGACTTGACTGCCCCTTGGGATCCCCTTCATTTGTGGAGGCGTTGAGCTTGAACTGCTCTGGATTACCGTCATGCACAACGTTCACGACGACTTCAGTTGCTTCGATGGGTACAGCCGTCTTGGCGTCACTACCGAGAATGTAAATCACAATTTCTTCACCTTCAGAATGAACGAGCTCAGCGTGATATTCTTCATTGCCGAGTTCGATTAAGTCCCCACCGTGTGGACCGTGAGTTGGATGAGCGTGTGCCCCCTCAACCGTTGCGGGTGGCGGTGAGGTTTCTACGTCTGACGTATCCGATGTAGCGGCATCGCCGTTACACCCCACACCGGTCAGCATGAGAACTACAGTCATGATTGCAATCGTCAATGTTTCAACTGTCTTCATGGTTATACTCCTGGTTAGGGTTATCTCAATAGGTAGAATTATTAACTTGGAAGTTGAATCAGGGCTCTGCTTAGTGGGCGTGACTCGTTTTGAATCCTGTTCCTTTGAGCCATTCCTGCCAAGCGTGTGCCGTGTCATGCGACTCGAACTCGACACTCATCGCGATCGGACAGCGAAACGAAATGACATTCCCGTCTTCTTTCACTTCACATCCCAGTCCTTGAAATACAGCCGCAGCACCACTCGCTGCCGGCTTCGATTCGTGCTCCTGAGTGATCCATTTACTGAGTTGGTAGGAGATAATTTCGTGGTTCGCCCCGTCTTCGTGGCTGTGATCGTGGGCAGCATTGGCGGGATGCCCATGAACTGTCTGGAATCCGGCTCCTTTCATCCAACCTTGCCATTGATGTGCTAACTCATGATTGGCAACAGTGAGTGCATTCCAGTTCGCGCACTGATACGTCACGTCAATATGATCGCCGTGTGACTCGGACGAAGCCTCACAGCCGAGTTTTTTGACTGTAGCCAAGTGTTGCTCGGCGGTTTTGGAATCATCAAAGTGCATCGTCTTTGTTTTCACGAGACGATACGCGATCGTCGCTTTTTGGTCAGGCGACTGTGCTTGTAAGTGCGAGCTGACAACAGCCACAACAATTACCGACAGTAAAAATGGATTCTTGAAACTGATCATCGTAGTCTCCTTCATAATTATAAGAGGACTGAGGCCATCCTGACCTCGTCTCCGAAATATTAAGTCGCGTGCTCAACCGACATTAGCGGAGCAGGTTATGGATGAACTTCATGTTCATCCACGAGAGGTACTTCAGTCTGAGATTCGCTGACAACACGCTCGGCTTCTTTGATGCCAAACATCAGGAATAAGGCAGGGTGAACAAAGAAATCCAGCATCGTGGAACTGATTAATCCTCCGAGAATAACGGTTGCCACTGGATAAAGAATTTCCTTGCCCGGCTCGCCCGCGGACATCGCTAACGGGACGAGTCCAATTCCGGTGGTGAGTGCCGTCATCAAAACGGGCGCGAGCCGTTCAATGCCAGCACGAACGATCATCGATTTGGTCCAGTCCTCACCTTCATACTTCACGAGGTGCAGGTAATGATTGAGCAACAAAATACCATTGCGTGATGCGATTCCGGTGAGGGAGATGAAGCCGACCATAGCGGCAATCGTCAGTGTCTGTCCGGTGAGGACCAGGGCTGCGACCGAACCGATGAACGCCATTGGCAACGCGGCCATCACCTGTAGAGATAGATTGACCGACCGGAACATGGTAAACAGGACGAGAAAGACTCCGATCATGGAAACCAGAAATAACACCGACAACACCCGGGATGCGGATTGTTGACTTTCGAATTGCCCACTGTATTCCACAAAGTAACCAGACGGTAGTGACTCGACGATAGGTGCGGCATTCGCCTGAATGTCTTGAACGACATCGACCACACCACGATCGGAGACATTACATTGGATCACAATGCGGCGACGGACATTCTCCCGTTGAATCGTGTTCGGGCCACCTGATCGATAGACTTTGGCGACCGCTTCCAGTGGGATCTGTCCTCCTTCTGGAAGTTCGATCACAAGGCGTTTTAATCGATCGAGGTCTTCGCGGTACTCTTCGCGCAACCGAACCATCAGATCGAATGTTCGCTGTCCATCGAGAACCTGAGAGACAACTTCGCCGTTCATTGCCGTTTCCACAAACTCGTTCACATCGGCGATCGATAAGCCGTTCAGTAATAATTGATCGCGATTGATCTCAATCCGCAATTGGGGAATAATTACCTGAGGTTCGACCATCAGGTCGGTCACTCCGGGAACAATTTCCATCTCGGCTTTGAACTGTTCCGCTTTCTCTCGCAAGACATCCAGATCGTCGCCGTAGATTTTAATACCAATTTGTGCTTTGACTCCCGACAGCATGTGCGAGATGAGGTGGGCGATCGGTTGCTCCACCGCAGTGACAATACCGGGAATGTCTTTCATCGCTTGGCGAATTTCGTCGAGTTGTTCTTCGCGCGAGCGAGATGAGTCTGGATCGAGTTCGATGATGAATTCGCTCATATTTACCCCCTCGGCGTGTTCATCCAGTTCGGCGCGTCCCGTCCGCCTGACGAAACCGAC
This sequence comes from Planctomycetota bacterium, assembly GCA_030836185.1. Lineage (GTDB taxonomy): Bacteria > Planctomycetota > Planctomycetia > Planctomycetales > Planctomycetaceae > JABURQ01. The sequence goes on from JAURQH010000051.1 coordinate 88,974, forward strand.
GATGTCGGAAATCTCCTTGAGTCGGGATTCGACCGTTTTGGAAATTTCGTTTGATTTGTCCAGCGAAGTCCCAGGAGGCAGAACGACATTCAGTTGTACCGACCCCTCGTTAAACGGGGGCAGGAAGTCTCGGTCCAAATTGACGACAAATAGTCCCGCCAAAGCGACCGCCAACATCGTGACGGTTAAATTCAAGCGTGGGAAAGTCAGACTGAATCGAATCACTTTGTCTCCCACCCATTTCAATCCGCGAAGAAAGAATCCATCTTTTTCCTCTTCCGACTCACCGGCGGCAGCCCGAGACGGATTGCCGAGCAACCAGTACGAAAGTACGGGAGTCACCGTCAGAGAGACGATCAAAGAGGAAATGATGGAAACAATGTAGGCGACCCCCAGAGGGGCGAATATCCGACCTTCCATTCCCGACAGACCGAACAACGGGATGAAGACGAGAATGACAATCATCGTGCCGAAGACGATTGAGTTCCGCACCTCCACGCTCGCCTGAAAGACAACCAGTAATGGATGTTTGGGAGAACCTTTGGCTCTGTTTTCCTTGAGGCGTCGAAAGATATTTTCAATATCAACAATGGCGTCATCGACGAGTTCACCAATTGCGACCGCCAATCCTCCCAGAGTCATGGTATTGATCGACAATCCGAAGAAATGAAAAACAATCGCCGTCATCACAATCGAGAGCGGAATGGCGGTCAGCGTGATCATTGTCACGCGAAAATTCATCAGAAACAGAAACAGGATGATCACGACCAGCACACCACCGTCCCGCAGCGCTTCGATCACGTTTTCAACGGCTCGGTCGATGAATGATTTCTGCGAATAAACCGGAACAATTTGAATGTCTTCTCCCAGTGTTAGCTTAAGTTCCTCCACCGCGTCGAGTACCTCATCGGTAACCACGACGGTGTCCGCGTTCGGCTGTTTGTTAATTGTCAACACGACCGCGTCTCCTCCCGAGAACGTGTTACCATCCTCGCGAATGAACGCCGCGCTGTCTCCTCGTTTGACTTGGGGGCCTTCCTTGATTTCAGCAATCTCCGCGAGAGCGACCGGTCTCCCCTCGCGTATTGTCACCACGACTTTTTCGAGATCTTCGACGGTTTGCACCCGTCCCAACGCCCGCACGAGCAACTCGTTCGGGCCTTGTTCGTCAAGATACCCACCGGTATTGTTCTGGTTACTTTCACTGAGAGCTTCTTTGATCTGATGCAACGTGACGCCGTAACGGAGCATTGAGTCGGGGTCGACCAGTACCTGGAACTGCTTCCGCCCGCCTCCCATCGTGAAAATCTGGGAGACGCCGGGAATTGTGAGTAGCCGTTGACGTACGATCCAATCGGCTTTGGTTCGTAGTTCGAGCGGATCAACCTCCGGATTGTCACTCCACATTCCGAGCATCAAAATCTGGCCCATGATCGAGGAAATCGGGGCCAGGGTTGGTTTGATTCCTTTCGGCAGTCTTTCGGAAACAAGTTGCAACCGCTCGGCAACGATTTGTCGGTCGTTGTAAATGTCGGTCCCCCATTCGAACTCCACATAGATGACGGAAATCCCGACGCCCGAGGAACTTCGAACATCCATCACACCGTTTGCACCATTGAGAGAAGTCTCCAACGGAAACGTGATCAAGGTTTCGACCTCTTCGGGAGCGAGTCCCGGTGCTTCCGTCATCACCACAACACGTGGGCGATTCAGGTTCGGAAAGACATCGATCGGCATCTGCGATGCCTTCCAGGAACCGTATCCCGTAAAGAACAAGGCAATCGCGATGATCAGCAGGCGTTGTCGCAAGGCGAAGCGAATAATGGCATTTAACATGTCGACCTCATATCGTTGATTTTCAAAAAATCGAATCGATGCGGTTGGTGGAGAGATTTTTATGATTGCTGAAATCGCGTTCGTCGCGTCCACAACAAACATGTAAACGATCTAGTGCGAGTGGCCGGCGTGCGGATCAACTCCGCCTCCGGATTTGTTCTTGAGTGCCATTTGCATTTGATGGGCGCCACGTCGAGCGACGACATCCCCGGGGAACAGTGCACCATCATTTGCGATCACAACAGAACGTTGATCTTTGTGTTTCACATGAACGGGAACTCTGTCGAAATGATCGCCGTTCTGCTGAAAAACAAAATACTCCGCCCCCTCCTGTGTGACGGCGTCAACCGGCAACACAAACTGATCCTGCCATTCCTCTACCGGGACAAGAAGTTGCAATCGCTGACCGGGACGATATCTCCAGGTGATGAAACGTTGGTCGCCTGAATTGCTCTCATCTCTGACAATCGTGTTTGGTAATCGAACGAAGAAGGAGAGCGTGCGAGAGTCGGCGTTAACCTGGTTGGCGATGTATGCGAACGGCAAATTTTCCACGATTTCAAAACCAGTTTGACTTTCAAACATCGCTGAAGCGGTCCACTGTTGTTGCATCGATTCGGTCACCGCACGCGCATCTCGTTCGAAGGCTCTGCCTTCGATATAGAGTTCCTGGTAATCAACCATCTCACAAAGCGTTTCCCCCGCAACGACTGATTGCCCTTTAAGAACGTGGAGTGTCTCAAGAATGAGCGGAACCTGCTCCGGTTCTTCGTAGGAGATTTTCTGAACTCCCCGATCGGAGAACTTGAATTCATCTTCGGGATGACCGTCCACAGAGGGGGCAAAAATCTTGAGTGATTTCAGCAGTGATCGATTTTTGGCCAAGTCCGCAATCTGTTCATCACTTAAGCCATGTAGTTTGAGCGACTCTTTTTGTGCGTTGAGCAAGGCTGTTAATTTGTCACGAGCGTATTGTCGTTCCAGGACGACTTTACCTGCAACGGCTCCCGAACTTGCGACTCCTTCCAGTCGTTTCAGTTCTCTTTGCTCGACATCCAGTTCCCCCAGAGTTTGTACAAATTCTGTCTGTGTCTCGACCAGATCCTCATGAGTCAGGCGTATCTCGAACAGCAAGCTGCCCGGGAGAACCGCTTCTCCTGTCACAGCATGGACGTGCGAGATAATACCAGTCAGCGGTGTTGAGACTTTGATTCGAGTGCGACCGGGGCGTTCCTGTATGATTGCCGGAACCGAAATTGTTTTACGAAAGGTTTCGAGTTGAAGCGGTTTCAGATACTCGTTCGTAAGTCCGAGATTCAGCATTGCTTTCTCAGACAGGTCGAGTGAAACCGATTCGTCGTGCGGTTGACCATCCTGGTGCTGTTCATCACTGGAGTCGGTCTGTTCACCATTCGTCGAATGTTGACCTTGAACAGTTCCCGCGACCCAGTGAGAAAGCGGCTGCCACCAGATCCCTCGGAACACAATTGCCATGACGACAACGATCACTGCCATTGCGGGAAACGCCCACTTTGTGATGGATTTCAGCTTTTGAGATGACATTGTTTTCTCCTCGCGCAGCCGCATCCGGGGCTGCAAATCTGTAGAGGGTAGACACGCTTTCCACTAATGAACGGCGTACGTTCACCTGAAAAAGCGAAGGAAATCTGAAGCAATCAGATATGCACAGCAGTCGCGAATTAGATCAACCACAATTGATTGATCGCGCAGCGGTCGATTGAGCAAAGCGGGGTTCGCGCCTCGGGACTGAGGCCTCCCCGTTGCGAAGCCATCGATTCGGAAATGCCTCTGCTTTCGGGAACCAGAAAAGGAAGCATCAGCAATTTAGCAGGACTGAAATCTTCAATTTCCACCGAAACCGTTTTAATACTGACGCAGTCTCCCGTACCACAATGTTCGTGATGATGACACGGTTCAGGCGATTCGGACGTGGATTCACGGTCAGAAGAATGTTTATGGTGTTCTTCGTGACACGAATGGTTGTGAGAACATTCGCTTAATGATGACGTTTTCGTCTCGCATTCCTGATGATCGTGGTGCCAGCAACATCCCCCGATGCTATGCCAAAGCATCGCCAGGCAAGTCATTGTTGAGAGAAGTTGTGACATTGTACTAATCCAAAAAGTCGATCTTCGAAAATGAGACGCTAATCGTATATCAGGAAAGAATGTAAATTCAGTCAAGATCAATTACAAAAAAATTGGATATTGACACACCCCTACTGTCCACTTAACGCTTGTCCCCGAAGCGAGTCGTCGCGTCCGTATTCGACCGGTGCAGTCAAACCACCAGAGAGAAGTAATCCTTCAATTCGGGCATTGGCAATCGCCAAATCAGCTCTCGCTTGTACATAGGAGAGATTGGTCTCAAAATAGGTACGACGAGCGACCAATACCCGCAGAAAATCGAATTCACCAGCGATGTAAGCCTGTTCCGAGAGGTTCATGCTCTCTTGAGATTTCGGCAGAATCGTACTGGCATACTGATTCACGGAAACAAGAGATTGATGATATGTTCGCAGGGCGTTCACCAGTCGAGAGCGAATTGCTAGCTTTAAGCGAGCAACATCTTGGGAGGCTCGGCAGTAGTCGGCGTACGCCGCTTGAATGTTGCCCTGGTTTCGATTGTGAATCGGCAGCGGAAGACTCAACTGCACGTTGGCAAAGTTCTCACCGATTCCATTATCCCGTCCGACTCCTAACTGACCCGTGATATTAGGAATGGCCTGAATGTCCTGACGTTTCATCTGTGCTCGGGCAGTATTGAGTCGAGCGTAAGCGGTCTGCAGTTCCGGGCTCGTGTTCAGCAACTCCTGATACAATGTCTCAAAGTCTTTCTCGTCCAACTGTTCGGGAAGTTGCCCTCGCAAACGTCGAGGCGTCATTTCGGTCAGGCCGACGACAGCCACAAGAGCATTCCAGGCGGCTTGGTATTCCACTGCCGCTCTCTGCCGAATGATCTCAATTTCGCTCAATTGGATTTCTGATTGCAGGACATCCGGTCGGGCTCCTTCCTGAACGTCAAATCGTTCCTGGGCAAGATCCCGGCCCTTCGTTGCCACTGCGAGAAAGTTCTTTGCGAGTTCCAGGCGACGTTGTGCTGCGAGGGCTTCGTAGAAACGTATACGCACATCAGTTCGAACTCGATATCGCTGCGTCTCCACTTCCCAGAGGATGGATTGATAATCCTGATCCAGAACACGGCGATTGGCCTCCAGTTTCCCGCCCGTGATAAACGTCTGACTGACAAAAGCACCTTGCAGACCGGCGCTGCTGTCACTACCCATTTCCTCCCCGAAGTACCCGATCAGTGGGTTCGGCTTCAAACCAACTTGTGTTCTCAATCCGGATGCTTTGTGTGCTGTCGCGCTGGCTTGCTGGATCGACGGATTGTGCTTGAGAGCCAGTTCCACGAGTTCTGGTAATCCGACACTTTGTGATTCACCATGTTCGGTACTCTCCTCCGGTTCTGGCAGCGGAAGACCTTCCGGCTCCCGGAGATATGAAGCCTCGTATGTCGAACTCGATGACGATTCGAAATCGACGGGCAGAATCTCAGCCGCGAGTTTTATGGGCGTGTCCGAATTCTCGATGAAAGTCTTCTGCACGTCGAGTGGAATGTCGTTCGCCCGAACATCCCCGAGAGAATTCTTTGTATCGGCAATGGAGGTCGACTCCTTGACATCGACAAGTTCCCGAGAAGTCTGCGGAGGGTTGGGTAGTTCCGTCTTGGCATAGTAAGTTCCCAACGTTCCACAACCGATGACGAATGTGGGGACGACAACGAGACTGGACTGAATGAAATAGTGACGAAACTTCATGGCGACTCTCCGGCAAAATGAGATTGAACGATTGAATTAGACAGTTCATTGTGACGGATGATTTAGAGCAGCAGGCGCATGGCACGAACGTGCGGGAGGAGCTTCCATTCGCGATCAGCTAACCCGTCGACCGTTTCTTCGGAGAGTGGGCTCGAACAAAGTCGTTCGGTCTGAAGGCATTGTAACTGTAACCGGGAGGATTCCTGCTCCCATGAAAACGATGTGTCGTTGTGGCTGTAGAAATCTTTGGGAGCCTCGCAGAGAGGGCAATGCGAGGGTTTGGGCGGAGAATCTGTTTCCCCTGGCTCAGGCTTTCCCGCAAGTGGACAGTAGCAACAGCTCTTTGCCGTCTGTGAATTATCTTCATTGTTAACGGAAGATTGCTCGCATTGGCCCGACAAGACGCAACAAGGGACGCAAACCTGAAGCAGGAATGTGCACATCAAGATTGCGTTGAGTGAAAGCCGAAACAACATGGAACTGTTTCCAGTGATTAAATCCAATCCTCGAAAAGTGGCTTTTGCCACTTCAAGATGGAATCGGATATAACGATGGTAAAGATTGATATCTGTTCCCGGATCAGACGGGTGAGGGGAGAAATGCCGATCAGCCAGCCTCACAATCCTTGTAATCCGCACGCATTCTCGATTCGGGACGGGAGCTGATCCGACTGCCCTTAACGAAATCATATCGATACGTCGAAGTTTCCTATCATCAAGAGATGTCGAGACTTACATCAAGAGATGTCGAGACTTAAACAGTTGCCGACAGGGGCGAGCGAAATTGCGTTCAAGATTTCTATGACTCATTTCGATGTGTTACAGTAAGGGGATGCCGATTCCAAACGTATTGCACCCCTGTTGCATTACATCTCGTAAACTCCGCTTGCAATAATCCCGCTGAAAGCTATCGTTATAGTATGACCGTCCTGTTAAGAACAATTTTGACACTGGCGATGCTCGCCTGCCCATTCAACTGCATGGTTGGTGGACAGCTTGTCGATCAAGCGTCGAAAGTCGCTTCCGCAGAAGTCAGTCATTGTTCCTGTTGTCACTCAGGATTAGACAATCAGGATGAGTCGAGTCCGATTTCTTCCGGCGATGAATGCCAATGCTCCAATTGTCTCTGCGAAGGAGCTCTCGTCCAGATCGAACAGATCGACCTCGACCAAATGGCCGACTTTGCCAACGGTTTACCCGCTGAACATCTTTCAGTAGCACTCGTTGCCAAATTCAACGATCCGGAAATTGCACACTGGTTGCATGAGTCGATGCGTCGAGACTCGGCGCCACCGATCTGCATTCTAGTCCAGTCGTTTTTGCTCTAACGCTCTCTTCTTCGTTCGCGAATTGTGCCTCCCAGGTCTTGGAGCTTGCGCTCCGGGATTTCTCGGCTGAAGCTTCTCATTCGCGATCTCTCAACCTGATGAACTCATTCATCAGAAGGCGCAAATCTCGCGTTTGTTGCCCTCTATGACTCCCATGGAATGAAAAATGGAGGTGAATAACCCATGTACCCCTCTTCAAATACTGACAATTACAGGAGTCCGGAACTTACAGGATTGATCGAGCCGCTGGCCGCCATGATTGCATCAGCGGATGACCCCGTTTCCATGCGGGCAACATTGATCAACGAGATCCAAGCAGAAGTCACGGAGATTGATCGACACGCCAGTTGCTTCATTCAGAAGAAAATGGCTGAGGATAGCCGATTGCCGTGCTCCCCACCTCTGTGCGAGGAGTTCCCGCCAGTCGATGTCCCTGGAAACTCGTCAACGCCTTGTTAATTCACTCTATTTTTCGAGAAAATAATTCAGTTTGTAGACGCCGCCAAAGGCGTTTTCCCTATCTAAGTTTAAGAAAGGAATCGAAATGATGTTACCTGCAACCAAACTCCGGGCCGTGCCCCTGGCGCTGGCGGTCCTGCTCTGTTCAGCAACCGTTGAACTTGAGGCCGCGGATAACCCCGTTGCGACCGTCATGACTGTGAAAGAAATGTGCGGCGGATGCGTGAAGAAAATCACCAAGCATCTGCAGCCGATGAAAGGCATCGCCAGCATTCAGTGCGATATCAAATCTAAGACCGTCAAAGTCATTCCCAAGTCGGGACACACTCTGAGTCCGAAAGTGTTGTGGACCGAAATGGACGACATCGGGAAAACACCGACGAAACTGGTCGGCCCCAGTGGAACCTTTACGTCAAAACCCGAGAACTAGGCTCCTGGTTAAGAGGGGCAGCGGGCTGGGTTCGCGATGCTCGCTGTCTCTCTCCACTCCTGGAGTAATGCTCTCACATAATGCGAGCTAATCACGTTCGATCACCCGTTTGTTCAAGTACTGTGACTCAAACCATGTTTTTTCGAAAACTACTACCTTGGGAATACGGTGTCAGGAATCTGGTCCGTCGACCGACGCGCAGTCTGCTGACACTTCTGGCTCTTTCCACGGTCATACTTTTGATTTTCGTAGTGGTCGGTTTCATTCGCGGGCTGGAAAAGTCATTGGCCGTCAGTGGTGACCCGTCGGTCGTGCTGGTCTACTCGGTCAGTGCCGATCAGAACATCGAGAATTCGGCCATTCCGGCAAGAACTCCGGCTTTGCTCACAGCCAGCGTGGAAGGTATTCAACAACGCTACGGTGTGACGCACGTTTCGCCGGAGTTGTATCTGGGGACCCGCGTCAAGGTTGGGGATGACGGTTCATCGGGGTTGGGGCTCGTCCGTGGTGTGACCACCACCGCACCTTTGGTGCGTCGTGGCGTCAGGTTAACGGAAGGTGCCTGGCCTCAGGCCGGAGAAATTATTGTTGGTAAACTCGTGGCGACCAAACTGGATTGTGATCCGGGGCAGCTTGCTGTGGGTCAGGAAATCGAATTTGAAAAAAAACAATGGAAAATCAGCGGCCGTTTTTCTGCAGGTGGAGCGGCGTACGAATCGGAAATCTGGTGCCGACTGCCGGATTTTCAACACCAACTGAAGCGGCAAGATATCAGCGTCGTTGCGCTGATGCTCGATCAGAGCGGAAGTTCGGCCGAAGTGGAACTGTTCTGCAAGGAACGGACCGACCTCGAACTGCAAGCCATCAAAGAAACCGATTACTACCAGTCGCTTCAAAAACATTACAAGCCGATGCGAATCATGGCATGGTTCGTTGTGTTTTTAGTGTCCGGAGCCGGTGTGTTTGCCGGATTAAACATGATGTACGGCGCAGTTGCCGGTCGTGTGCGAGAGATTGCCACACTGCAGGCGGTCGGCTATCGTCGCCACGCGATCCTGATCAGCATCGTTCAGGAGGGAACGCTATTAGCGGCGGCAGGTTCGTTACTTGCCGGTGCGATCGCTTCGCTTCTGCTCAACGGAGTCGCTGTCCGTTTCACGATGGGAGCGTTTGCTCTACAGGTGGACGGCATGGCGTTGCTGATTGGATGCAGTGTGGGGTTATTGCTGGGAATTGTCGGGGCGTTACCTCCGGCGATCAAAGCCCTACGTCTCTCGGTAGCGGAGAGTTTGAAAGCTCTCTAAACCAATTTCAGGGATTTTACTCAAATCTTTTCAGAAAGGAACTTCAGATGTTCAAACAAATTTCAGGAGCCATTGGGGCGATCGCAATCTCCTTAAGCTTAATCGGTTGCGGTCAAAGCGACACGGCGAGCAATGTGGAGACAGCAGACGGCTCGACGCCTTCCGCTGCGGATGCGTTGTATGTTGTGTCCGAAGAACCAGAGGGAGCGCTCCCGGTTGGTGATGCCCGTAAGTCCATCAAAGACAAAGAAGAAATTGTCCTCGAGGGACGAATCGGGGGCTCGACGAAACCGTTTGTCGATGGAATTGCCGCTTTTACGATTGTCGATACGAAAGTGCCTTACTGCAGCGAGGACGAGGGTTGTCCAACGCCGTGGGACTACTGCTGTGAACAGAACGCTGTAAAGGACAATATCGCCACTGTGAAATTGGTCGACGCCGATGGCAAGCCCGTGATGAAAGACGCTCGCCAGCTGCTCGGAATCAAGGAGCTCAATACGGTCATCGTCAAGGGAATAGCCACCCGCGACGATGAAGGAAATCTTTCGGTTCAAGCTGACGAGGTGTTTGTCAAAGAATGATGGCGTGAACAATAGCACTCGACTCGACAGACCCGGTCGGCTTTCGAAGTCGCCGGGGGTGTCGGGCAGAGTCTGAGTTATCGAACCGTAGAGAGATAAATCATGACCGAACAGACACTCGATATTCAGGGATTGGCCCTCGAACGCACACCGTCGCAAAAGCCGACGAAGAAGCGACATCGTTCTTGGGGAACGCGATATCTTGTCCCCGGCGGCATCATCATCGGTTTCCTCGCGTTAATGCTCGTCGCCGCGGGGGAAGAATATCTTCCCAAACCGAAAGTCACAGTCGTTCCTGTTGTGGTGACCAGGGCAGAAGTTCAGCAAGAAGGGACACCACTTTTTCAGGCGGCAGGATGGGTCGAGCCACGACCGACTCCCGTGAACGTAGCCGCCCTCACTGAGGGGGTCGTCGAAAAATTGCACGTTGTCGAAGGGCAGGAGGTCTCTCAAGGTGAAATGATCGCAAAACTGATCGATGTCGACCTCAAAATCGCATTGCGAGAAGCCGAGGCGACGTGTCAACTCCGACAAGCTGAATTGGAAAGCGCGCAAGCTGATCTCAAGGCGGCTAAGTCGCGCGTTGAAAATCCGGTGCACTTGGAAGCCGCATTGGCGGAAGCGGAATCCTTATTGGCCAAGTCAGAAACCTCGCTTTCTCAACTTCCGTTTTTTATCAAATCCCAAAAAGCTCAAGTCAAGTACGACCAGCAGAACCTCGATGGAAAATTGGCCGCAAAAGACGCCATTGCCGGTCGGCTGATCCAGGAAGCAGGAAGCATACTTTCCCGATCGAAAGCAACTCTCGAAGAATTGCAGCAACGATTGCCTCGCCTTGCGCAGGAAGTGGAAGCGAATCAGAACAAGGTCAAAGCGTTAACCACGCAACTGAAATTACTGATCGAAGAATCTCGTCAACTCGAAGATGCCCAAGCCCGGTTGAATGCCGCCAGAGCCAAACTCCAACAGGCTGAGTTGGTTGTGGAAAAGGTCGAACTTGCTCTGGGGAGAACGGTGGTGCGGTCTCCCATAGAAGGTCGTGTGATGAAATTGATCGCTCATCCCGGAGCCCGCGTGATGGGATTAGATTCTACCGCTGGCCAGAGTTCCAGCACGGTTGTATCGCTCTACAATCCGAAAATGTTGCAAGTTCGGGCAGACGTGAGACTGGAAGATGTCCCTCAGGTTCAGCCGGGGCAACCTGTCGAAATTGAAACCGCCTCATCGAAAGATCCGATTCTCGGCACAGTTCTGATTTCCACATCGTCTGCCAACATTCAAAAGAACACTCTGGAAGTGAAAGTTGCGTTGCTGAATCCTCCACCGAACATTCGTCCCGAAATGCTGGTGACAGCAACTTTTTTGGCACCTCCACAGGAGAACTCTGAAACAGAAGCGTCGCAGGACTATGAGCGTCTGCTTGTCCCGGAAAGTCTGGTTCAGTCAGGTGATGCGGGAGCTTCTGTATGGATCGTCGATGCCGAAGGCCGGGCCAAACTGCAATCAGTCAAACTTGGAAAAGCCCGAAAAGGAGAGTTGATCGAAGTTGTGCAAGGCATTCAACCGACCGACAAGCTGATTTCCTCCGGTTTCGAAACACTAAAATCTGGCCAATCTGTCACGATTTCCGGTGAGAACACGACTTTGGGAATGGAGACACAACGTTCCTGAATTTTTATCCGTATTGAATCCAGACAAAGATCATTGAAACACCAAACACAGCAGACGACTGGAGAAACACATGGCACTCGTTGAAATACGCAACCTGTCGAAGCAATTCTCTAAAGGGGATGAGGTGATCAGACCGCTCAGGGAAGTCGATCTCGACATTCACGAAGGGGACTTTGTCTCCCTGATGGGACCGAGTGGGACAGGGAAAAGTACGCTCCTGAACTTGATCAGCGGAATCGACAAGCCTGATCAAGGGACGGTTACTGTCGACGATGTTGAAGTCACAAGTCTCAGTCGTAGTCAATTGGCGGATTGGAGAGCTGCGAATCTCGGCTATATTTTTCAAACGCACAATCTGATCCCCGTGCTCACGACCTACGAGAACGTGGAACTCCCCATCCTGTTATTACCGCTGGCGAAGCGAGAACGACAACAGCGAGTGGAATTGGCGCTCGAAGCGGTGGGGCTCAGCGACCGAGCCGATCATTATCCGCGTCAGCTATCAGGAGGGCAGGAACAACGAGTGGGAATCGCGCGTGCGATTGTGGCTCATCCAAAGGTTGTCGTGGCCGATGAGCCGACCGGAAGTCTGGACAACAAGACCAGCGAGCAGGTGCAGGTTCTTTTGCAACGACTGAATCAAGAGTTGAATATCACGATGATCATGGTGACTCACGACAGTGAAGCGGCTCAGATCGCGACTCGACAATTGCAGTTGGATGAAGGAAAAATCCGGGAGCTCTCCAGTGATGAACGAGCCACCGCACAACAAGTCTCTACATGATGAAAAGAGGAGAATAATCACATGTTCCGATTCGCTCCCTATGTTTTCAAAGGACTCTGGCGACACCGTGCACGAACGATGCTGACGGTGAGTGGTGCAGCCGTAGCGATCTTCGTTTTCTGTTTTGTCGTCTCCATACAAGAAGGACTCGATCGTTTGACATCCAATGAGGACGCTCAACGGACCTTGATCGTATTTCAGGAAAACCGATTTTGTCCGACTAGCAGCCGACTTCCGGAAGACTATGCACGACAAATCGAAGATATTCCGGGAGTCAAAGATGTCATGCCGGTCCAAGTCTGGACCAACAACTGCCGCGCGAGTCTCGACATTATTGTCTTTAATGGTTCACCTCCAGAAAAGTTACGAAATGCCCGCGACTTGACGCTCGTTTCCGGAGATTGGGGAGAATTCGAGTCGCAACGAGATTCGGCCATTGTCGGTCGAAAAGTGGCCGCACGTCGAGGGATCTCGCAAGGAGAGTCTTTCTCCATCGGTGATATCACCGTACAAGTGGCGGGTGTCTTTTCGTCGCCGATACCGTCGGAAGAAAACCTGATTCACACCAATCTGGAATTTCTGCAATACCGTCGCGGTGCGGATGCCGCGGGTGTGGTCACTCAACACGAAGTCCATCTGACCGCGGATGCCGACCCCGATGTGGTCGCCACGGCCATTGATGAAAAACTGAAATCTGGTCCGGTTGCCACGACGACACGCCGCAAAGGAGCCTTTCAGGCCAGCACGCTTTCCGACTTGCTGGATCTGATCGAGTTCGCTCACTGGTTGGGCTACGCGTGTGTCGGATTAGTTCTCTCGTTGGTGGCGACCACAACATTGATGTCCGTGCAAGACAGGATCAAAGAACACGCAGTTCTTCAGACACTGGGTGTGCGCCCAGCTCGAATCTTCCGATTAGTGATTGCCGAAAGCGGTCTGCTCTGCCTGTTTGGTGGATTGATGGGAACCTCACTTGCTCTGGCAATTCTCGGCTGGGGAAGTCTGGCCGTGGGAGCGGAAGGAGTAACGATCGCTTTTCGCCCCTCATTACAATTAGCATTAATGGGCACGATTGTCTCGGCTTCTGTCGGTCTTCTCGCCGGATTGGTTCCCGCGACACAGGCAGCAAGAACACAAATCGTCAATGCCCTGAGCCAGCCGTGAATTCAATCAAAAGTTTCATCTGAAATCAGAAACATCATCTGCGAGGCATCAGCGATGCTGATAACCAGATCACAAGCCCTCGCGCTCTCGTTTTTCACGGTGCTTTACAACATTCTGGAGGGGACCATTGCAATCTTTGTGTCTTCAACGTCGGGAAGCAACGCTCTCTTCGGATTCGGTCTCGACAGTTTCATCGAATCACTTCCAAGAACGGTTCTGATTGGCGTCCATAGCAAATAAATTGAGTCCGTTGGATTCGATTGCAACGATGTCAACAAACCAGCCATGCTGGAGGATTCGCCTCCTTCGATATCCTTGCCCAGTCATTTCTCCCGACGTCAAATATGAGACGCTCTCGTTGCACGCGCTCTAATGGGCCACGTTCTCGAAATGCGGCGATCTGCATTGTATCGATGCAAACGATGTTAAACAGACCGGTTATAAAAGACCAAGTCGGTAAACGGGGAGTGCCGACAAACACCATATCACGACGCAGCAAGCAGTGCTGATCCATGAATCGCGTAAGTCAATCAAATGAATAATGAAACCATGAGGGAAATCTTGTAATTCGTATCCTGCTCTACACATCGTCGATAGGCCATAACGCTTTTAACCCGATCGGGGTTGTCTGTCCGATGGAGACACGGATTTCAAAAGTCGCAAGCCATTTCCGATGACCAGCAACGAGGCTCCCATATCGGCCGCGATGGCGGCCCAAAGAGACGCGAAACCGGCGAAAGTCAGAACAACGAACACAGCTTTCACCGCGAGCGCGAATGTGATGTTCTGGCGAATGATTCCGACCGTCCGTCGTGAGTGATGGATGAGCCACGGCAGTTTGGAGACGTCGTCCGACATTAGTGCTATATCGGCGGTTTCGATCGCCGAATCGCTTCCTGCGGCTCCCATCGCGATTCCGAGAGAAGCGCGGGCGAGCGCGGGCGCGTCGTTGACCCCATCACCGATCATGGCGACATACTGATATTGCTCGACCAACCGTTCGATGGCGGCAACTTTGTCCTCGGGCAATAGCTCGGCGTGAACTTCGTCGATACCGGCATCCGCCGCGATCGCTCTGGCTGTGCCCTCGTTGTCGCCGGTCAACATCACCAACTGGTCAACACCGGCTTCATGAAGCTGACGAATGGCGTCACGTGTTTCTTCCCGGATCGCATCAGCCAGCGTGATAAATCCGCAGACGTGCTCGTCGTTGCCGACAACCACGACAGTTCGTCCCGCTTTCTGCATGGATTCAAGCTGCTCGTGAACCTCCGGAGTTTCCTGCCCCCGCTGTTCCAGATAACGATGAGAGCCGATCCAGAATGCCTTGCCTTTGATGAGGCCCGAAGCTCCTTTTCCTTGGATCGTCTCAAAGCCATCGGCTGCGGCAATTTCGATGTTTCGACGCTTTGTTTCCTCCACAATTGCACGTGCGAGCGGATGATTGCTGTTGAGTTCCAGTGCTCCGGCCCGCATTAGCAATTCGGTCTCATCGTGACCGTTCATCGGTACGACATCGACCACAGCGGGTGCTCCCTGCGTGAGAGTGCCTGTTTTGTCCATCGCGATTGCTTTGAGCCGTGCCGGTACTTCGATGAACACTCCACCCTTGATGAGAACACCGTTTCGAGCAGCAGCCGCCAAGGCAGCGACGACACTGACAGGTGTTGAAATCACGAGGGCACAAGGACACGCGATAACCAGCAATACCAAAGAGCGGTAGAGCCACACGAACCATTCGCCGCCGAAAACCAACGGAGGAATCAACAGCATCAACAGAGCCACAATCATCACAGCAGGCGTGTAAACAGCCGCGAACTTCTCTACCCACTTCTCTGATGGGGCACGCCTGGAACCAGCATCGCCCACCATCTTGATGATCCGAGCCAGCGTCGTATCGTCGGCGGCTTTGGTCGTTTCAACTTCCAGCAGCCCGTCGCCGTTGATTGTTCCGGCAAACACCTCATCACCAGATTCTTTTTCGACCGGAACGCTTTCTCCGGTAATCGGAGCCTGATTCACGCCGCTAATGCCGCTGATGACTCGCCCATCCAGTGGTATCTTCTCGCCGGGGCGAACAGTGACGGTTGAACCGACGGGCACATCCGCAGGAGCTACATCCTTGATTTCACCGCTCTTACCCTGAAGGTGGGCTGTGGGCGGCGAAAGGTCCATCAATGACGCGATCGCTCGACGCGCTCGCCCAACGCTCCAAGATTCCAACAACAAGGAGAGCGAGAACAGAAAGGCAACGGTCGCTCCCTCAAACCATTCGCCGATCAGTACGGCCCCAATGACCGCCACCGACATCAGCAGGTTCATGTCGGGACGCAGAGAAACGAGCGATCGCCACGCTTTTGGCAGCACCAACAATAGCCCGGCGATAATGCCGAAGCAGTAGAGCACGATCGACACTAGCGGTACTGATTCCGCTTCGCTGACGTTGACGAATTGCAGAATTGATCCGGCAAGTCCGAACAGGCCACTCACGCCGGTCAATATCGAACGCTGATGCTGCTGCCAAAAAGACTGATCGACACCCGTGGCACCAGCGTCCTGCCAAGGCTCGGACTTCAGACCGGTTCGTTCAATAGCGGCAAGCACATCCTCATGTGCAACATCCTGCGACGATGTATCAACGGTCAGCTTTCTATTGAGCAAATCGAACCCAAGCCGGTCTTCACCACCCAGCAGCGGAATGAGTTCACGTTTGAGAAGCGATACTTCTTCCGCGCAATCCATGCCGTGGATGCGAAATATCAGCGGTTCGTGTGTTCGTCTACTCATTCGTTCTTCTTGGCATCCTTTAGAGCCTGTCTTCAAATTCCATTTTGGCTACGAATGGCGGTCAGTTACCCGCTTTTTGTTGGTCTGCATTGCCGAATCCTGGGGATTCGGCTGCTTCGACCGCCGTAATCGGGCAACAGATCGCTCATTCTCGCCTTGAAAGCGAATTAGAAGGCAAGTTCTGATATATAAACCACAATTTCCGGGATTGGTTATTCGACGGGAATAACGAAGTGCCATCGAGTTTCTTGTTAGCTATCGTAAACGGTAATCTGATCGAACGCGTCATTTTATGGCTCATCCGAGAGTTGTATGTCCATAGTGTAGTCAAGTTATTGCCAATCTCAAAGCTCTGCACGTGCGCTGATCGCGGGGTACAACTCATTGACGATAATTTTCTACGATCATCCCGTCATCCGGAATCCAACAACGACGCTCTTCGTTTCAATCGCTCGACCCGCTGTAGCATCTGCTGAAACAATATGCGAGGGGGCGCGTCTTTAGCCAATGATGACCCATGAATACGGAATCGATGTGGCTGGATTGAGCATCTAATGTGTCAATGACATTTCAGCCGACAACGGCACGATTATCGGCAGCGGCACGAACGTGTCTGGCAATGACGTCGGATGGGCGCTCGTCATTCCGAAAGAGCCTGCACAGCTCATCAATGATCTTGTTGTCACCGTAGCGGAAATCAACGTCGATAACGGAATCTTCAACCAGCTTGACACAAAGCTGGATGCAGCCATTGAAGCATTCCAGGCCGAGAACACGACGCAGAGGTAAGACGCGGTAAACAAGATGAACAGCTTCGTCAACTCGATGGAAGCTCAGCGCGGCCTAGGACATTATTTCCTTGATTGAATGAATACTCCGACTGACCAAGCCCGGTCTATGAAGGCCAACGCCGGCAGCTTTCGCCGGCCGGCTGTTCCTTATGTAGTTCCAAACTAACCTGTTGGTTACTTTCCGGTTCAGCCATTTGAGGGAACCGGCAGTCCATGAACGTATTACAAACAGGTACCCCAGGTGGCTGTCCCCCCCTCAGCCAACGGTTTTTTTCGCTAAAACTTCCCAGGTGAAGGCCACCGATGCGCCTAAGCAGATCTCGCTAACTGCATCCGGTGAAACACACCGATGCGCGCAAGGTGCGGGCTGAACAGGCCAACTTGCGAAGAAATCGGCCTGGCATTTTCGGTAATTTCTTGATTGCTGTCAGATGTTCACTGTAGAAATGGAAGTTCGCTACCAGCGAGTTAACGGAAATCGGCTGCCTCCACCGGCTCGAGATTTGCAATTACAGCATTTGATTGTGCTCCGACTTCGACCATCCCATCTGTGAGGAACTTTGATGAAAACGGCATCCTTGGTTGCACTTCTTCTACTGACATACGCCTTGCCTTTGCCTGGCTCCGAACCGATCGACATCGGCTCACGTCGAGAGCTGTTCGTGGACGCACATCTCATTGAACGGCTCGACAACGCAGAACGGCGGATTCACCATCCAGTGCCTCAGAACATCGCTATCGAACACAACGCCCCGTGGGAGGGAGCAGGGAGCGGCTATCACAGTGTCATCCGTGACGGGGACCTGTATCGCCTGTACTACCGCGGGTCAAAACTTGGGGTCGAAGACGGAAAGCTCAAAGTCGGAACACAGGTTTACTGCTACGGCGAAAGCCGGGACGGAATCAAATTCACCAAGCCCGAAGTGGGTCTCCACGAATTCAACGGCTCCCAACAGAATAACATTATTCTGACCGGCCTGGGTACGCACAACTTCGCTCCGTTTCTGGATACGAACCCCGCTTGCCCGCCGGAATCACGATTCAAAGCATTAGGCGGCATCGCCTCCGAAGGTGGATTATTTGCGTTTCAGTCGCCAGACGGAATCCACTGGTCGCTGATGCGCAAAGAGCCAGTCGTGACGGAAGGTGCCTTCGATTCGCAAAACCTGGCCTTCTGGGATCCGACCGCAAAGGTTTATCGCGCGTATTTCCGCACGTTTACGAAGGGTGTGACGACCTCTAAAGTTTGGAAGCCAGCCGGCTTCCGGGCCATCCGCACGGCCACTTCCGAGGATTTTCTGCACTGGGACAATGAAGCCGACCTCACGTATGAGGATTCACCCGTCGAACATCTCTACACCAACCAAATCGCTCCCTATTACCGAGCTCCGCACATCCTGATCGGTTTTCCGACCCGCTACGTCGAAAGAGGTTGGTCATCCTCAATGCGTGCGCTGCCTGAATTCGAGCGTCGCGCAGCGCGCGCCACCGCCCATTTGCGTTACGGGACGGCGCTCTCAGAAGGACTGCTCATGGCCAGCCGCGACGGAGTCCATTTCGACCGTTGGAATGAAGCGTTTCTCCGCCCCGGCCCCGAGCGTCCTTCGACATGGTTGTACGGTCACCAATTCATCGCCTGGCAGGCTGTGGAAACCCAGTCCTCTTTACCCGGGGCATCCAATGAACTGTCGCTGTATGCCAGTGAAGGGTCTTGGCACGGTGATGGAAACGCTCTTCGCCGATACACACTGCGGCTGGACGGGTTTGTCTCGGTCTCCGCTGGCTGGAAGGGAGGTCGTCTCCTGACCAAACCACTGATCTTTAGTGGTGAGGCGTTGCGGCTGAACTTTTCCACCTCGGCGGCCGGCGCAATTCACGTGGAAATCCAGGATGTCGATGGGCAACCGATTCAGGGATTCACCCGGGAGGATTGTGATCCGATCTTCGGCGATTCCGTATCGCGGAGCGTCACTTGGAAATCGGAGGCCAATGTCTCGGCTCTCATGGGGAAACCGGTTCAGCTGTTATTCGAACTGCAGGATGCCGATTTGTATTCGTTTCGGTTAGCTCCCGCAGCAGAGTAGATGACGATTTTGGGGCCCATTTCACAATAGTGTTCATGCGCGCGCAATAATATTTTTGCGCGCTGCGCATGCGCCCATGTCGTGTTCAGTTTTTGACAGAGGCTTGCCATCTCTCGGATAGCTGTAGAAGGAGTTGCGAAAGGGCGCTTCCAGTAACTCGTGCCGCCTGCCGACCAATACGAACCGGCAACCAGGAGAGACTTGTTTCAGTCGGTCATTCATACCGATTCCGAACGTGCACTAGACCCCCAGCTACCTTCCAACACAGGCACACCAAGGGCACGATCGTGAAGTCGCTCTGATGCAGCGGTGGGCAGTCCGCAAGTTCTTGCGAAGCGTCTTGGAGAGGCGCCGACTTGGTCTTCAAGAGCACGTTCAGAACGTCCGACTCCAGCACGAAAAGCGGCCAAATGCATCGCTGTGAAGGGGATTTGATCGGTACTCTAAAGCCACCTCGGCTCGGCCAACTCTCAGACGATTAATGTCCTGAATCATTTTTTGATGTGGTCGATTACACACGCAGATTTGAAGACAGTGCGGGGTTGTCATCGAAAACTAGGGTGGGTGCATGTCGAGATTGCCGTGTATTACGTCGTAAGATCTCTGTATTCAATGGTTTGCGGAATCAGGATTTCGAGCGGCCGCCAGCAGATGGAGAGATTAACTACGATTTTCCAGAATTCGAGGCGCAGCGGGGTGTTTCGGTTTTGAGCCACAGAGTGCGTCAGTAAGTCGTTTAATGTTGCAAAGTGTTTCACAGTGTAGCGTGAGGTTGCAACGACTAAGCGGAAATCGGGGTTCTGCGGCCATTTCGGAGCGTTTGAGCAATAAATTTCGACCAAATTGAGACCATTGTCGGCCATTTTTTCTTTCTAAAGGCCCAATTTGGTCAAAAATCGATCCCAAAATTGTTCCCGATCGACCAAGGCTTACCAGCGAACCATCAAATCGAGGATTGTGACCATGAGTGGGTTGAAAAAAGACCTGCCGAGCATACTGATTTGGTCTCCGGCAGCTCAAGCAAAGTTGTTCGATGATTTGGAAGGGGTTGAGGACCCGAAAGGTAGCATGATGATTCGAGTTCAAAGCGTAGTTTGTGCGCTATTGCTCATCCTGGTTGTCCCGTCGGTGAGTCAGGCGGTGCAGCTTCGTCCCAATTTCGTTGTGATCATGGTGGATGACATGGGCTATGCGGGGGTCAGCTGCTTTGGGAATCCGTATTTCAAAACGCCCCAGATCGACCGTCTGGCAGCCGAGGGAATGCGGCTGACCGATTTTCATTCTTCCGGGACAGTCTGTTCGCCGACCCGGGCCGGACTGCTGACTGGTCGTTATCAACAACGGGTTGGAATCGAAGCGGTCATCCATCCCGTCAGTGATCATCCGGAACATCGCAAGGGGCTCCAGTCGTCGGAGACGACCTTTGCCGAGTTACTGAAACAAGTCGGTTACTCCACCGGCATCTTTACTGGGCCTGCCTGAGCAACCGAGGGAACCGGTCCGAAGCGATGCGGGAGGGTTCCTGGAAGCTTGTGGTCCAGCATCCAAACGCCAAGCCGGGTAGCTTTGAGAACGAGCGGGTAGAACTGTACCGACTGGATCGCGATCCGGGGGAGCAAACAGAACTGGCCGCCCAGGAGCCGGAACGGACGGCACACATGCTGCAGCAGCTCAAGCAGTGGTATACCAGCACACAGAAGACTAAGACTGCTCAACCGGGCGGGTGGTAATCGCGGTGGTGTTCAGGACAGGATTGAGCTGCGTTTTTCCCAGTAGTCAGGATCGTTCCAATCCTCGGGATTTTCCCAGTCATCTTCATCTTCATCTTCATCTTCATCTTCGTACTCGTCGTCGTCATTCAGATGATCGTACGGTGTGGTCCTGGAAGTGCTTTGTCGCGGAAACTGATCAGATTCATGCGGATCAACTGTGGTGGCGGGGGGGAGTTCAGCTGACTCACCTCCAGTTCCTGGGAATTTGACATCATTCAGTTGTTCGATGAATTGCAGGAAGTAATCAACAGTGGTGACGCGCTGCCTGCCGATTTTGAAGTTCATCAGCCTGACGCCATTAACGCCCTCTGTGCACCATCGATACATCGTCGAACGGCAGGGCGGGTTGGGAAGCAGGTTTGCAGCCTGTTCCATGGAAATCATGGGGGATGGGGGATAGGTCGTCATGAGTGACCTCCGTGCATGACACAAAGTGCTACAGGTTGAAACAGCTTTAACTATGGTAGCGCGAGAAGGCGGGCAGCGCAAGATGGTGCCGTTGACCGCTCCATCAAGAGCCATAAAACGGGGGCCAGTCATTTCACCAACATTTTGGGATACTCTCGCGGCCTTTGTCCGAATCCTACCAATACCTCGTCCTGAGAAAATGAACGGCTTAAACGATCGAAATTTGGGCACAGGCCCCGGGCTTACGGACCACCTTGACCAACCCCGCCGCCTCCAGTGCCTTCAGTCCGCGTCGGTATGCATCGGGTTTCAAGGAAAACCGCTCCCGGTCCTGGTTGGTCACCTTCACGTGACTGCTTTTCGTCAATCCAGCTTTGTATTGAATCGCCAATGCCACGTGAAGTGACTTGCCTGGCAATGCAGCCGCTTTCCCAATCCACTCTCCATCCAGAGGCCCTTTCACAAACCATCCTCTTCGACGCTTTGGTAGGAGAGGATGCGACTGATCCTCTAAATGATTAGAGGTGAGTCGAAAGTTTTCCAAACTATCGGGTGATTCCTTCATGAGAAATATCCTCCAATCACCATTAGGTAATAAGTACTATATAAAGAGATTAATAATAGATAGGACAGGTACGCATCTCCGCGGGGGTAGTCCCGCCCAAATGCGGGGGTTAGCAGAAGACAGATTCGTCAAGATTGACAGGACTGTTTTCCACATCTCCGAGCCACGAGGATCCATATAGCGATTTGGTGAACTCACGATTTCGACATCGCTACGCAGCTCAAAACCATCAAGTACATCACGACTGGCCTGTGACATCGCTGCCTGCGTTTCCCTTACAACTTTTTCGATAGAAGCTGTCGGACCTTCGATCAGCAATGCATCATGCACTGGTGCGCAGACCTGGATCCCACGCTCTGTCGCGTAACAACAGGCCAATCGAAGCATTTCCGCCCCGTTTGCCTGCATCGGGAAATTGGCCAGACTGCGGGGGTTTGATCGATCAGTCACATGGATTTGCCAGCCAAACACTGAATGGAGTTGACCGTGCAACATCGCGTGGTCCACGGCCGCCTGTGACCACTGCCAGTACACCGGGTATGTTTGCCTGTGTAGCTTTAGCAGCTCGCGGGCACGCGCGGGGGAATCGCCCAGTTTCTGGGCCAATGAGTACTCACCCATTCCATATTGAACAGCCAGGACACAAGTCTTGAACTGCTCTCGCTGTCGGGGATGACTCTGTTTCGTTGCACCTTCGGGGACCGCCCCGGCCTGTTTCGCGAATGTCAGGTAGGGATCTCCGGACAAGTAAGCCGCTTGCATCTTCTGGTCACCGGAAAGCGCGGCGGCAATGCCGAATTCCTGTTGGGACCAGTCAATGTAAGCCATAGATTGGCCTTCCGCCGGCTTGATTAATCCCCGCAACCAACAGGATGGCCCGAAGATGAACCGGCTGTTGCTGGGTTGATTTCTCGATGTGGTCGATCGAAAGGCAGAAATCAGGCAGCGGTTGCGAGCGTCGGTACCAACAGACAGCTTCTCCAGTCGTAACTCGCCGAGTGTATGCCGCAACTCTCGCAGTGGCGAGACCTGTGGGTAACATTTCGCCATGTCGCGAAAGGTTCGGTCGTCCAGTGCCAGTTTGCCCGAGTCGAGTCGTGGCCATGGGATGTGGTTTTGTTGTAACCATTCCGCGAACTTGTCGTGTTTGAATGTTCTGCCCTCGTAGACTCCAAAACCAGCATCAACCTGCTCGATTAACTGCTCCTGAATGTCTTGCCAATTATCACGAAGCGCTGCAAGCGTGTGACTGTCGAGCGGAACTCCATTCCACTCCATGCGGGCGGCAGCTTTCATGTAACGGCCCCGCAATAGTGCCCGGGGGAAATCGACATCCCGTTCCATTTGGGGAAGTAACTTTGCCAGGGCGGCTACGTCGCTTTCGCAATAGTCCAAAAGTTGGTGACGTTCAACCGGACTATGCGGCCCTGACCGCATCGCCAGTTCCCTCATCGATTCTTTCTGGGCGGTTTCTATGGATGGCAAACCAAAATACTGGAGGGCTCCGACAAGTCCCGCTCCGCCTTGAGGATAAAGGCCATTGGTTCGGCAGCGGAATTCTGTGAATAGGTCGAGTACGTTTTCAGGGCAGGGCCACCCAGCCGCCAGAAAACACCCCAACTCGGCAGAGGCGTAATACGCCACGAATAGAGAGTTTTGCCCAATATCAAACGGCGGCCGGTCCGACGACATGATCTCGTCGGACCACCACCGAATGGTTTGACCGGTTCGATACTCTCGGGCAACCATGCAGACAGGCTGAGGTCGGTCGCCTTCCGGCGCGCGGAACTCGAAGTCCACGAGCCAGATTTGAGAATATTGATCCAGTCCCATGATTCAGACCTCGCCGCGTAAAGCTCGCAATACGGGATGATCGTGACTCTTGATCATCCGGTCTTGGAAGCTCAGTCTGATCAGTTCCTGGAACGACAAATCTGGCCACTCGGGTTCCGGGATTTCTCCACTGGCCTTAAACGTGTCGTAGTAGCCGGCGTTCATGTTAGCCGCCAGGCGGATCCAGCTCGATTCCGCCTCTTTTGCCGCCTGTAAGGCAGACTCATTCCAGGAATTGGAACGACCATCGGCGCCCGACAATTTCGCCGGCCACAGAAAGATGTCACCCTGGCGGTTGATACAAGTGAAGAGACAGACGGGTTTAACCTCTCCAGATAACTCACCGGTCATTAATTTTGGAGTGACGAGATAGGTATCTCTACCGAGCTGGTCCTCGAACACAGCTGTCTCCAAGCGAAAAGTTTCAACCGAGTGAACTCGGAAGAATTCTTGGCGGTTCGGTTTGCGACAGGGGACAGTCGTGATGACTTTCTCCACGCCGACCTGGTCCACAAAGTTTTGTGGCAGACGGAGATTGGTAATGTCAAACGGGTCTTCAGCCTCGCCGACACCTTCGCTTGAAGGCGACTCCGGGGACTGAGTAATCGATTCATCTTCATCAGCCTGCTGGTCTGGTTGATCTAGACCAAACAATTCATCGGTGCTCCCGTTTTCGGGAGCGGAAGGGCTAACGGGGGTTGCCATGGGAATTTCCTTTCTTTATGGAAATGGAGAAAGAAAGCCCCCGGCTGAGAAACTGCCGGGGGCGGGTCAGACGTTTCAGAGGGCAGCGTGGGCCGATGGCAAACCACCACCGCCCGGATTTGTGGATGGTTCCGGCTTTGGAATAGGCTGACCACCGGGATCGGAGTCGTCTTGGGAAGGTGGAGGCGGAGTTTGGAATCGGGAATTTCGGCCTGCCTCAATGAGATTCTCCCGTCGCTCTTCAGACAGGGTTTGTGCCCCCCGCGGACTCATTAGGTTGAAGACTTTACGATAGTCGTCGTTATGAAATTTCACATCGACACCGTCGTCACCGTCCCGAAGGATGGAACAGCACGACAGGCTCCGAAGTCGATTGGCAATACTGCCGGAAGCCCTAGTGGAGGCGACCAGATACTCGTCAACAAGTGGGTAGATTTCACCACGATGACAGGGTATCACTTGTAACCAGGGGTCATCCGACCTGCCACGTTTGCCATGTTCGGCTTCGTACGCCGGGTCAAACTGAATTCTGTAGCGTTGACCGAATTTCTGGCGGAGGTTGACGACCTTGCCATTTTCGGTGACATCAATAAAATGTTTCTTGTTAGACATCAATTGTTCCTTTCGAGGGACAAGATTGCGATGGTCGCCTCTGATCCAGGCGACCATCTATTTTGGAATGGAGAATTCCCGACAACGGAGGTTGTGGGGTTCAAGCGGACAGGCTGCAGTCTGGACCGTCGTCGTCAGGCCGATCACCGCGAGGAAGCATCCCATGTTGTCGCAGTTTCTGTTCGACGACAGGATTGGTCGATTCCTGCATTTCAGGTTCGGGCTGATAAGTCTCGTGAACTGCTTCAAGAAATTCTTGCAGGGCTTCACTCGACGTGATGATGGTTTTGCCAGCACGGACAGAGCGAAGTTTGACCCCCCTGAGCCCTTTGATTGCCCAGCGCCAAAGAGTGCCGGGTGAAGGCTGACTAGGCAGTTTGCGGCTGGCCTGAGCGAGTGTGAGCAAATGCTCGTTGTGGATGTCGATCGTCATTATGCGGCCTCCTGATTGGGTATGCGATGTCTCACTACCAAGCAGGCTAAATGACGACCGTCGAAGCTCCTTTGACAGTTGGGTTGGTAATCGTCAAAACTTGTTGACGATCAGAAATTATGATGAATCATCCGGCAAGTGCGTATTTAGGCGGTACTCAGGCACAAGTCCCCGAAACACCAAGAGCTTCTGCCGAGTTCCGTTCACCCTCGCCATCCGTCCCACCCTTGTTGGGGCGTACTGATGGCAAGGGCAAAAAGGGACGGTCCCGTTTACCTGAGCCCGAGAAGAGAGGCCCAGACAACTAAAATTCGAGCCTCTAATACGCAAATACCAGAAGAAACATAATTACTCTTCGGTAATCATGTATTTCTGCCTAGAGACGGTAATCCCCAAGTTGATTAGTCGGTTTCGGAGGTTATCAATTTGCGAAGTTACGTCATCCTCCGGTGCTATGCCGAGTTTCTCCTTTAAGCCTTTGCCTGTGATAGGTGTCTCCCTTTGTTCGTAAATAGCAACGAAAATATTCCAGAGACCTTGAGCGTTTTGGAGCTCGACAGGCTGCGGGTATTCGTCTTTCTCGCGTCGAATTTCTCGCCTTCCACTGTCGACAATCAAGTCCAAATAACCCGGCTTTAGTGATTGTCGAATCTTCTCTTCCTCGAGATTATTCAGAGTTTTAATATGCGCGGCGTACAATTCTCGAACCAACTCCGCTCCTGTTGAATCGAAACGCAAATCACTTATAATATCCTGTGACACATGGATTTGCCTCAGCAGCCGGTCTCGGTAATGGACCCACTCCTCCGAAACTACAATGTCAGTTTCTTCGAGCTCTATTTGGCTGTGGCGACCGAAGACAATCTCCCACGATTGGGACGTGAAGGGGGGGAGATTGACAGGATTGACAGGATTGACAGGATCATCGAGTTTGATGAGTGGTTCATAGCTGCGAATGAGCGTATCAAAATGGGACCCAAGCAATACGGAATTCAGCGTGTCCGATTCAAGTTCGAATTTCTCCAATCGAGCACCAAGCCAAACTGTGCTTGTCAGCGGACCGTCAACAAGTGACTCCGGATTTCTATTGAAATTCTTGCTGAAACCCTCGACCAGATCTTCCGAATGTTGGCCACTGAGTTCAGAGAGTAGTCCCGACGCAAGTCCCTCTCGTAGATCGTCTTTTTCGATGATTTTCGCAGCCAAAGGATAGTAGAGTTTTTCAAACTGTACCTTTACGGATTCTTCGTGTTTGACTAAATCAAGACTAGAATTGGTTTCAATACCCAGTGGAACACCGAACAAGACAAATTCGTGATCAGAAACGTCTTGATTTGCAGACTCTGCAAGTTTTTGGGGATCGTTCGTAGTGGACGACTTATCGGTTTCCCGATTACATCTAATCACACCAGAAAGTATGAACGCTTTTTGCCACCAAGAGAGATATGCGCAGCATCTCCCCAGATCGAAGGCATCGGCTAGATTCTTTCGGCCAATGATGTCGGGGAGTTCGATTGGATTGAAATCAGCAAGATTAAGAACGACCATGACTACACCATTACTACACCACTTTTATGAAATTACGTGGAATCAAGCATAATCAATGTGCTTGACTGAGAGCTAGTCAAGTGTGTAAAACACTAGAATACAAGCATTTACGGTGTTGTGACGTGTTCCCGAAGTTGGCTGGCAGCCAAAAGGTCACCGGTTCGAGCCCGGTATCCTCCACTTACCTAAGTGCTTGTTGAGCCATGATTTATGGCTACCTGCCGCTTCTGGCAGTGCAACTCACTACCGGTTTTTTACCGATTTTGAGGAGTTGTACACTATGCCAACGAAGCGCATTCCAAAGTATTCTCTGCACAAGGCCTCTGGCCAAGCTCGTGTCTGCATCGATGGGCGAGATCACTATCTCGGCCCCTTCGATTCTCCAGAATCTCACACTCGCTATCGCGAGCTGATCGACAAGTGGCAGTTGCGTCAGAGCTCACCAGCTCAGTTCAGGATGACCCTCGGCCAATTGATCATCCTCTACGATGACCACGCTCAGGAGTACTACCAGAAGAACGGCAACCCGACGTCTGAGCTTGCCTGCATCAGGAATGCGTTCAAACCACTGGCTCAGCTGTTCTCACGAGAACTGGCCGCTGACTTTGGTCCTCAGAAACTTGAGAAAGTGCAGAAAGTCATGATTGAACTCGGCTGGGCACGAAGCACGATCAATAAGCAGATCCGTCGTATCAAAATGATGTTCAAGTGGGCCGTGAGGAAAGAGTACATTCCTGTCAATGTCCATACAGCGCTCACAACATTGGATGGATTGAAACGCGGTCGAACCAAAGCGAGAGAAAGCAAGCCGGTTGTGCCTGTCGAAGATCTTCATGTGGCGGCAGTTCTACCTTTAGTGTCGCAAGCTGTCGCTGACATGATCAGAGTTCAGCGATTTACTGGAATGCGACCTGGAGAAGTCTTGATTATGCGACCGATGGACATCGATCGTTGTGGTGAGGACTGGGAATACGTGCCTCACACACACAAGACAGAACACCATTCCAAATCTCGAAGAATACCGCTTGGACCTGAAACGCGGGCAGTTCTTGCACCCCTCATTCTGCGAACAGACGATGATCGCGTACTCTTCAAGCCAGTTGATGGAGGGATTCGATACTCGCGAGACAGCTACCGCAGGGCGATCACTCGAGCCTGCCGCAGAGCTGGCATTCCGACTTGGTCGCCGAATCAACTTCGTCACAAATTTGCCACAGAAGCCAGAAAGGTTGGAGGAATCGAAGCCGCCCGAGTGATGCTCGGTCATTCGAGTGCGGTGACTTCGGAAGTCTATGCAGAGAAAGACTTTTCAGTAGCTCAGAAGATTGTTTCGTTGATAGGTTAAAGCCTGCGCTCTTGACAAAAATTTCAACCCGTTAAAATATATTCAGCGGATTTAAACCCGCACATAATGTGTTCAGGAAAAACCAGGGTAGTGGGAACAACCCAGCCCGGGAAACATTGGCAGAAGCCTTGCCAACACTCTCCCGGTCTGTGGTGCGCCGAAACAGGCAAGCCCTCATCGTGAGAGTTAATCACGGTGAGGGCTTCTTCCGTTTTCGGGAGCAAAAAATGCTAGACCCACTTTCACCCGATTTGCAGCCGCTCAACGAGTTGCTTTCTCTGCTGCCGCAACGCCCCTCCCCCCCCACTGTCTGGAGATGGATCACCAAAGGGAAAAACGGCACTCGCTTAGAGAGCTTGAAGATTGCGAACAAGCTCTACTCAACGGAGGCGGAGGTACGACGGTTTCTCTGCGCCATTCAATCTCCAACCCAGCAAGTAGCCAATGATGAGTCTTCTGAAGAACGTGAATTGAAGAGAAGGGGCATTCTCAATGGGTGAATCATTAACGATCACTTGGAGTTCAATAGTTCGATATCCCGCATACGAGGTCTCCAACCTCGGCGACGTACGATCGATTACGGGACGCCCAATCACTCCCCTGGTTGGGACTCATGGATACCTGAGAGTGTTACTGCACTTCCGAGGACGTCGTCGGTGGCGTGATGTCCATAGGCTTGTTGCGGAATCGCACGTTCCCGGTAGGGAGCAAGGAATGGTCGTCGATCACATCAATAGAGACCGACTAGACAATAAAGCTGCAAATCTCAGATGGGTAACGGTTGCAGAAAACAATCGTAACAGAGGAAAGACTCGTCACGATTAGTAATGTAATGCCCCTTACATGTTAGTACAAATCTCACCGACATCTCTTAGGGATAGTCATCGGGAGCAGAATAAGATATGCAGAAAAATGGCAGGCCATTCGGAAAAAATTCAATATCCGCTGAAGAGATTAAACACGCAGCCCGTGGTCGGGAAATCGAGATTCTCGAACAAGTGGCTGGCTTAAATGCCGAAGTGCTTGACGGTCGACATCATCCATGTCCTGGTTGCGGTGGTCAGGACCGCTTTCGGCTCTTTGATGAGGTTGCCGGGGCAGTCTTGTGTAATCAGTGCTTCAAGGAAAAGAATGGTGATTTTCTAGCCGCAATATGCCACTACAAGCAAATCAGATTTCATGAGGCAATTAAACTAGTTGCGGATCATATCGGCTACCGTTCGGCTCCGAGTAAGACAGCATCATCCAGTGACATCGTCGAACTGGTAGCCAAGGCTCACGGTTTGCAAAGATCGTTTCTGCTTTCGTTCGGAGCTCAAGAAAGCCGTAGAGGTAAATTGAAGGTCTGTCGCGTACCGATGTATTCAGCACAAATTAAACCGTGCGGATGGTTCGACATGGCGACCATTAGCAAGGATTGGACCAAGGGGAGGAACGGCGCGCGAAAAGAAGGTAGCAAGCAGGGTTTATTCATACCCACTGGTTGGGAACCTAACGAGGATGAGGTGATACACATCACCGAAGGCGTCAAAGACGCGGCTGCTTTGCACTCGCTTGGCTTTACGGCAATCGGGATGCCAGGGAAAAGGATTCCGTCTCATTGCCGTTCCCTTTTCACTGGATTGAATGTCATCATCATACCGGATCGTGACAAACCTGGGGAGGAGGCAGCAATCGAGGAAGCAAGAGTCCTGTCGCAAATTGCTGCTTCAGTCAAAATTGGTCACCTCCCCGGCGAAATTGAAGAATCCGGGGGTAACGGTATTCGGGAAATCCTCAAGCTACCTGGCGGAATCGAGAAGATCAAAAATGTAATTGATTCTACAGAATTGATCTCTGAGTCTGAAGATCAGCTTAATCTGATTCGCCACCCAGATGGCAGAGACACCGCATTTACGTTGAGCTATTATGGAAGCGTGATATCTGATTTGAGTTCTGCAGAGCTCACAGATTCCAGAAAGTTGTATCAGCGAATCAGTGAAATCACTTATCCTCGCTTGGATCTGCCAAAGTTTGATGTCTGGTGGCATGGGCCTAAAAACTGGAGTGACAAAAACGGTCCTCGACCTGAAGGCGTTTTCCGACGATTGCTTCAAAAAGCAGAGAACATCGAGCTCGCACCGGAAGAGTCACGACGAGCCTATCTGGCAGGGTGGCTTCTAAGTTTTTTGTTGGATTTAAAGCTTCACCAGGCTCGTTCAGAGGACGAGGATGTTGAAGTCTACATGCGTTTTGACGATGAACTTGGGACAGAGTGGACTCATAAAAAAGGAGAGTTTTGGGGTACAAGGGTGAAACGCGAGTTTTCAAAATTGGTGAAATCTGTTGGAGCATATGAATCCAAGCGGGAGGGGCGAAGAGTCTTCGTCTTTAAGCAAGAAGCGTTAACCAACCTTAGAATACTTGCTGGAGAACCACTCGACTCTGGTTAACAAACCCCTTCAATTACTGATCAGCTTTCTCGCTCAATGGGCGGGGATACCCGTCGATTTACCCGCCGACTGTTTGTTTACGAATTCCGGGAATTTACAGACTCAATTGGACCTTTACCCGCTCACCCCGGCGACTTCCACCGCGCGCAAGTGTGCTTTCAGTGTGATGGGCCTAAGCGGTATAGCAATGACTGTTTGTTATCCCCCCATGAACGAGATACAATCGCGGCCTCTGCAACACTCTCAAGAAACAAGACAACACGAGAAGGAACGCATGGCGAAAAAGAAGACGGCAAAAAAGAAGACCAAGAGCTTTGAAGAGACTCTCTGGGACTCGGCGAATAAATTACGTGGCTCGGTGGAGCCAGCAGAATATAAGCATGTCGTATTGAGTCTGATTTTCCTGAAGTTCGCTTCGGACAAGTTTACGGAACGACGAGAAGAGATCATTGACGAGGGCAAAGAGCAGTTCATTGACATGGTGGAGTTCTACACCATGAAGAACGTTTTCTATCTGCCGGAGAAATCGCGATGGTCGTACATCCAAGCGAACGCGAAGCAGGACGATCTTGCGCTGAAGATCGATACTGTAAACATCGGTCAGAAAACGTAGCGCTTGTCGGAGTAAAAACGTAGCGCTGGTTGGGAAAAATATCGCCCGAGACTGGTTCTTGCTTCGAGCGAACGGAGGTCTTGTTTAGATCTTCGGCGTCTTGGGCGTTCCGCTTGAGCGTTTCGTGCGGCGACCCTTCGCATCGCGTAATCGGTAACTGTCGCCGGTTGCTTCC
>JAURQH010000052.1 GCA_030836185.1 Planctomycetota bacterium
AATGACAAAGAGAAATTTTGAAATGATTTGTTTGTACTTCTCGGGTTGGGCCGATGAAGATGAACTGTTGGAATCACTCGGTCAACGACCTCCATAAATGGTGCAAACAAAGTGCCGAACATCATTGGGGGCCTCCCTGCCAACTTAATTCACAATGTCTCTTCGGCAGGTAAGAGCCCAGCCTACAGTTCTGTCACTCAGTTGTGCGATTCAATTCGCGTTCGACCGTAAGAAGTATCTCAGCAGGCTCCGCCATTCGTCCCGCTCCAATTGTACCGCAACTCAGCCAGCCTTCGCCCGGCTCAACGATCACAATACCGTCTGACTTCAATTGCTCGACGTTACGCTGAACCGCAGGTTTGCTCCACATTTCGGTATTCATCGCAGGACAAACCACAATGGTCCCGGTGAAGGCTAACGCCAATGTGGAAAGCAGATCATCGGCCATACCGTAAGCAAGTTTGGCAATGCAGTTTGCGGTGGCCGGCGCAATCACCAACAACTCTCCCAAACGTGCCAGGCCAATATGTTCGCCTTGATAATGCTCGGTAGGCGTGAACAGGTCGTCGTTGACGGGGCGATTGGTGAGTGCTTCGAAAGTCACCGGGCCAACAAACTCTTGAGCCGACTCGGTCATCACCACAGAAACGACGGCCCCCGCTTGCGTCAACTTACTGGCAAGATCGGCAGCCTTATAGGCAGCGACACCACCACTCACGCCAAGGACTATCTGTCGATCCTGCATGGTCACGGCCTCACTGTGAGAAACCAAACGGTGCGAAACGAAACATCCTACAGGTCGGCGAGTGAAGGACCATCATCAGCCGCGGCACCCTCTTCACCATCCGCGACACGCAGATCACCCGAGGTGTCGAGATAGATCTTGTTTTCCATGATCTCCTCCACCACGATTGCCACTTTGTCCTTCGTCTGTAATTCGACAAGAGGAGGAGCGCCACGATTAAGGGCGACCAGCCTTTTCTGAATGAGCGATGATAATTTGAAACGTCCGCCAACCTTGTTGACGATGTCTTCTTCTTTGAAAGCCTCGTGCACGCTAGTCCGCCTCTTCTGTTCGCAGAATGTGTTTAATTTCCTCGACAGCCCGATCCAGCTCGTCATTCACGACCTGGTACTTGTATCGATCTGCCAGAGCCAATTCTCGCCGGGCCGTCGCCAAGCGTTTTTGAATCACGTCTTCGGATTCCGTCCCTCGGCCTCTCAACCGCGTCTCATATTCATCATCGGAGGAGGCACTAATGAAAATCGTGACCGCCTCCGGGTATTCTTGCATTACATTCAAAGCCCCCTCGACATCAATTTCGAGGAACGCCCACGCACCTTGCTCTTCTGCTCGTGCAATCTCCGACTTTAAGGTACCATACCAGTACCCGGAACTAAAGACTTCCGCAGTTTCAAGGAACTCGCCTGCTTTTCGCTTTTGTTCAAACTCTTCCGCAGACAGGAAATGATAATCATCTCCATTATTTTCGCCAGTCCTCGGGGGTCTCGTCGTCGCCGACACGCAAACTCGTAGCGAGACCGGACTATCTTGCAGTAATTTGCGGACTATGGTGGTTTTTCCGCTCCCGCTGGGGCCAGAAAGCACCAGCAACCTACTGTTTCCGGCCGACTGATCACCCGATTGCGGCTGGGGTGCGTCACTCGACATTCTGTAAGACCTCCCGCATTTTTTCGACGGCTGCCTTCATTTCGACGACGCAGTGAGCAATTTCGACATCATTGGCCTTCGAACCAATTGTGTTCACTTCGCGGTTGAGTTCCTGAGACAGAAAATCGAGCCGTTTGCCTTCCGATTGATCACTGGTAATGAACTTCTCGAATTGCTTCAAGTGCGAGTCCAGTCGAATAATTTCTTCATTGATGTCACACCGATCAGAAAACTGGCTGACTTCCCGAATCACATCAGATGGCTGTAATTCGACATCAGCCCCTTCCAACAGATTTTTGACTCGTTCCAGGATTCGATCTCGATACTGAACCACAACTTGGGGGGCTCGCTCAGAAACCAATTTCACCTGTTCAGAAATGAGAGCCATTTGCGAACGCAGATCATCGGCCATCGACTCACCCTCATGCCGACGGAACGCATCAAATTTTTCGAGAGCTTCCCGTAACGCAGGCTCGGCTTGTTGCCATTCAGCATCCGCGTTGACATCGGATTCGTCTGGTTCCGCAACCACACCGGGAAGTTGTAACAAGTCTCCCGCATTCATGACCGGTAGCTGAGTCATCGACTCACGAAGGTCATCCCATTGTTTCAGATAGGAATCCAGAACATCACCGACAAAAGAAAAATCCGCAGCCGAACGTCCCACAGTGCGTTTTATAGTGACATTAATCGTTCCGCGAGAGATCGTCTTTCGAACGACCTTTTCGACGGCCGGTTCGAGGCCAGAGAACGAATCGGGCAAACGAACATTGAGCTTCAGATACCGATTATTGACGGCTCGTACTTCGACATGATACACGGTGTCATTGCAGACCTGCCGAGCGTCACCATATCCCGTCATGCTTAACAACACGATGGTCGCTCACTTTCTTGTAACGTCAAACAGTTCGGCAGTACACCAGTTCTCGCTCATCATCAAAAGCAGAGACGCTCGTTGAAACTATTGATCAGAATCGCTAGAAGGTTCTTCAGTCGACTTGTCAGCCGGTGCCGTTTCGGCCTCAGTCGCTTCTTCCGATTTCTCAGCTTCGGAATCCGAGTCGTCGTCGGTTTCCGTCGGAATCAATCCAGTGCCGGTTGATTCATCGGTTTCCGAGTCTCCTGCTCCGACAGAAGCACCCACAGAGGCAGCCTTATCACCACCGCCATAATTTCCTGAAGACGCGGCATCCATTAAGCGGATACTGGCTCCTGCGAGTAACACCCAAACCAAAGCGACACCAACAGTAATTTTTGTAAACACATCACCGGCCTTGGTTCCGAAGGCAGACTGTCCACCCATTCCACCGAAGGCACCGGCTAAACCGCCGCCGCGTCCGCGCTGAATGAGAATCAACAGAATCATAAAAATTCCGCTGAGCATAAGAAGTGTTGAAACAATCGTTGCCATATCCGCCCTGATCCTCTGACACCGTGAGACTGAATACTTTCAGACACCGATGTCAACTGCTGAGAAAAATGTTTGCGATTCGCCGTCACTCCGAGGACTGCGATCATCCCTGATAATCTGTTAACCGGCTCCTGCAATAATCCCCAGGAAAGAGTCGGCTTTAAGGCTGGCACCACCGACGAGAGCCCCGTCGACATTTGGCTGACCAATCAGCTCGGCTGCATTATCTGGTTTAACGCTACCACCATATAAAATACGTGTATTTTCCGCAACCTCAGACGAGTAATGCAGTTCGAGCCACTTTCGTAAATATAAGTGGGCTTCCTCTGCTTGAGCGGGTGTCGCCGTCAATCCGGTCCCAATCGCCCAAACGGGTTCATAGGCAATCATGATATCAGCCATCTGATCTGCCGACACACCCGCCAATCCCCATGACATTTGCTCGTCCAGAACACTTTCCATCTGCCAGGCCTGACGTTCTTCGATCAATTCGCCGACGCAAAGCACGACTTTCATGCCGTCATCAAGGCCTTTACGAGCCTTTTTATTGACCATTTTGTTGCATTCGCCCAAAACATGACGCCGTTCGCTGTGACCGACCAGGACGTGTGAACAACCAACGTCTTTGAGCATCTCTGTCGAAACTTCCCCCGTATAAGCACCGTTGTCTTCGATGTAAAGGTCTTGAGAACCCGTTTTAATGGAGGAGCCTTCGGCAGCCGCGACAATTCCGCCAAGGTAAGGAAAAGGGGGGAAAACGATCACTTCGGCGGAAGTTTCTCCCAATCCTGCTTTAAGTCCTGCGACAAGGGCTTCTCCTTCGGCCTTGTTGGTATTCATTTTCCAGTTGCCAGCAACAATGACTTGTCTCATGACGTATTCAAATCCCTATAAAATGTGAGAGTTCTGCAAAATTGAAGCGGGAGCCAAAGCGCACCCGTGAATTGTGTTCAGGGAGAAATAACGAACCTGGGCCGTTAGTTCAAGGTTTCGGAGCGGGGATAAGTCCCTAAAATTTCTAAACGGACCGCCCCCTTTTCAAGTTGATCCAATGTTTTTCGTACTTTGGGGTCGTTCTCATGCCCTTCAAAATCGAGGAAAAACAGATATCCCTGTTCCTCTCCCCTCAAAGGGAATGACTCGATCCAAGTCAGGTTCAGCTTATTTGTCTTAAAAATATTCAACGCATCCGACAAAGAACCCGGTTCGTGAGGGATCTGTAAAAGTAACGCCGTGCGATCAGAACCAGTCGGTTTTTGAAGATGATCGCCGATCACGGCAAAGCGAGTCACATTATGTTTGTTATCTTCAATTTTCTCGGCCACGATTTGAAGGTCGTATTCTACAGCCGCCTGGCGACTGGCCACCGCAGCGGCACCCGGCTTCTCGCGAGCCAATTGTGCAGCGGCCGACGTGCTGGTCACTTCGATCAATCGGGCATCAGGCATGTTACGAGCCAACCAGTCGCGACATTGCGACAAAGCTTGTGGCTTTGAATAGATTTCGGTGATTTCGCTCCGAGGACAACGCGACATCAAATTGTGATGAATGCTGACCAACACCTCACCACAAATCCGTAAGGGAAGCCGAGTGAACATATCGAGAGTATCGACAATGCGACCATCAGTGCTGTTTTCAATGGGAACGAGCCCGAAGTCTGCATGGCCACGATTCACTTCTTCAAACACAGAGGCAATCGTGCTCACGGGAATCAGGTCAGCACCTTTTCCGAAGCGTTCCAATGCCGCAAAGTGGGTGAAACTGTATTTTGGTCCCAAATAAGCGACTCTTGTCAACTTAACGCCGCTCTTCGCAAAACTCAGAATGTCCCGAAAAATGGACCGCACAATTTGGTCGGGGAGAGGACCGGGATTGGCTTCTCCCAATTCGTTCAACATCGAGTCGTCTGCATGCGGATCGTAAATCGAAGCTTTTTTCTCGGGACGTTTGCTGTAAAGCCTCTCCGTCAGTTGAGCACGCTTGTTGATCAGCTTGAGAATCTCTTTATCAATGCGTTTGAGATCCGCGTCGAGCCCCCCCCCATTACGGCTGGAACTGGTGGTTCGAGTTCCTTTATTGGTGGCCCGTTTCTTGGCAGACGACTTCGAAACAGGCTTTTTCTTGGTTGTGGATGCCTTCTTCGCCGCTTTACGAACCGTGGTTTTCTTTTTTGTTGTACGTTTTTTTGCCATCGAAAGCGGTCCGGTCAATCGTAGATAACTGATTCCACTCCATTGGCTTACGCTATATTGTGCGTTATTTGGTCACGCCCTCAGTGTCGTGAGTCATGCTTTGTAATGAGCCGGGCAACCAAAATCAAGGAGCCGATTTCAAGCGATCAAAACCACTGCCACAATGACACCGACGCTCGTTTTAACTCTCATCTCACCAGTTGCCATTTTGGCACACCCCAAAACTTAACACGATTCCAAAAACGCTCTATCCCTATACACAACAGAAACTTACAGGACTCCTATCATATCGCAACAAAGTTGGCACACCCCTTGCATTAGTAAAACAGCACGCTGATCGGTCTGGCCGATTGGCAGTCAATTCAATCAAGATCACAAGACAATAACCCAACTCACGATCCTGAAAGATCGAGGAGCATTAAAAATGGCAGTTGAATCAGAAAAAATTATCGGCATCGACCTCGGGACAACGAACTCCGTGGTTTCTGTGATGGAAGGTGGCGAATCCAAAGTGATCGCCAATCTTGAAGGAAACCGGGTCACTCCCAGTGTTGTCGCTTTCACGGAAAAAGAGGAAACCCTTGTGGGCGAGCCGGCCAAACGCCAAGCCGTCACCAACCCCCATAACACGATCTATTCGGTCAAGCGATTTATGGGGCGTCGCCACAAGGAAGTTCAATCTGAAGAAAAAATGGTTCCCTACGGAATCGTTGGTGGTGACGAAGATTACGTCAAAGTCGACGTCAACGGTAAGGAATACACACCGCCTGAAATCTCGGCTTTGATTCTTCGCAAACTGAAAGAAGCCGCGGAAAGCTATCTCGGTCACAAAGTCAACAAGGCCGTGATCACCGTTCCAGCATACTTCAATGATGCACAACGTCAGGCGACTAAAGACGCCGGACAAATCGCCGGGCTCGAAGTGGCTCGTATCATTAATGAGCCGACCGCAGCCGCACTCGCTTACGGATTACAGAAGAAGGAAGAAGAGAAAATTGCCGTCTTCGACTTGGGCGGCGGTACGTTCGATGTCTCGATTCTGGAAGTCGGCGATGAGATGGTGGAAGTATTGTCCACAAACGGCGACACCCATCTCGGTGGTGACGACTTCGACGAAGTCCTGATTGGACACATTGCCGACGAATTCAAGAAAGAGCAGGGAATCGACCTTCGCTCTGATGCGATGGCTTTACAACGACTGCGTGAAGCTGCTGAGAAAGCCAAAAAGGAACTCTCCAGTTCCGCTTCAACCGATATCAACCTGCCGTTCATCACGGCCGATGCCTCGGGAGCCAAACACCTCCAACTGTCGATCTCTCGATCAGACTTTGAAAAATTGATCGATCCACTTGTTGAACGTTGCCGCGGGCCCGTCGAAAATGCCCTGAGCGACGCCAAGCTGTCACCCGGCGACATTGACGAAATCGTTCTTGTGGGTGGTTCAACACGAGTTCCCAAAGTTCAGGAACTCGTCAAGAAAATGTTCGGTAAAGAGCCACATCGCGGCGTGAATCCCGATGAAGTGGTTTCGATTGGTGCCGCCATTCAGGGTGGTATTATCGCAGGCGATGTGACTGACGTTGTCCTTCTCGACGTCACTCCTCTCTCTCTCGGTATCGAAACCGAAGGGG
Organism: Planctomycetota bacterium; assembly: GCA_030836185.1. Taxonomy (GTDB): domain Bacteria; phylum Planctomycetota; class Planctomycetia; order Planctomycetales; family Planctomycetaceae; genus JABURQ01. Next base: position 6,907 of record JAURQH010000052.1, read on the forward strand.
GTATCTTGACGAAACTCATCGAACGGAACACAACCATTCCGGCCACCAAGAAAGAAACATTCTCGACAGCCGCCGACAACCAAACAGCGGTCACAGTGCGAGTGTTCCAGGGTGAACGGCAGATGGCCAACGACAACCGTCTCCTCGGACAATTCAACCTGGACGGCATTCCTCCCGCTCCGCGCGGCATGCCGCAAATCGAAGTCGCTTTCGACCTCGACGTGAACGGAATTTTGAATGTCTCTGCCAAGGATGTGAAATCTGGCAAGGAACAGTCGATCAAAATCGAAGAGTCCAGCGGACTTTCCGAGGATGAAATCGAACAAATCCGCAAAGATGCTGATGCTCACGCCGAAGAAGACAAGAAAAAACGTGAACTGGCCGAAGCCAAAAACATGGGCAACACGCTGGCTCATGAAGCTGAGAAGGCACTCAAGGAACACGCCGAAAAAGTGGACGAGGGTTCCAAGACGGCTATCGAAGCTGCGGTCAAGAAAGTTCAGGAAGCCGTGGAAGGCGATAATGTCGACCAGATCAAATCGGCGACCGAAGAACTCTCGACGACGATGCAGGCCATGGCCGAACACTTTCAGGGAAGCCCTGAAGGGGAAGCTCCTGAAGGTGCGGAACCAGCCGGAGCCACAGCAGACACCGGCGGCGGAGATGACGACGATGTCATTGACGCTGAGTTTGAGAAGAAATAAACGAGTTGAACTCTCCTCCCTCATTCGGGTGGGAGGAGAGTTTTCCTACCTTGAATCCCGAATGATCCCTTCAACAGTTCGCGACGCCCGTCGCGCTATCATATACTTTCAACAATCCGAGCGGTTTTTCACACGGCCTGACCGTGCCGCTCGTGTTGTGTACTCACGGAGTGTGAAATCATGGCATTTCAATTTGAAAAACTGACGACCAAAGCCCAAGAAGCTCTGCAACGAGCCCAAAGTTTTGCGATTGAGCAAGGACACCAACAGTTACAGCCCATTCATCTTCTCAAAGGCTTAGTCGATGAAACCGATGGGATTGTGCGTCCGCTCTTCCAAAAGATGGGAGTCGATACACAACAGTTGCAGACAGTTTTAGAGAATGAATTGGCCCGACTTCCGAAAGTCTCCGGCAGCGATGCGCATCCCCAAGTCTCCCCAGCAGGAATTCGTGTGCTGGAAGCCGCGCAAAAAGAAGCCGACGCGATGCAGGACGAATTCGTCTCAACCGAGCATCTGCTTCTGGCCCTTACAAAGGTCGATGACCAGGCACAACGGCTGCTCAAAATGCACGCCGTCACAGAAGATGATTTAAAAGCGGGTCTCAAAACCGTACGAGGAAACCAAAAAGTGACCGACCAACACCCCGAAGACAAATATCAAGCGCTCGAAAAGTACGGCAAGGATCTCGTCGAACTCGCGCGATCAGGAAAGATCGATCCGGTCATCGGTCGCGACAAAGAGATCCGTCGCGTCATTCAGGTTTTGTCTCGACGCCGCAAAAACAACCCCGTCCTGATCGGTGAACCGGGTGTCGGTAAAACCGCCATCATCGAAGGCTTGGCACACCGCATTGTGCTAGGCGATGTGCCTCAAGCTCTCAAAGATAAACGAGTCATCGCTCTCGACATGGGAGCCCTCATCGCGGGAGCGAAATTCCGTGGTGAGTTCGAAGACCGCTTGAAGGCCGTCCTCAAAGAAGTCGAAGAGGCCGCCGGTCAAATCATCCTCTTCATCGACGAACTCCACACTGTCGTCGGAGCAGGAGCCTCCGAAGGCTCGATGGATGCCTCCAACTTACTCAAACCAGCCTTAGCGCGAGGTGAATTGCATTGCGTCGGCGCAACGACGCTCGACGAATACCGCATGCACATCGAAAAGGACGCAGCTCTCGAACGTCGCTTCCAACCGGTCAAAGTGAACGAACCCTCCGTCGAAGACACCATCGCCATTCTGCGTGGACTCAAAGAACGCTACGAAAAACACCACAACATCAAAATCAAAGATGCAGCACTCGAATCAGCAGCGACACTCTCCGACCGATATATCACGGATCGATTTTTACCCGACAAAGCTCTCGACCTGGTCGACGAAGCCGCCGCCCGTGTCTCGATGGAATTGCATTCCGTACCAGCGGAAATTGATGAAGTACAAAGACGCCTGACTCGTCTTGAACTTGCCGCCCGCCAACTCGAAGAAGAGCAGGAAGAGCACGCAGAGAAAGAACGGGAAGAGATCCGCCTCGAAACCGAACAACTCAAACAAAAACTCGCCTCACTCAAAGAACAATGGGAAGCGGAGAAGCTCGGCATCGGCGACGTCCAATCACTGCGGGAAGAACTCGAAAACGTCGAGCGCGATTACTCACAACTCGAAGCCGGCATCCGTGAGAAACAAGCCTCCGGTCAACTTGTCGATGAATCGAATTTCCAGAACCTATACGAGTTGGACAGCCGACAGAAACAATTACGGACTCAAATCGAGCAAGAAGAAGCCATCAGCGAGCAAGCCGCCGCCGAAGCCGCATCCGAGGAAGAACCCAAACAGAAACTGTTGCGAACCGAGGTTGGCCCCGAAGAAATCGCCTCCGTGGTCTCCGATTGGACCGGCGTCCCCGTCACACGCATGTTGCAAACAGAGAAGGACAAGCTCCTCAACATGGAGGTCGGCATCCACCGTCGTATGATCAATCAAAGTGAGGCGGTGACTGCGGTCTCGAACGCCGTTCGTCGTTCTCGTTCTGGTTTACAGGATCAAAACCGCCCCATTGGATCGTTCATTTTCCTCGGCCCCACGGGAGTCGGCAAGACGGAACTCTGTAAAGCACTCGCCGAGTTTCTCTTCGACGACGAACGCAACATGGTCCGCATCGACATGAGTGAATTCATGGAGAAACATTCGGTCGCCCGTTTGATCGGTGCGCCTCCCGGATATGTGGGTTACGAAGAAGGGGGCAAACTGACTGAAGCCGTCCGGCGACAACCTTATTCCGTGGTGTTGCTCGACGAAGTCGAAAAGGCACACCGCGACGTCTTCAACGTCTTGCTTCAGGTGCTCGATGATGGTCGCTTGACCGACTCTCACGGCCGAACAGTCGATTTCAGCAACACCATTATCGTGATGACCTCCAACATCGGCAGTCAGATGATCATGGATTTGGCAGGCACACCAGAAGAAGACACGATTCACGACCGTGTGCTGGAAGTTTTGCAACGCGAATTCTTGCCGGAGTTCCTCAACCGCGTTGACGACACAATCGTTTTCCATCCACTGGGCCGCGATGAAATCCGCCAGATCGTCGATCTCCAACTGACGCAACTCGAAAAGTTGCTCCAAAACAACGGCTACGAACTCGAAGTGAGCGACGAAGCCAAGACGTTACTCGCCAACGAAGGTTACGACCCGGCATACGGAGCACGACCTCTCAAGCGGGTGATTCAAAACCGGTTGCAGAACTCATTGGCCAACGAGATTCTCGCCGGCACATTACCGGAAGGCTCAACCATCAAAATCGACGCCGCCCCTGATGGGTTTATCTTTACAAATGAGTGATCATTCGAGCGAAACGAGCGATAAATTGGCCCCACCAACTGGCACCTTTCAACCATCGACAGCAGTGGAAACGCTCTTGTTACTTTCGCGGGAAAGATCTTATAGTTCGATGCAATCAAGGGATCATCATGACCTCTCTTTCAATCTTTGCTAACGAAAAACAACAGCATGTGGCCCAAACGCCTCTTAAACAAACGCCTCATCGATACCTTCTTTCTCAGAGAGGCGAAGTGGTCGGAGAGTCACGGAGCCACTCCCGGCCATCTTGGTGGAGGGCTGTTGTATTATTCGATTGTCTACTCCCTGCGTGTTCGACGATGTGTCTGTATCGGTTCGGGTGGTGGATTTGTCCCTCGCATGATTCGGCAGGCTCAACGTGAAATGGGAGGAGACAGAGAGACGCATCTGATCGATGCAGATCTTCCTGAAGTTGGCTGGGGCAATCCGATGTGGCTGTCGAAGAAATCATTCTTTCGCAAAAACTTCCCCGACATCATCCTTCATCTCGATAAATCGGAAAACGTACTCCCGACTTTCGAGAAAAATTCGCTCGACTACATCCATATCGACGGCGATCATTCTTACGAAGGTTGCAAAGCTGACTTCGAACTCAGCCTTCCACTTCTTGCCCCCGATGGAGTCATGACATTACACGACACAAGGTCACATCATCAGGACGAGCGTTGCGGAGTACACCGTGTCGTCGAGGAAGCCCGCGCTGCGAACTTCGATGTCGTCGATCTCACATCTCTCGGATGTGGCGTGGCAATCATTCGCCCTCGCGCGGCATGACCATTTGCCCATAATTGTTTTGAATCAAGAATGCGCCATACCGATGTTTGCTCAATTTCTCGACTTCATGTTTTCGTAGAGTCCGCTGTGCGAACCGACAAGATCTTTGAAACGAATGAGAAGCATACGAATTTTCTATGGAGAAACTAAACTCACCGGATTTACATACGAATCCGATTCAAGCGGTCCGCACTGTGTACACACAGCGGACCCGACTTTGTTGACCGTTCCACATTGCCGAACACGCCATCGTCCAAGAGTCTGAAACTCCATACTCTTGAAATCGTCGCAACTCGTTCGCTCGACACCAAATTCAAGATCCTTCAAGAGTATGAGACAGACACACACTCTTCTCATACTCTTGAATACTCTTGAGCAAGTGGTTGCTGAGATTGAGGTTGCGACATTCTGGCTTTGTATTCCTCCAAAGCGGTGATTCCCCTCGGATTTGTACACAGGGAATTAGAAATTAAGTGCTTTGTGCTTTGTGCTTTGTGATTTGTGCTTTGTGCTTTGGCTAACGCAGCATCTCACATCAGACCATTCAGAGAGTGGATGCTTGAATGCTGAATGCTTTTTTCAAATTGCCAAAGATCGAGACGCCCGTCGGCGAACCACGAACGCTAACTCTGGTACAAGAGGTTGGCAAGATGAATCATGGATTCAGATTTTGACGCAAAGATGCATTAGAACCGCGAAGAAAAACACTTCGGGTCTCACTGGCGGGTTGTTCGCCAGTGAATGAAGATATTTGACTCACGCAGAGGCGCAAAGGCGCAGAGAAGAAACAGGGCCAACGGCCCGGCAATATGTCAGCCCAGGACAACGCCCTGGGTTTGGGTGACGATTAATTTTCAACAGCCCCAGCGGGGCGACGCTACAATCGACAACCACGAATGACTCGAATCAAACGAATAAAAAAAGGGAGTCGGCGGGCGCGCCATGAAGCGGAACCCCTCGAAACTTATCCATGAAGGACTTGACCGCAGATGACGCGAATCACACGGATAAATAAGAGATCAAAAGAACGCTCATTGTGGCCTGTTTGATTTTGGTGTGTGGCTGGGGCGTTTTTATGCGAGCAAAGTAGAGCCAACTTTGACTTTACATGACGTTGACGAATTTCGGAACACAAACATGGCCCCAGTAAAAGATCGTGACTCGCGCAGAGGCGCCAAGCAATTTCTTTTTGTGCCGTGCACTTGCTCGCGTGGGCATGAGTGAGAAGAAAGAGTTTTGAATCAGGAAAGCAGGAACTCAGGAAGGCGAAACCACGAATTGCTAGAATCACACGAATAAAATGATTATCGCCGTCGTGAGACAGTGGAACAGTGGCTACCCGAGTTGACTCCCGTTTAACCAACAAACGGGGCTACTCATTTTTTGATCCGCATCATCTGCGTGATCCGCGGTTCAACCCAACTTCCAAAACGCTCTGCTGACTTGTAGCAAGGCTGACTACATTCCGGTGATCAAAGTCCAACAGGATCTCACGGCGAGTCGGTGGATTCCATCAGTGCCTGAGTCAATGGTTTGTCGTCAGGGATTGAGTATTCGAGTCCCAGTAACTTGGCGATGGTGGGAGCAATCGACGTATTGTTCACGGTCGGTATTTTGACACCGGGACGGATACCGGCTCCTGAGAGAATGCACATCGCTTTCATCTTGGGGGACTTGGCCAGCAAGCCGTGCGAACCGAGTGACGTTCCCCCCTCTTTTTGTGTCGCAATCAAACTCTCTCCCTTTACGGAACCCGAAACCGCGTAGCCGTCTTTCGCGACCAGAATCGCGTCGGGGGCTTGCTCGTATTCTCGCGGGTGTGGAAAACGGACTTCGTCGAAACGATCCGGCAACAGGACATCAGCGACTCCCTCTTTCCCGGTGAACATTTTCTGGAATTTGCTGGCAGCCTGCGAGGCTTCAGCCGGGTTCGTGCAGTACACATATCCGATGCCCCCTTCAGGAACCACATGCACCTGCGCCTGAGTCAGTTTGCCGTCTTCAACAGTCAAAAGTCCTGCCTGACGAAGCAAGACGTTCGGCAGGATCGCTTTAGGAGTTCGAGCGAAGCCGTGGTCTGCCACGAGAATAATCGTCGTCTGGTCTCGAATACCGGCGTCATCAAGCGCGTCAAGAATCCGTGACAGGCACATATCGGCATAGGCGTTGGCCGTGTAGCCAGCTTGCGACTGTGCTCCCAAACTGTGATGCATGAAATCGTTATTCAACAGATGCACCAGAGTCAGATTCGGTTTGCGTTCGCGAATTAAATGGCAGGCCGCTTCGGTCCAGACATAATCCAAACCGACGATGCTCGCTTTTCTGAACGAAGCGTGAGTCTCATCCCGCAACAAACCGAGTTCGATCAATTCTGTCCGTAATCTTGGCGTCGTATAGTCCAACGAATTGGGAACATCAGGAAATTGGTCATCGAACGACTTCGAGTTGCGCGTACAAGGCCAGTTCACCTCGGCAGTCGTCAGCCCTGCGGCGTGGGCGACATCCACAATCGTAGGAACTTTCACGAGATCACTCTGGTCGCGATGCGAATCAATCCGCACCGGAACTCCGATTCCTCCACGCTCCAGCACGCCGTTGGCGAGGACGCCGTGTTGTCCCGGCGGCAGCCCCGTGACAAGTGTCGTGTGGTTGGGCCAGGTGACTGATGGATCGGAGACGACCATGCCTCCCTCAACAACACACCCTTCACGCGCCAGCCGACGAATGGTGGGTAGTGGAACCTTGGGATCATCGACAAGGTACGCCGCAAATCCGTCGATACTCACAACAACCACGTGTCGCGGAAGATCGGCAGTCCATGCCAGCGACAAGTGACTCAGATAGACAGTAGCCACAATCAGTGCAGAGTAGATCCAACGATGATACATTCCCATTCTCTCCCGCGTACGTGTTCCAGAATTTGTCGCAATGTCTCATCAACTGTAACAAGGCGCAGACAATACTTCCAAACTCGTCTTAAAAGCGAACAATCGTATGGAATAGGTCTGGTTCCACGGAACAGAAATTCTACTCCTGTTGAACAACTCGTTAACGTATATCACTCAAAGCTCATCTGACTGACTTGATCACTCTGGTGTGAAAAAAGACGTGAAACTAATGTTATATAGAGTTATCATGACCCGAGAGGGTTCTTGCTGGCAGTTCAAATTGATGGCCTCAAATCCTAAAGATGAGATTTCATCCGTAAAATGGAATGAAATCTGTTTTAGACTTCCTTCCATACTCGTCTTTCGGCGGAAATTCCATGAGACGCTCCAAACGATACACCACTGCGATTCTTCTTCTGTGTGTTCTCAATCAGGCATTGGCCGACGAGCCGACGAAGCCGGAATGGAAGTACTCACCGCAATTACTGAGACCGTTCTGGCAGGGAGATGTCGTCGAAGGGGAGTCTGTGCTCTTCATCCGCAACGAACAGACCGGCGAAGCCCGGGCCTCGGTGTTGTTCCCCATTCGGAAAGTGCTGGCAGTCCGAAACTCGGTCGGCGATGTCACTTTCGAACAAGGGAAAGATTATCTCTGGAACGCAAACTCGCGAGAGATTGTGCTGCCGGCCGGTTCGCGGATTGTTTCGCAGACTCCGCAACAACTGCGTCGGCCCGCAAAATCGCAAAAGTACCAGCTCACACATCGCGACGGCAATGGTGAAATCTTCTTTGCTGGCCGACTCGAATATGCCGAAATGCAGACTTTAATCACTTACAGCCATGAACCGAGCCTGTGGAAATCGCCTCACCCAAAGTTTAATCCAGTACAGCTGCCACAAACCGTGGCCCGGTTAACCAATCGTCAGCCACTGACCATCGTCACACTGGGAGACAGTATTTCCACCGGAGCCAACGCATCGGCGATTTATGAAGCGGCTCCCTATCAACCGGGGTATCCTGAGCTTGTCAGGCGTGAGCTGGCTGAACGATTCGGGAGTGCTGTCGTCATGAAAAATCTGTCGGTCGGCGGCACTGACACCGGCTGGGGACTGACACAAATCGACAAGGTTATCGAAGCCGAGCCAAATTTGGTGATCCTCGCCTTCGGTATGAATGATTCGGCTGGACGGTCTGTCGAGTCCTATCAGAAAACCACTCGTAGTATGATCGAAAATATTCGCAAGAAACTGCCGGAATGTGAAATCATTCTCGTCGCATCAATGCTGGGCAACCGCGACTGGGTCACATTAAACCACGACGTTTTTCCACAGTACCGTGATGCGCTGGCCGAACTGATCGAGCCGGGAATCGCGTTGGCCGATCTCACCTCGATCTGGACTGAATTTCTGAACCGAAAAAAGGACTGGGATCAGACTGGCAATGGCGTGAATCATCCTAATGACTTCGGACACCGTGTGTACGCCCAAGTGATCACGACGCTGCTCGGCCCAGGCAGTCGCTGAAAAGCTCTCAGCACTGGTTAAGACGCCCGATAGCAATTCAATCACTTTTCATCGTCGGCACAAACCCACTCACCCAGAGTTGGTTCGTAATCAAGAAGTTCTTCAGGCTTGAAGTAGATACCGAGTTCACGAACGGCGGCTTCGGGGCCATCGCTGCCGTGAATCAAATTCATCTGACGGCTGACTCCGTAATCGCCGCGGATGGTTCCGGGTGCTGATTCGCGACCGTTCGTCGTGCCCATCATGCCTCGCATGACAGAAATCGCTTCCGGCCCTTCAACCGCCAACGCAACAACGGGTGCTGCCGTGATGAATTCTTCGAGCAGCGGGTAGAACGGCTTCTCAACATGTTCGGCGTAATGCTCTGCCGCTAACTCCGGCGTCACATGGAGCATTTTCATGCCGACAATTTTCAAACCACGATTTTCGATTCGAGTAACGATTGCGCCAATCAATCGGCGTTGGACTCCATCTGGTTTGACGAGAATCAATGAGCGTTCTGTAGCCATATCTGTGTCTTCTCTACTGTGTTAGAAATTGTATTGAATGGTAGTTTGCAGTGATCAAAATAAATCAAGGCGCTGGGGAGGCCGCTTTCATCGAGTCGATAAACTGCCGAAACAGGTAATGACTGTCATGAGGACCGGCCGAGGCTTCCGGGTGATATTGCACGCCAAAAGCCGCCACGTTTTTATGGCGAATACCGGCAACCGTGTTGTCGTTCAAGTTAATGTGAGTGACTTCGACATCAGCGGGCATGGTCTCTGCGTTTAATGCAAAGCCATGATTCTGACTGGTGATCTCGATCTTCGCGGATGATTCATTCCGAACCGGTTGATTGGCTCCGCGATGTCCGAATTTGAGTTTGTAAATTTCGGCCCCCGTCGCCAAGCCGAGCAATTGATGACCGAGGCAAATGCCGAAGATCGGCTTCTTGCCCAATAGTTCGCGGATTGTGTTGATCGCGTAATCAAGTGGTCGAGGGTCGCCCGGTCCGTTAGAAAGAAACACGCCGTCAGGATCGAGGGCGAGAATTTCTTCCGCAGTTGCAGTTCCCGGCACGACTGTCACCTTGCAACCTGTTTGTGACAAGTGACGCGGAATGTTCCACTTCATCCCATAATCGATCGCCACGACATGCAACGGCACGTCGATGGAATGGTCTTCGAGGATGAGGTCCATCGGTAGGCCGAGTTCGGTGAGACATTCCGTCCATTCGTTCGCTTCGCTTGGCATGACTTCTTTGACAAGATCACGCCCCACTAACTCAGGACTGTTCTGTGCTTTGTTGACCAAAGATGCGTCATCGAGGTCTTCGGTAGAGAGGACACCAGTCATCGCACCGACGGTCCGAATCTTTCGCACCAAAGCCCGTGTATCGATCCCTTCGAGACCGATCACGTTGTTGTCTTTGAGATAGTCATCGAGTGATTGGTCAGAGCGGAAGTTGCTTGGTGTGCGGCATAGTTCTTTCACGATGAAACCACTCAGTGAAAGACCTTTGCTCTCGACATCTTCTTTGTTGACGCCGTAGTTGCCAATCAGGGGATAGGTCATCGTGACGATCTGGCCACAGTAGGACGGATCGGTGAGAATTTCCTGATAGCCAGTCATACTGGTATTAAAGACAACTTCCCCGAAGATCTCTCCCGTGGCACCGAAAGAAAGACCGGTGAAGACTGTTCCATCTGCCAAAGCCAGTTTTGCAATCCCGGACATGATGCTGAGGCGACTCCTTGACTGTGTATTGATCCATCATTTTTTAGCATAGGAGAGCGCAAAAAAGAAGGGACCGCCGGTGGGCGATCCCTCTGTGAAAATTCAATTTGGGAAAACTCAAATTTTGACGGAAGTTCAGGAGTCCTGGGTGAGAACAAAATCCTCAAATCGGACTTCTTCTTTTTCCGGGTCACTGATGCTGGTAAACAGTTCTGCAATGATCCGTTGGAAATAAATCCGACGAACCGAGTAAAAATTGTGTTTTCCGTCGCGGCGAGGCTCGATGAGGCCGGCCACTCTCAGCAGGGCAAGGTGATGACTGACAGCCGGTTGGCTCTGCTGGAGCCGCTCACACAGTGCCGTGACGTGCAATTCACCTTCACGGATGAGGTACATCAAAATTCTCAGACGGGTTTCGTCGGAGAGAAGTTTGAAAATTTGTGTCAGATCACGTTCGAGTTGATTAGAAATTTCTGGAATCGCAGACCCTTTTACAGAGGTCTCCGGTTCGATCAGATTGGTACTCATATTCAGGTCTTTCGAGTTTGAGGGTCGAGAATCCATTACTCTGTCCTAATAAAACTTCTTAAGGTGGTTGAGGCGATTTGCGGGTCCAATTTGGCAAATGAGCCGCCTCTCGGACAGATCCCATGTACATAGCCTTACACAGGCTTTGTTTTCATATTATTGAATGTGTAGTAAGTGAGATGACGTTTTAATCAGATGAGTCGTATCGACCGGATGACACTGATGAAGAACTCACCCTTTGATGGTCATTCGGAAAGTTATAGAAGATAGGCTGTCTTTTCGATTCACGACACGTTGTTCATGAATCAGTCTTGTCTAATCAATTATTGTCGTTGTCTACGGGACCGTCAACGACTGTCGAATGAATTTTTCGCAAACAATCGACTCTCGATGGTATCATATCACACCTTGTAAAATTATATATAAACGCTATTTACGGAAAACATACGTCGAAAAGCATCGAGGTCTCCGCAATGCAGCCTGTCATTGATCAATGAGTAATTCCTTACGACATTCGAGTTTGTGGATTGTGTGACAAAACCGAAAACCGCACAATCGGTATTCCCCTGATCTATTGAGTTCGTTGATTGACCAGAGAAAGCCCCCGAGTCGAATTGATATCATACTGATGGCAGATTTCGCCCAACTCCAAGATAAGACTGCTGTTGTGACTGGTTCCTCATCAGGAATCGGTCGCGCCATCGCCATTGAACTCGCGCGTGCCGGTGCGAAGGTACTGGTTCATTTTGCTCACTCAGAAGATAAAGCCGCTGAAACTGTCGATTTGATCAAACGGGAAACTGGTACCGAATCGACTATCATCGGCTGTGATTTCAGTTCTGAAGAATCGATCAAAACATTTCCTGCGAAAGTGTGGGAGATCACTAACGGTGTGGACATTTGGGTCAACAATGCGGGAGTCGACCTGTTAACCGGAGACGCCAAAGAATTGTCCCCAGAAATCAAACTCCGAAAACTGCTTGATATTGATGTCACTTCCACCGTCTTGTTATCTCGTGATGTGGGAAACCGAATGCACGATCAAGGAAACGGCGTCATCCTGAATATTGGTTGGGACCAAGCGGATCGGGGCATGGAAGGACTGAGTGGAGAGCTGTTTTCTGTTTCCAAAAATGCCATCATGGGATTCAGTCGCTCATTGGCAGTCAGCCTGGCCCCAATTGTCCGCGTCAATTGCATCGCACCGGGATGGATCAAAACGGCATGGGGAGAAGTCGCCGGCGACGAGTGGCAGCAACGAGTCCTCGAGGAAACACCCCTGAAACGCTGGGGGCTCCCCGAAGACATTGCCAAGATGGCAAGGTTTCTGGCATCGGATGATGCAGACTACATTACGGGACAGGTCATTAACGTAAACGGCGGCGCCATTCGATGAATCGGATAGTGATGATTCTGGAGGCAAAGGGCACAATGCTGTGACGAATCGCTCCACGGAACGCATTCTGTTTATCACAGGAAGACTGGCAGAACCGGCCCTCCGTCAGGTGAGCGACCGTCTTCGAGAGCGTTGGAGCCTCGACTGCGAAATCACCGTCCTGAATGTCACTGTCGCCGCGCTCATGCACACTCGCCTCATCGCCAATCGCCTACAACTCAACGAGCAGTATGATCGAGTCATCCTGCCCGGTTGGGTTCAGGGCGATTTAAGAGATCTGACGGAGAAATTCGGCGTCCCTTTTGAGCGTGGTCCTAAAGATCTCTACGATCTACCCACTTATCTCACCAATGCGGACCGCGAACCGCCCGATCTCTCGAAATATTCCATCGAGATCATTGCCGAGATCAATCATGCACCGCAGATGTCTCGCGAAGACATTGAGTCGTTGGCTGTTCGCTATCGTGATAGCGGCGCGGATGTCATCGATGTCGGCTGCGTTCCGGGGGACTCTTGGAAAGACGTGGGAGAGACCGTTCGTGTCTTGAGAGACTTGGGACTGCGTGTCTCCATCGATAGTTTTGATCGTCCAGAAGTCGAAGTAGCCGTCAAAGCGGGAGCCGAATTGGTACTCAGTGCCAACAGTGAAAACCGTGATTGGCTCTCTCAATTGGATGTCGAAGCAGTCGTCATCCCCGATACGCCCGACGACTGGGAATCACTCGAACAAACAGTCGATTACTTCCTGACCCAACAACGACCGTTCCGCATCGACCCGATTGTCGAACCCATCGGCTGCGGCTTTGCCAATTCTTTGCAACGCTATTGGAAAGCAAGACAGCAATGGCCCGAATTGCCCATGATGATGGGCATCGGCAATTTGACCGAGCTTTCGGAAGTCGATTCTGCTGGCGTGAATTTCCTCTTGGCCGGTTACTGCGAAGAACTCGGAATCGGCAGCGTGTTGACAACAGAAGTGATTAACTGGTGCCGATCATCGGTCGCAGAATTTGATCTCGCTCGGCGAACCATCCATCACGCCGTCACTCGAAGCATCCCCCCCAAACATCTCGAAAGTAGTTTGGTTATGCTGCGTGATCCAAAACTCCACAATCTCTCTGCAGAAGAGATCATCAAACTGGCGGAATCGATCAAAGACCAAAACTTTCGTATTCTCGCCGAACAGGGACAACTTCATCTCATCAACGGGGCAGGGCATTGGAGCGGCAAAGATCCGTTCGAAATGTTCGACAACATGGTGGCCGATCAAAACGGTCCTCTCGACGCCTCTCATGCGTTCTATCTCGGCTATGAGATGTGTAAAGCGATGACGGCTCTCACGCTCGGTAAACAATACCGACAGGATCAAGCACTCGACTGGGGCTTCTTGACGATGCCGGAAGTGAGTGCTCACGACCGACGACGTAATAAGGAGTCACCCGATGAATGACTCCGACGCCTCGACCACGCCCGTCGTCCATGAACTATCACCAACGCCCGACCCATGGAAAGTTTGTCAACAACTGGCTCACCGAGACGGGCTGATCTTTTTTGACTCGGCATTGCGACATGCAGAACTCGGCCGTTATTCGTTCGTCATGGCGTCTCCTCTGCGCAAGTACGAATTAGAGACCGCAACGCATGGCCAAGACCCCTTTGAAACCGTGCGTGAAGACTTCGCAAAACTGAAGCTGACACACATCCAAGAACTACCTCCGTTTCAGGGAGGCATCGCCGGCATGCTGGGGTACGAACTCAACAACTGCTTTGAGAAGATTGATTTGCAGGGCGTCGATGAGTTCCAAATGCCCGTCATGGCAGTGGGACTGTACGACTGGGTGATCGCCTGGGATCATGAACAAAATCGGTCGTGGATCATTGCTCACGGACTGAGTCAAGAAAGCCTGACACCTGATCAATCAAAAGCCCGGCAAACCATCGAAGCCATTCTTGCCAACCTGAGTTCAACAACACCCACTGAAACCTGGCGGTGCGATCAACCACCTGTGAAGTTGAAGGACTCAGGTCATCCCATCGAGTACAAAGACCTACCTCAACTGCAAAGCGACTTCTCGCGTGATGCCTACCTGAAATCTGTCGAGCAAGTCATCGAATACATCAAGGCGGGAGATATCTTTCAGACCAACCTTTCTCAACGCCTCTTGCACCCTTTGACTGATCCCGTGCGCGATCTTTATGGACGATTACGAACCGTCAACCCGGCGACATACGGCGGCTTGATGCTCTGGGATGATTGGGCCATCGCGTCGGCTTCTCCTGAACAGTTCATGGAAGTACGCGAGAATAACGTCGAAACACGCCCCATCAAAGGCACCCGACGACGAGGACTTTCCCCCGAAGCTGAACTCTACACAGGAGACGAACTGCGGGAGAGTGCCAAAGAGATGGCGGAGAACGTCATGATCACCGACCTGTTGCGCAATGACCTGTCGCGTGTTTGCCAACCAGGAACCGTGCATACGTCTGAACTGTGTCGCGTGGAAACTTATGCCACCGTTCAACATTTGGTTTCTGTGGTACGAGGGTTATTGAAACCCGAACACGATGCCTGGAACCTACTGTCGGCCACATTCCCCGGCGGCTCGATCACCGGCGCTCCCAAAGTGCGTGCGATGGAGATCATCACCGAACTCGAGCCGACGGCACGCGGCCCGTATTGCGGCAGCCTCTTTTATCTCGGACACGACGGCTCGTTCGATAGCAATATTTTGATTCGGTCATTCGCAATCAAAAATGGCTGGATTCAATGTCGCGTGGGAGGCGGCATCACGGCCAAGTCGTCCCCTGCCGCCGAATACGAAGAGACGTTCCACAAAGCCGAAGGCATGCTGCGTGCGTTGAAGAAGTAAGCATCAATGAAGTATTCGCAAGAGTATGACATCCAATCTATTGACGCAAAGCCGCCGAGACACGAAGAATCACAAAGAGAACGAAGCATCAATTGGGTGGCACTGGCGGCTTGTCCGCCAGTGCGATGGTGGTGGAACAATTCTCTGAACCGCGGATCGCCCTGAGGAAGCGGAGAATTTGTAAGATGGGTGGCTGGGGACGAACGTAGTGAGCCCCCAGGTTTCTGACGTGTGAGAAATCATCTCACGCAGAGGCGCCGAGACGCAGCGAAAAAAAAGAACAGATTCAAATCTGGGTAGCCGCTTTTGCTCATCAAACCGAGGTGGCAAAAACACAAGGGGCCTTTCGGGGTATTGGCATCACTCAACGCCGCGGATTAACAAGCCGGATGCTTTGGGCTTCGCCTGGGTGGACAGGCATTTTGATTCTCATCATTTTTTGTAGGGCATGCTCCCGCATGCCTTCCTCGCTAGCATGAAATGCGTCGAATGAGTGATGAGGCCACCATCTTTCCCGCCTGGCAAATGGATAAAGTTCTTGACGAGGGTACTCTGCTGTCACAATGATGAGATCGCGGTGAGTGAATGTGTCTGTGTCCGCACGCTAGGAATTCCGATTCATGCAAACGACTGCCAAGCTAAGTGATCACGTCACGCCACTCTTGGAGGAAGACGAGAGATCATCGTCTCATTTCTCGTTGATTTCAGCGGTGTTGCCGATTTTGATTTTTTGTATTACAAATCCAATGTCGAGTGTCTCAATCTGTATGAGTACACGCCATTCACACGGTGACTTGGAGAAGCTTTGGAGCGACCAGCCTGACGATGTCCATGACCAAACTCATCAGTGAAACTCAAGCCAAGCTGGCCCTGTCCGCACGTCGGATCTGGATTAACCAGCGTTTTCGACGTAAGCTCGGCTACGTCGGCAACTTCGAAACCCCTCGCACCTTTGAGGAGAAGATCCAGTACCGCAAACTTTATGGCAACCATGAATTCTACGCCATGGTGGCCGATAAGTATCGAGTGAGGGATTACGTTGCCCAAAAAGTTGGTTCGCAATATTTAGTTCCGTTGCTGGGAGTCTA
Organism: Planctomycetota bacterium; assembly: GCA_030836185.1. Classification (GTDB taxonomy): domain Bacteria; phylum Planctomycetota; class Planctomycetia; order Planctomycetales; family Planctomycetaceae; genus JABURQ01. The sequence continues at coordinate 23,247 of JAURQH010000052.1, forward strand.
TGATCGCCTAACCCCGGCAGTCTTTGAGACGTTGCCGGATCGATTCATTATTAAAGCAAATCATGGGTGCAAGTGGCATCAAATTGTTGAGGACAAGAACAGCCTCGACGTGCTGGCGACAGTCAACTACTTTGATCGACTTATTAATAAGCAATATGGAAAGAATTCTTGCGAGTACCATTACAGACTCATCCCACCCAAAATCGTAATTGAAGAATTGCTGACCGACAATCGAGGTGTCTTAGCCAATTACGAGCTGTTTTGCTTCCATGGTCGAAATGGATTCGAATGGTCAATTTCCGTCGTGCTTCAGGAACTGAAACGCTCGATTGTGTTGGGAGAAAACGGAGAGCAGTGGGAGCGGCATGGTGGCTTCACCGACGAAGACTACGCCAAATACGTGAAACTCGAAAATCACGAAGAGATGGTCCAGATTGCCGAAACGCTTTCCGCCGATTTCGACTTTGCCAGAATCGATCTCTACAATGTTCAAGGTCAGATCTACTTCGGTGAAATTACATGTACGCCGGGTGGTGGATTCAATCCGATCAAAAATCAGTCCACTGCGAGAAAACTCAGCGAGATGTGGCATCTTGATACCGACAATCCGCAGCTCTACGAGCAACGCCGCGTCGCGTAAGCAGTGGCTATAACAGCGACATGTTGTCGCCCAGCGTTTATGATTCGATGGCCAAGCCGTGCTGGATTGAGACTGGGCCGCTTCGACTTTGCTCAAGCAACTCATTATTTCGCATGAGATCGGTTTCAACAATTAATTTGTCATGCGGAAGATGAAACAATACCGCAGAAAATCTCGCATTTTTTCTTCGAATTCCCGCTCGTTGCAGACGCAGAGCAAATTCGGAGTCTTGCCGCCAGAAGCCGACGAACTCTTCATTGTGCCCGTTAACTTTGAGAATGTCCTCTCGAAACGCGGCAAAATTGCAACCACGAGTTCCCGCGATCCCCGCCTGTTCTGTCCAGAATCCCGGAATGCGTAAGATGAGATGAACTTTCGTGATATCACCTTTCATCCAATGAAGAAGTAATTGCCAAGTTGATTCATTTCCCCGGATGAGTTGAGACGCTTGATCATTGACGAAAATTCGCTTCCCCTGCACATACCAACCGCGTTCCGCCAGTTTCTCATGATCTCGTAGGAAAGAGGGACTGGGGATACAGTCTCCATCTGTATAAATAATATATTCACCGGATGCTCGGCGTGTCCCCAAATTTCGGGCGTGTGAAAGTCGGGGAGTGCCAATGTGCTGTTGTCTCACATGGTGAACTGGAAAATCAACATTTCTGCGAAACTTACTGACAACCCTCTCGGTATCAGAATCAGTTCCGTCTTCCGCAATGATGACCTCGTAAGGATTTTGGCGTTGATTCGCGTAACCTGCAAGCACCTTTTCCAGATAGACGGCTTGATTATGCGTGATGATGACAACACTGATTTGCATAAAAGCTGCCCCCGATGATGGTCCCACTCGATAAGTGTTAGGTGGTCTTTCTTGAGAAGCAGGTTCTCACAGCAGAGATACCTCGGGGGACTGGAGGATCATATCGCTGTGAATTTTGTGATTTCACTGTGAGAGTTTACTGTTGTAATCGACCCTCCACGATTCATCAATACCTACCCCTTCTGCAACGTGTCGAAAACCTCTCAAACTAGGGTAGTCTGGTCGAGTGACATGCTTTTGCCACAACGCGGGTTGAGAATGCTTATGGCTGCGGGGTAGCGTCAGAAGCAGAAGTCGCCGGATGTGATGGCTTCTTGTGCCTGCGGCACCCCGATTGACAAGCAAATGCGGCTACCCTTTTTGTTTGAGCCGCCAGCGAATAAAGATGCCCGCCGAGCAATGCGAAGAAACAAGGGCAACTGCGTGAGAAGAAGCATCTCCTTTCACTAGCCGGGCGATCTGTCTTATTTTCTCCGCGCCGCTGCGTGAGTTTTTTTCACACTGTCGGACAAGCCAACCAGTGCCACCTGATCACAGAATGAAGCTCTTTGCAATTCTCTAGTTCTTCGCGACTTTGCGCCAGAGAATTGATCTACGAATCCCCCACTTGCAATCAACAGTTCCGTCGAGAACAATTACACCATGATCCTCGTCATCGATAACTATGACAGCTTTGTCTACAACCTCGCTCGATTCTTTGAAGAGCTCGGCTGCGAAATGATGATCGTCCGTAATGATGCGATTACCATTGATGAAATCCGTGAGCTGAATCCCGCCTCGATTGTGCTTTCACCCGGCCCATGTACCCCTGATGAAGCTGGCATCTGCGAAGACGTCATTTGTCAGTTCGGGCCAACCATTCCCATATTGGGAGTCTGCTTAGGGCATCAGGCCATTGCGACGGCTTTGGGAGCTTCTTTGAAGCGTGCCGTTGAACCGGTTCACGGTTTGACCTCTGAAATTGTCCATGACAAATCGCCACTATTTGCGTCTCTGCCGAATCCTCTGAAAGTGACCCGATATCACTCATTAATCGTCGATGAAAAAACTCTGGCCACCGACCTCATCATCACATCGAAGACTTCTGATGGGACGGTCATGTCGCTGCAACATCAATCGTGGCCGCTGTTTGGAGTGCAATTTCATCCCGAGTCGGTACTGACAGAAAATGGACATGATCTGCTCGAAAACTTCTTAAAAATCAGTCAAATCGCAAGGAAACAGGACGTTCCACGCGAGGCTTTCCCGACTCAATGTCAAACTGAACAAGATTGGGAAATTTTTCCGAATATGCGGCCTGTAAGCTGGTAACAGTTTCCCACCAGAGTTACTTTCGAGACAGATATTTGACTGTAACCGAAGGAACGACATCGAATAAATCTCGCGAAATGCATGGATAAAAAATTCGCCTGGCTAGCAGCAGCCACATCTTACTAAGCGGCACGGAAGCCCTCAAACGCTCATGAGCCCTTCCATCGCCCTGATGTGTATTTTCTGCTCAACCGATGAAACCCGATGATCTCACGACCGAGATCCTCTCTCATCACCGGACTGTGATCTGTTTCACGACCGGAACGCCTCTCGATACCGATAACCCTAATGAGGTATTCGGATCTTTTATCCATTATTCGCAGAATTCGTTTTTCCTTCGAAACAACGAAACGCCAGGGACGGCGGCGGAAACGGTGAGGATCACCGAATCGAACTGAATATGGATTTAACACAGATTGAGGCGAGGAGAAATTTATGCCGTCCCTGAAATTGAATGTTCTCACATTCATTGCGAGCTTACTGATTGTCAGCTCAGTCTCTGCCGAATCAACGTCCAATACCTGGCTTACCGACTACGAAGCCGCCATGAAAACGGCTCGTGAAACACAAAAGCCGGTCCTCTTACACTTTCACGCCATCTGGTGCGGACCTTGCCGTTCCATGGAACAACAAGTGTTGCATACTCCCGAAATCAAAAGCCTGCTGGGCGAAGATGTCATTGGCGCGAAAATCGACAGCGACAAAAACCCCGCCATCATCAAGCGATTTGGCATCGGTGCATTGCCGAGTGATTTGGTCATCGACCCGAGCGGCAAAGTGCTCTACCGAGGATCGGGTTTCAAATCCAAAAACAGCTACCTCCGCGTGGTCACAACATCGGCAGACAAGTTTATCCCCAAGCAGCTCGAAATGACGGTCACCCCGAACGAATCGACCGTCGAAGAAGAACAACCAGTCCTGCTGGGACTCGACGGGTTCAGCCCGGTGGTCTTACTCAAAGAACGACGTTGGGTGGAAGGGAACGAAGCATTTCTCGCAGAGCACAAAGGAATGACCTATCACCTGCAATCGGCGGCGGAAAAACGAATCTTCGATTCAGATCCCGAACGGTATGCTCCCCAGTTGCTTGAATGCGACCCGGTTGAAATGTATTTCGCTGATAAAGCCGTTCGTGGTTCCACTCAATATGGAGCCTATTTTGACGGCAAGCTATTCCTCTTCCAGAATCACGAAAACCGTGAAACCTTCAAGAAGAGCCCGCTGAAGTTCACTGCCACTCGCCACGTCTTCAAAGCCTCAGACATCGTCTTGCAATAATCATTGCACACCAACGTCTGAAACGGATTGCTCGACGGCTGGCTGCAATCGCTGACGATAGCGTTCGTAGAATTTTGTCTGTCGTGATTCTGGTCGATAGGGTTGTCCGTCGATAAACACGCCGTGGATTTGCGCGGTGTGCTGCAACGGTGAGCCATCCGTGATGATCAACGTCGCACGCTTACCTACATCGAGCGAACCAAGTTCTTGATCGAGTCCCAGAATTTCTGCGGCAGACAATGTCACTGCTCTCAATCCAATCTCGGGAGGAAGACCGAACGCAACGGCTCTGGCCGCTTCAAACGGGGCATTCCGCGAATTGGAGGCATCATCAGAACGGATACAGAACCGAACTCCGGCCACATGGAGTCGTCCGGCATTGGCATACGGAGCGTCATACGGATCCCAACTCTCTAAAGGACGTTCCATGACTGGTCCGAGAATCACGGGTATGTCCCGTTTCTTCAACTCTTCGGCGACCTTCCAGGCGTCCCCCGCGCCTCCCAAAATCAGTTTCAATTGATGCTCTTCGGCAAACGTGACGGCTTCCACGAGTTCTTTGCGAGCGTGAGCTTCAATGAGAACCGGCTTCTCTCCCGCGAGATAAGGAAGCATCGCTTCATAACGCGGGTCTTTCAGTATTGCTTGATCTTCTTTGAGTGCCGTATTTTTAGCATCCCGATAAACTTTTGCCTCTGCAAAGAATTCGTTTAATGATTCGATCTTCTTTTCGTTTTCTCCACGCGGCCAATTGATCCGCAAGGCGGCTTCCAGATCAATGGTCATCTGAGGAGTCGTCCAACCGTGTAATTTGATCAACGATGCTTGCCCACTTATCAATCCTGATTTGGGTTGTGCAAGAATCGTGGTAATTCCCCCCGCCCGTGAAACAGGAATGAGTTCGGAATCAGGATTGATTCCCACACCGGCACGAAGATCGGCCTGAAATTCTCCCGACTCGGAGTAGTCGGACGTTTCTTTCACACGACCGATTTCCGTGAGCCCCAAGGTTGTGCCGGCATCAATCAATCCTGGATAGACGTGCAATCCATTCAGGTCAATCACTTTCGCACCGGCCTCTTGATAATCGACCTCAGTTCCCAAAGCGGTGATTCGACCATCTTCAATGATAAGCGTGCCCTTTGCGATGTCAGGACCGCTCACCGGATGCAGATGAGCATTCAACAAAACGTATTGACCCGATTCACTGGAAAGAAGATCCAAAGGAGCAGGGCGTTCGTCTACCGAAAGTATCTTGATCGGAGTCGGCGGCTCTGCTTTCTCGCTATCTTCTGGAAGAACGGCTGTCGAGGCTTGTGCGCGATCAAAGTAAATGTCCCCCTCAATCACAGTCATGTCACACCGGGCAAACGCATGAAAGGGATGTGCGTTGAAGATCGCGAGATCTCCATCCTTACCGACTTCGAGAGTTCCAATCCGATCATCAAGACCAAGTTCACGAGCCGAGTTACGAGTGATGGCCTGCAATGCAGCCGTTTCTGGCATGTTGCCATAACGGATCGTCTTGGCGGCTTCTTTTGTCATATGCCGAATCAGTTCGGCATCATCACTCTTAATCACAGAGTTAATACCGGCTTCATTGAGCAACGCTGCGTTATGAGGTATCGCGTCATACGCTTCTACCTTGTAAGCCCACCAGTCTGCAAATGTACTGCAACTGGCACCGTGTTCTTTGATCTCAGGCGCAATCTTGTAACCTTCCAAGACATGTTGCAATGACCAGACACGAATCCCCAAGTCGGACGCCACCCGCAACAACATCAAGATTTCATCGGCTCGATAACAATGACTGTGAATGAACTTCTCGTGATTAACGATATCCGCCAATGCTTCCAGACGATAATCACGTCGTGGAGGAAGAAGCGAGTCAGGGTTCTCAGAGTTTTTCTTTAGCTTTTCAAATTCTTGCCAACGTCGTCGATAATCAATGGCTTCCAGAAAAGCACGTTCGAGAGTCGCTTCGACACCAAGTCGCGTATTGGGAAATCGCGATGTATTAGCTTTGACATTCTCCCCCAAGGCAAACTTCACACCCTGAGGATTATCTTGCAGCAAATGCTCTTCTGCGGTTTTTCCAAACTTGAGTTTGACCACCCCATCTTGGCCACCGATCACATTGGCAGAACCATGGAGTAACCGGGCGGTTGTCACTCCGCCCGCCAATGCTCGATACTCGGCCAGATCATCCGTACGAACAACATCTTCAATACTCACTTCGGGAACAATCGAAAGTGTTGACTCATTCACGCCTCCTGAAATCATGATGTGACTGTGTGTATCAATGATCCCCGGCATGATATATTTACCACTGGCATCGATCACGGCCATGCCCTCATCCGCACTCAAATCTTTTCCAATCCCGGCAATTTTCCCGTCACGAATCAGAATTGATGAGTCTGCCAGAACTTCACCAGTCCCAGTCATAATTGTGGCATGAGTGATCAGCAAATTGCCTTTCAAGTCGCGTTGCATTCGGAGTCGATCAGCATGGGTCTCCGTCGGTAACTCAGTCGAGTCTGCGGGATCGTCCCCAGGAATTTCCAAGGTTAATTGCACCGGGTTCTTCTCAGTCGTCGAAGGTTCGACAGGTTGACATTTTGCTGTCCAGTCGCTCGGCTTGCCGAATGGAGGCGTGAGCGTTCCCGACATATCGTCCTTGTTGACAGTTCCCGAGAATCTCAAAATCAGCTCTCTTGCACCGGCACCAATCACAACATTCCAACTCACCTTCTTGCCGTCGATTTTCCCCGAATCGAGACGACCGTCTCCTTGCTCACTTCGGAACAAACCGCTGAGTTTGCTTCCATCTTGGGTAAACTCAATCGAAGCCGCTGTTTCCGCAGAATCATTTTGCAGAAGAAAGTTCCAAGTCCCGGCGATTTTCTGTGAGGGTGATGTTTCATCTGCGCCTTCGCTTTTCCAAGGCTTCAATTCTTTGTCGATTTCCTGTTGCCGACCATCGACAAAGACACGAGCCATCTTGGTTTGCTCTTCAAACAGCGGACCGTTCGCAACAACCAGATGAGCCAGAAACCCCGGTTCAATTTCTCCCAGACGCGGCAAATCGAGAATTTCAGCCGGCGAGGTCGTCAGTGCGGCAAGAGCTTCATCAGGCGACAGGCCATGTTTGACGGCAGTTCGCATTGCGGGAAGTAATTTGTCATGACTATCGAGTTCCGTCGAACCAACGGCCCAAGAAATTCCGGCCTTATTCAATTGAGACAGCAACTCCACACGTTTCTTCCAATGATCGAGTTTTTCCTGTTGAACAGTGAGCGGGTCCTTAGGTTCTCCGTGAAAGTCTTCAGCGTTTTCGTCAATTACAATTTTGGGCTCATCGCCATAATCGAGAGAAACAATCAATGTGGCTTCAGCCTCTTTGAGTTCCTCAACGGTCTTCCACGCCTCACTCACACCCATCAGAATGGGTTTGCCGAGAAGTTCATGTTTTTGATGGAACTGGATTGCTCGGAGAATATCATCGCGAGAGTCCGCCTGCCACAACGCAGGAATCTCGGAACGATCAACCTGATTTAGTAATTCCCAAGTCGCATCTTCGGCCGGTCGAGACACCGGTTCCTCTGCAGCATACAACTTTTGATGCAGGGCATACCGTCGAGCATCGCTTACCGCCTGCCTCAAATGGGCAGTCGTCCCCATCAATGTCGCAGGATAAATACTGCCACCGGGTGCAAAAAGCCGAAGGGTGAGTCCCGCAGACTCTCTCAATTGTACTTCGCGTAACGGAGCTTCGCGTAAGGCGATGATCGTTGACTGACCACTACTCACTCGCCCTTGAGGAACAACGTGGGCAGTGGTGAATCCTTGTGCTGTCAATTTCTGGATCTGCTTCTCATCACGAACCAAGATCTCACTGGCTTTGAGTTCTGGTGAAAGTTGATGGCGATGATCTTCACGAGTCGCCGCCAAGGCATAACGCTGAAACTCAGCTTTCCGCTCCTCAGGTTTCGGAAACTTGATTTCTTTCGGTAGCAATGATCGACAACGGGCATCTATCAAACCGGCATAGAGGTAAAACCCTGTTAAGTCGAGTGACTTCACGCCGGGTGGAGGCGTGATCTCTGAACCGATTTTCTGAATCAAATCTCCCACGATCAAAACATCCGCAACAACTGGCTCAGCCCCCGGCTTAGAAACCACCGTCGCACCTTTGAGTAACCAACCGGTCTGCTCAAAACCCGATGTGACCGACTGCCCGTCCGTCTCATGCCCTGAGCTGAAGCAAATCAAAGCAGCCAGCATCAAGATCGTCACAGAGCGGAATTTGTGTTGAAATGGGCTCGATTTGATCATGAATCAATCCAAAATGGAGTATTTAGGCGAGAAAGTCTCCAGGTTTCAGAGACTCTCTTCGATATCCTTCGCGCGTTAAGATTCGTCCTATTGTGCTGAATATTGTTAGTTTATGACAACTAGGGAAGCCTGTTTTCCATGATTCCCGAGAAATTCGAAGGAGAAGAAGTCTATCTGCAACGACTGGCTTTCTCTTAGAAAAGAGCTGAATGGAATTGACAATGAATGCCGAAGAGTTATGATATTACCAACTTAGGTACTCTTTACCTGAGCCACTTCACCCATTACGGGTGTTCTCCTGGTGTTCATGACCAGCGAGAATCCAAAGCCGACAGTTAGTCGTTTGGTCAAGTTGCTTGTTTTCTGGCTTATCAGTAATAAGCCGGATCTTTGTTTCCACACTGGTGGAGAAAATGGCGGGAACTACTTTCCTGTCCTCTTCCGCAGTGGAGAATTGATTCACACGAGTGAATGGATATCTCGCAAGCAGCAGGACTTGTGTGCAATTAATCAAGCGGTCAATTGCAAAACCGGAAGTCGAACACTCTTCAATTCAGAATTGTTGAGTCTGCAAAGTCTTCCAACTGTGCGTTACCTATCAAGGTACGCTGACATCACCGACATCGGAAATGTCGGGCCAAACTCTTGGGTTTGGTGAAATCTGACTCCCGAAACCGGAAGTGGATTGCATACGTTCTGCAACCCTTCGACATTTCTATTAACAAACAGGTTAGACGCCTCAGTGATGAAACAGACGGCCCAATTTGGTAATCCGCTCACTGCTCTCTCGACAGATGGGGTGATGATTTGCAACATCAACACCCCACAGGCGTCCTCTCTAAAAACCTCCATCGCTGGAACCATTCATGGCTGATTCAAAAGCAGACGAGACCTCAGAAACAACAAAACCCAAGCGGAAACGAGCCACCAAGAAAAAAGTGGCCAAAAAAGAAACCGCCAAGAAAGACGTTGATATTATCTTCTCTGAAGATGATGGCGGTACTGCCGCAAAACCAAAACGCAAAAAACGGGCGGCCAAAAAAACCACTCGCAAGCCAGAGCCGGTTGCTGCAGATAGCTCTGATAGCAAACCCTCAAACGATCATCAGGAAGCGACCTCCAGCTCGAATTCCTCTGATTCGGAATCGTCAAATTCCGAACCAGCAAACTCGCAAGAGAACAAATCCAATAGTTCCAACGATGACTCCAATGATCGCCAGGATAATAACCGCGGTCGTCGCAATCGTGGTCGGCGTCGCCGAGGTGGTGGAAATAACTCCGGTGGCGGAGGTGGAAACCAACAAAATCGCGGTGGCAACCAGAACAACCGTGGAAATAACAGAGGTGGCAACAATCGCGGCGGGAACAACCGCGGCAAAGGGCGTCAACGTCGATCCAATGTCGAGCCCAGCAGCGCAGAGATCATCGGCCCCTACGAAGGTGTGTTGGAAATGCACCCCAAAGGTTACGGCTTCCTGAGAGCAGCCGACGCCAACTATAGTGCACAAGAGAGCGATCCGTTTGTCTCCAGTTCGTTGATCGAAAAATACAATCTTCGCGAAGGTGTCAAAATCAACGGTGAAGTCGGTCCCGGCAGTCGCGGACAAGGCCCCCGTTTGAAAACCGTCGAAAAAATTGACGAGCGGACTCCTGAAGAGTACGAACAGATCAAATCATTCGAAGAGCTAACGGCAATCAGTCCCAACGAACAGGTGAAACTCGAAACGGGACCAACACCGATCACAACTCGCGTGGTCGATCTGCTCACACCGATCGGAAAAGGTCAGCGGGCACTCGTGGTCGCCCCACCTCGAACCGGTAAAACCATGTTGCTGCAAGACATGGCTCACGCCATCAGCATCAATCACCCGGAAATTCATCTGATCGTGTTGCTGATCGACGAACGACCAGAAGAAGTCACCGAGATGCGTCGCAACGTCAAAGGAGAAGTGATTGCTTCTTCGATGGACCGCGATGTCGAAAGTCACGTCCGCATCAGTCAGCTCATCTTCGAACGCGGCAAGCGAATTGCCGAATCGGGTAAAGATGTTCTCATCCTGCTCGACTCGATCACACGAACTGCCCGTGCCTTCAACAAATGGGTTGGTAACTCTGGGCGAACGCAAACTGGTGGCCTCGATATTCGTGCTCTCGATATTCCGAAAAAACTGTTCGGCACAGCCCGCCGCTTTGAAGAGGGTGGCTCGTTGACCGTCGTGGGGACGGCATTGATTGACACGGGAAGCCGTGCCGACGATGCCATTTTCCAGGAGTTCAAAGGAACCGGTAACATGGAACTGGTGCTGAATCGCGATCTTGCCGATCGACGAATTTGGCCCGCCATCGATATCAGCCTTTCAGGAACCCGCCGTGAGGAATTAATCCTCTCGCCGGAAACTCTGGATGGAGCCACAATGCTTCGCCGTTCGTTGGTCTCGATGAGCCCGGTGGAAGCGATGGAACAATTGACCAAGATTCTTCAGAAGTATCCGACCAACACGGAGTTTCTGGAACGGGTCAAAGCGATTCTGTAACGCGTTTTCCACACACAAAACGCGAAAAGCCGGGCGAGACAAATTGTCTTTCCTGGCTTTTTTTCGGGAACGATCTGAGGACATATCTGCGAAGCTGAAACACAGTGTCCTTCGAAAATTCACCTCAAATTCTCCTTGCGAAAGCCATCTTATCACAGCCAAATTGGGTTGCAATTTTATTGTACACATCCCTCGTGATTGCATCCGAGGGCTATCAAGCGAATCTCAATAAATCCATTTCACACGGCACGAGCGTGACACCAACAAGTTACTTGCTGTTTTTGTGACTGGTTTCAACGACTTTGAGAACCTGATCGGGCGCGACTCCGTCAATCACTTGTCGGAGACCGCTGGGCCATCTAATCTCCAAAGAAATTCTGTCGCCGGGATCCAACGGACCAAAGCCGAAGTGCAACCGAGGATCGTCTTGTGTTTTTTCATGAACACCGTGATCTGCCGTACGAAGATAGGTTTTATTATTCACAGTTGCATGCACTATTGCGCCAATCCCCTCGTTGTTCGACGTGGTACCTTCGAGATCCACCATTAGCCAGGCATTCGGGCTATGGTCGATGCCAAGGAACAAGTCATAGGTACCGCGAGTAAATACCACTTCTGGGTTTCTCTTGCCATCCCTCGCTCCATTGGCAACGAGCAGATCCAGTACTCCATCGCCGTTGAACTCCCCCATGGCGACGCTGAAACCCAAGCCATTATCTTGGCTCGGTGCACATCCGGGACCAATGCGAGGAATAAACTTCGGTACAGACAAGTCTTGATCAGCGATTTTCGTCATGGAATTTCCGACATTTTCCCACAACACATTGGGGAGATTGCCGACTATGTGCTCGGACCCGAAATCGGAATTGACTTCATAGACATCGATGTCGCCATCATTATCAAAATCACCCGCAGTGGCATTTCTACTGCTAAACCCGTGACGGCTGACATTTGATTCCCTGGAAACGTCGATGAAATCAGTTCCCGTATTCAACATCAGCACATCACGCCCCCCTTTTCCCATACGATTCATTTTTGTCACCAACCAGACATCAGGTCGGGTATCCCCATTGAAGTCGGCGACGGCAACATCCTCCGCTCTTTTCTTGCGCACGGAATGGGGAATCGATGAAGTCGCGTCCTTAAACTGATGATGGTCACCGAGGACAAAGGCATTATCGGTTCTGGCGCCCTTTAGAAAGAGATCCATCTGCCCATCGCCGTTAAAGTCGGCGGGAATTGCGAGTGAGAGGCCATTGCCTTCGACTCCAGCGTCTCGCGGTCACGCACAAAAGTATGATCTTTTTGCTGAATAAACCAGATCGAAGGGAAACCGTGATCTGGGCGTGGCTCATTACCGAGAAAGACGTCCAAAAGACCGTCCTGATTGACATCCAGGAACGTTGCCGTCCGCGCCCGACCGAGTGAATAATATAGGCCTCGAGAGTCGGATTCACTATTCGCATCGTCACCAAACACAAACTGGAGTTCTTTGGGATCGGCTCCCTCATTGACCAGGAGTCGATTTCCCAAAACATTCATGGGCTTATAGACCTTTCCTCCTTTACCGCCGCCGTGCATCACGAGGACTTCGCGAATTCCGTCACGATCGAGATCCACCCACGTTGCGCCGTGCTGATCAAAACCTTCACGGGTTTCCAGCCTCTCAAAGGTACCCAATTCTTCGGCGATGCGGTTACGTAGAATCACCGAACCGCGACCGTGCTGAGTGAGCCAGATGTCCGTATCTCCGTCGCGATCCGCATCGGCTAACGCAACACCAAAGGAGGCGTTGTGATCATCGAACAGCAACCGTTCGTTGTGCAAGACAAAAGCCGAGATGGGAGACCCTATCGTTCCATCGCTGTTATCCAATTCCGAATCGGCCTCGTTGTTCATGATCCATGTGGCTACAAAAAAACAGCCGATCGAAACAACAATCAACACAGGCAGCAACCAGAACACAGATCGAGTCCTCTTCATCTTAAAGCTCCTTCCAGATTGAAGAGTTGCACGGTGAAAGAACCAAGCAAATTATTGATGCGCCTTTCCCTAATGGTAGAGGAACTCGATGTTCCAGTCACGGAGTGGATCGTACCAGAACCAATCAGTGATTCAAGGGGCAGAGTCCCGAGACTCTGTTTAACGGCAGGAAGGTGAGGTTGGCGACATATCGGCTCGTAAAATGCTCATCGAGTCCTCTAGAGTAAATTGCACACCTCTCTCGTGTTTGCGTCTGAGAACTATCAATCGAATCAACACTATCTCATCGGCGTTATCCGTGGTCCAAAGTAATCGATATCGAGTTTACACATCTGCACTCGCAGAAAATTCAACCACGTAAATTGCTCAAATCGCTTTCCACAACTTTGCGATCGTCGGCGTCTTCGATCTGACTCGCAAACTCGGTTGCCTGTTGCAAATGTGATGCAAAGTTCGCTTGATCGCCGGCAACTCGATATCCTCGCCCTAATGCTTCGTGGGCACACGCCAGATTGAAGGCAGGCTCTCCCGCAGAACTTAAGCACTTCTGCGCCCAAGCGACCGCTTCATGTCCGTTACCCAGCACGCTGTATACACGTGAGACCTGCCAATAACCAATGGAACATTTTTCAGCGTTACAGTCAGGTCGTTGTGTCCAATGATACAATGATGCCAATGCATGGAGCAGCATCTGCTCGTCATCTTCTGCTGACCGATCCTGTTGGTCGAGATAGGCCCAGGTCTTGTTGAAATATTCGACCGCCATCCATTTGTGAGCGGCTGCTTGTTCTGCTTCGTTCATAATATCGCCTTGAGAATAACTGCCATTCAACAACTCACCATTCAAGCATCAGCAAACTCTCTCCCCAACTTCCGATCAACTAAGATTTCAATGTATTTTGAGGCCAAATAGATCGCCAATCCAAACTCGATGAGCAAGGAGTTCCATCAATGGGTCGAATTGATCGTTGGCAACCGAGACAGAGCATCATTGAATGAACGGAATCATTGATCCGATTGTGTGAGCGATCCTGACTTTTCAGTTCATCAATCACTATCCCCCCTCATCACTTAAGCGTTTCTTCCAGTACGAGGATTCACGATGCAAATGCATTACTGCAACGACGACCGTTTGTCCTGATCCCTCATTTGCATACAGAACGGCATAGGGAAATCGGTTCACCATGCAGCGCCGAATTGGTCCCTCGAAGATCGGCCAAGAAGAGGAATGCCCCTCGATTCGTGCCAAGGCGTTTTGTATTTCAAAGAAAAACTCGAATCCGAGTCCTTCTTGCTGCTGCTCGTAATATTCAATAGCGGATTGAAACTCATCATCAGCTTCAGGATGAAAGATGAGCGTCACTGACCCAGCCGCTTTCGTGCTTTTTCCAAAACTTCAGTTGCTGGCACTCCAGTGATATTTCCCTGTCGTAGTTCTCGAAGTCGGCGTGTTGCTTCCTGAGCCCACTGGCCATCGACGACATCATCAGGTCGATGGAGCGTTTTCAGCAAACCATCCACCACTTGAGCGCGAGCCTCAATTGAGAGTGAGGCAGCTTCCTCAAGAATTTTCTGTGGATCCAGCATTGAGTTGCCTCCAAAAAAACTTACATCAAGAATAATGAACTGCATATTAGCATAGGTAACTCTCACAGGCTTTGCAATTTCTTTTCCGTGAGTCTACCCCACAACCTCACGGGCTCGCCAGATTGATTTCAATACCTCGTCAACATGTTGTTCATCGGCGAACGGACTCAGCAAATACGATTTCAAAGCGTTGATCGGCTCACCAGTATCCGATTCGCGGTAGCAATCGGTCATCGAAATCACCACTCCCTGACCGGTCAGTGCTTCGGACTGCATTTGTTCGAAGATACGTCGGTTGTATTCGTTGTACTCGCGCAATTTTTCTGTGAACTTCGGATCCTTCAATTCTCTCTCGTGGACCTCAAACGTATCCACACCTTCTGGATATACTCGAAACAAAGTGACGGGGCCAAAGTTATCACCATTCAGAACGGTCGTGGCCGAGTGACCTTTGAGATGATCGCGTAAATGTTCGGCCAACGTAACGACATGTCCCAACAAAGAACGCAGGCCATTCTTGCCGAGTAACTTCAAGCTGGCGAATGCCGACATCGGTCCTGCCGCACTGCGCGATGTTTCTAACGAGTAGCGACCGGGATGATAATCACCCGATTGAAACAGGTAGGGTGTTTCTTCCTGTCCACGCGATACGAGTGCCATGTCGTCCACATTTTTCACCAGGAACAGACTCGATATATAAGGTGTGTAGCCGGTTTTATGAAAATCAATGCCCGTGGAATCGGCTTTGGAGATGTGCTTGATACGTCGGATAGTTCCCGCCAAGGCACGCACGGTTCGACTCGGAAAGTTAAGCGGGTTCCGCTCGAACGAATAATCGTGAAAGACAGACCAGGCCCAACCAATGACGGCATCGGCGTGAATATGGGGTGTGTATTCGAGTCCGAATTCGTCCACCAGGCGATCCCGAATTTCGATCACTTCTTCCAGATCATCGAGGCCGAAATGATCGGTCGTCCCCATCGTGGCCACGATTCCGGCAACCTTCTTGTTCTGCTTGAGGAGATCACGCAGATGAGATTCCAGCAAACAGGTTCGAATTTCATTTTCAGGATTCGCGGGTATCTCGATGACCTGATCGCTACCAATCCCCATCCATTGCGCAACCGTGCGGACGGCATAATGAGCGCGTTCCGAACAGAGGATATAAGCGGGCTCGGTCAATCCGGTTTTACCTGTTCCCGGACACGCTTTTTCCAGCCCCAATTTTAACCCGTAAAGCAGGGTGCCGGTCCCACCAAAGGTGAACAGGCCGCCGACTTTCTCAGGATCGAAACCGATAAGATCGGCCGTCATGGCGATGGCTTCGATTTCGCTGAGCACAATTCGTTGAGCCGATTCCTCACTCGCCATGTTGGCGTTATAAATCGTTGGCAGCAATCCTCCAATGATTGAAGGAATGGACGGAGGTGGAATCACGTTGATTTGTGACTTAGGATGCCCCCAGATGAACATGCCGTTCAAATGATTGACAAGTTCGGTGGAGACCTGCTCGACAGTCGATGAGTCCTCCTGCATGCGCTGCTGTTTTGCGGCGTGATAATCTAATTCTCCCGGCGTACCGAGCATCGGTGCCTGAGACTTCAGATCGTCGACCTGATCGAGAGCCCTCATAAAAGAATACGCGAAGTAGGCATCATGAACCCGATCGGAGACCGGTTGAGGAAAGGACTGTCGCAGTGATTGGACAATTTGATGGTAATTGGATTTGGTCATTTTGAATCATCCCAAATCGTAATCAATATCGACCCAGGTTCGCTTCTCGTTAGATTCCAACACCGCATCCGCAATGAACTGTGCAGACGCACCGTGATCGAAGCCGGGAATCGCATCACGCCCCTCGACGATGGCCGACACAAACTCCCAAACAAGGTCATATCGAAAGACAGTACTCGGTTCCCCCGCATGCGGATCGCGCGGTGAGCCGGGAATCACAAGATGCTCTTCCGGGATGGGAACTTTCTCCATACTGCCACTATATTTACCAACCAGAATCACGTTGGGATCGGTCAACTGATAAACGGCCGACCCTTCTGAACCATTGACTTCGGCCCATTCAAAGCCGACTCCATTGTTGTGATGACCTTTCATCACTGTCGACCCCTCCCAAACACCAACCGCTCCACTTTTGAATCGACCGATGAGAGACGACCAGTCATCAACTTCTGATGGAGGACACGACTTGCCATCGTCGGTCACTTCCCGTGGCGTGAATTGAGCCACCGCACCACAGACCGATTCAATTGGTCCCATCAAATCCTGAGCAAAGTCGATGCGATGAATGGTCATGTCGAACAAGTCGCCAGCACCCGCTTTATCTTTATATTGTCTCCAGCCCCAACTTGTTTCGGGCAAGTCAAGAAACCGTTGTGAGCGAAAATGACGTGGTTCGCCCAATTTGCCGCTATGAACAAGGTCACGCAAGAATCGCATGGAGGGAGCAAAACGATAAGTGAACGCCGTCATGTGTCGCAAATCACGATCACGTGCCGCGCGATACATCTCGGCTGCGTCAGAGAAATCGAGCCCGAGTGGTTTTTCACACATCACGTGCTTACCACCCTCAAGGCAAGCGAGCGTGAGTTCTTTGTGAGTGAAGTTCGGTGTGGCGATGATCACGGCGTCGATGTCTTTATCGTCGGCGATGACTTGCACATCGGTTGTTGTCTTAATCGAGCCCCAGTCTGTCTCTCGTTGAGCCAACAACGCTTCATTGGGATCGCAAACCGCGACCAACTCCGCACGAGGGTCAACATTAATGCCGGGGACATGATGAAAATCGGAGACGGCACCCGCTCCGATAATGGCAATACGGACTTTGTCACTCATGGTGTGGATTTCTAAATGAGAGTCAGTCGAATTCAAGATTGGTCGAGACGCCAATCATAACTGAGCCTCGCCACAAATCCAATCCGCTTAAGGCCCACCCTGTAACTCTTTGACAAGCTGCCAGGCATCATCCGTCGAGTGAATTTTCTCATCCAATTGAGCAACAATGACTGCCTCCAGCAATGTCTTGAACTCTTTACCTGGCTTCATTCCCGCCTGGATAAAATCATCTCCCGTGAGTAATGGTTCTGGCGAGAGAACTTCAAGCGGTGTGCTTTTCAAATAATGGTCGCAGAATTCATAAGCCCGCATCGAACCTTCGAGAATCAATTCGTTTGCTCGAGTCAATTCCAGTAAGTCATGGCGGTATTCTGACGACAACAAACGCTTCAACCGATGCAACGAAAGTTTCTGTGGCTCTTGCAAATCCGAAAGGTGCTCTCGCAGCCAAGCCATACGCTGTCGTTGTTCGTTAGAAAGTTTCAAACGCCGAGCGAACTCGCCAATTCCTGATTTTGAAAGATGTCGCCCCAGAATGACGAGGACTAATTCAGGAGTTGGCACTACCAACTGTTGCAGCAGAGACATCAGATCTCGGCGTTCGTTCGAATCCATCGCAGGCAAGGGGAGTTCAGGGAGGATGACCGGCCATAGCCCCAAAGTCTCTGATAATTGAACCGCCTGACGACGATTGTCGTGTGCCAGCATCTTGAGAAGCTCTTGCGCGATGCGTTCAACACTGACAACGGTAATTTCTGCCACATGCTGCTTAATGGCTTCAGCCGTTGACGACTCCACATCAAAGCCGAAGCGGGTCGCAAATCGAACCGCACGTAACATGCGTAATTTGTCTTCCGCCAATCGATCTTCGGGATCTCCAATACATCGCAGGACACGTCGTTTCAGATCTTCTTCACCACCCACATAATCGTGAATAGTTTCCGTTAAGGGATCGAAGAACATACCGTTAATGGTAAAGTCTCGACGGTGTGCATCTTCTTCGAGAGTGCAATACTCGACCGATTCGGGACGACGACCGTCAAGATACTCACCTTCACGCCGAAACGTGGCGACTTCAATCGGTTCCACTCCATCTGGCCCAAGCACCAGCATCACACCGAAACTGGCACCCACGGGAACGGTTCGTTTCTTTCCGAAGACGGACCGAACTTCTTCAGGAGTCGCCGTCGTCGCCACATCATAGTCTGACGGATCATGACCGAGCACCAAGTCGCGCACACAACCACCCGCCCACAATGCCTGAAAATCGGCATCGCGAAGTTGCTTGACAACATCGACGGCAAAGTCGCGGTCTGGTTGTTGACGAGTTGACATAAATAGCTAACCAACAGTTTTTAACGCGAATGCTTCAATACGAATTTGATCAAAGGTTGCGGGTCATCAAGCCCATGCTTATGACCGATGCCCGGTTTGATCACAACTTCCAGCGGCCCCTCCGCTTTCTTCCACGCATTGACGATGGGAATGACATTCTCTTCCATTGGCACAATGTCATCAGCATCACCCGTTACGACAAACAACGGCAGCTTGGTGTTCGCCAATGCGTCCGCTTGATCAAGCGGATTCCCGTCCCAATCAACCGCCTGCTGATCATTTTCAAACTGGTACGCCTGCAACATGTTCTTCCATGTTGGCGGGGAGCCTTTTCCATGTCCACGACCACCGGGCCAACTTTTAATATCGCAAACCGGTGCATCGACATAGATACAACTCACCTTGTCGGCGTTCTTGGCCGTCCAGTTAAAGACAATCAAGCCTCCCCGACTCATCCCTTCCAACACCGGCTTTGACGCCAGTTGATATTCTGTCGTGAGTGTTTTGTAACACTTATCCCAATGTGTCGTGGCTGCGGGCGATCCAAACAGATTGGCTACATCGCAATACACCAGGTGGTACCCAGCCTTCAACAAGGCAAGATCGAGTTCAGGACGATGACCGAAAAATCGGGCTCGCCAAATCCAAGGGCGTCCCTCCACAATCATTTCTGGTTCAACGACAATCGCCGCTCGACCATGCAAAGAAAGATCGTGACGAGTGTATCCATTCCATTGGCTGGTTTTTCCGGGCCACTCTTTCGCCTCCACCAATGAATGAGTTATCGTGAGAAGAAAGACAACCACCAAAACAACCGTGAGTGATGAGAAGCGATGACGCATGGACTCTCCGTTTCTGATTCCCTGAACTGATGCCGAGTGAGACTCCCGATTATGTCGTATTCGAGCAAAGGTTGAAATTACCGAAAGGCAAATCATACCGGGATTTACACGAAATTCGTGAACAGCGAGAGTTTTCTCCTGAAAATAGTGATCCAGAATTCAAAGACTTGCGTTATCATAGAATTATCGAACTCGAAGCCTCACTTTCAACGGTCTTTCGACCACCGGCTTTGTGATCATTCGATGACCTGACTATTTGATCTCAGTAGTCTGTTGAGTTGCCCATCAAATATCATTTTCAATCAGCGAGGCATCCATGCCACTCAAAACTCTCGGCGAAATGCGTGATTGGTCAATCACTCAGTGGTCTCTCTCAGTGGGAATGATTCTTTTTCTCGGTTGGGGTTCTTCTCAACTGTGGAGTTCCTGGAACGGCCCCACGGATGATTCCATTCAACTCGGACAAGAACTCTTTGTTCATGAATGGACCGCCAACGATCCTCTTTCCCCCAACGGAGACGGTCTTGGCCCGGTCTTTAACGCCAAGTCGTGTGTGGCGTGCCATTTTCAAGGTGGTGTCGGTGGAGCCGGCCCGAACGAGCATAACGTCACCGCGTTCACAGCATTCTCCAATCCGTCTGATTCTGAAACCAAAATTATTCAAGGGGTCGTTCACGCGGATGCATTGATGCCAACGCAATTGGAAACGACCGAAAAATTGCGGAACGAATTCCCCATCATCAAAGGTCTCGTCAGTAGCGATGGACATTGTTCCTACCTGGAACCCGACTTCAACCCGTTGATTATGGCTTCGATCAATACACCCGCCTTGTTTGGAATGGGTGAGATTGATCGCATTTCGGGCAGCACCATCAGAAATGCCCGGCGCTGGAAACTGTTGAGCAATGTCGGTCAAGAGTTACAGGGGAACTTCAGTTCCATTCCTTCCGGTCGCCCTCACATTCTACCGGATGGCCGTGTTGGAAAATTTGGCTGGAAGGCTCAGTTTGCGACGCTCGAAGAATTTGTTGCAGCCGCTTGTGCGGTTGAAATCGGATTGACAAATCCCAAACGCCAACAAGATCTCCCCCATACACACAAACCCGATCAAGACGCAGGACTGGATATTGACCGCGGTCAGTTCAAAGCGCTGGTCCATTTCTGTGCGTCACTTCCGGTCCCGCAAGAGGTTACTGGCGACACGCTCACAGAACAGAGCGACATCCAGCATGGCCGCCAACTGTTTGGTGAGGTGGGATGCGCGGCATGTCATACGCCGGAAGTTGACGGCGTTGCGGGAGTCTACAGCGACTTCCTGTTGTATTCTCTCGAAAGTTCTGAGTCTGGAGGCGACTCTTACGAAGAGTTCCCGGAAGACTTCGAGATACCAAGTGGCGAACCACAACCAAACGAATGGAAAACACCACCCCTCTGGGGGGTGGCAGATTCCGCACCGTATCTGCACGACGGATCGGCACCGACTCTCGAAGCGGCAATTACAGCTCACCACGGAGCGGCCAGACGAGTTCGAGAACAATACCTGGAACTGGATCGAAACGATCAGCTCGCTGTCCTCAAATTTCTGGGCTCATTAAAAGCACCGAACCAGCCAACCACAACTTCTTCAGAAACCGTCATTGCCGATAATCGCTGAGAAAACCGCCGCTGACAAAATCGATTCATTCGGTGGTTGAGCTGCCTTCGCTCTCTGGATCCTCGAGGAACATGTCTTCGGGTGAGCCTGACGCATCTCCCAAATCATCCTCAGTCGGGGCAGGGGGAGCGGGAACATCTGTTGTTGATGCCGAATCGGAACATCCCGTCAAACAGATTGTTGCCGAGAAGAGTAGAATCAGAAATACGATGTTTTTCATCCGTGTTGCTCCAGCAAGAGTACTAACTTGATCCTCTCCGAAGAATCAATGTGAAGATCATAGCAGAGAAGCACAACAGATCACAGATTTACGCCCTATTGACTACGAAATCGACCAAACGACTTGTTGCATGACGACTGCGGCACTGCAACAATGTTTAGATTCGAGAATCGTAATTTTGGAAACTTTCCTATTTTTCGGGAATAATCCAATCCTCCCCCGACTCCTCACTTAATGAGTACAGATGTCTGAAGCATCCTCTCAACCAGAAATTCGCCAATTAGTCGTCGAGCATTATGAAATGCTCTATCGATTTGCTTGGCGTCTCTCCGGCTCGAAAGAAGATGCGGAAGATTTAACACAGCAAACGTTTTTGACCGCACAACGTAAACTGCACCAATTGCAGGATCCCGGTGCTGTCAAATCTTGGTTGTGTACAATTTTAAGACATCTGTTTTTCAGAACCAATCAACCAAAACAAACATCTCTCGACTTGGTCCCGGAACTCGATGTTGTGAGTTCCGACGGAGACGGTCTTGACACATTTGATTCCGAGGCTCTACAAGCGGCTTTGGATGATTTACCTGAGGACTTTCGAACACCGATCCTGTTGTTTTATATGGGAGATTTTTCCTATACCGAAATCGCAGAGCAGATGGAAATTCCTCTCGGAACCGTGATGAGTCGACTGGCACGCGGCCGTGAGCACCTGAAACAAAAACTGATCACCCGCGGTTTTATTGAAACACCACACTAAATTTATTCACCTTGTGATTCATGAATATTTCCGATCTTCAAAACCTGATGGATCGACTTGCTCATCAAATTGATGAGGGTGAAGAAATTGTGTCTGCAGATCAGGAACGGCAACTTGAAGACGAGTTATCTCGACATCCTGAATGGGCCGACGAGATGCGATCTCGCGAACTGTTTGATGTTCAGTTGCGTGACTCTCTTTGTGAATTGCAAGTCCCAACCGGCGGTCAAGACAGGCTCTTGGCATTGCTCGAAGAATCTGCAGAACCCAATGTTGAAGACAGTTCCGAACTCCTCAACACACAACCAGCCACAACGCAAGAACGACCATCACGCCGGCGTGTGATTGGTATTTTCTCTGCGGCCTGCTTATTGTTTGTTGCCTCGCTTGGTGTGTTCCTTTCGACATTGACTCCCGTCCTGACGGTCGCCGAAGTCCAACAGAACATCCCCCGCATGTGGGATCTTTCCACAGAAGAATTACTTCCTACCGATGTTGCGATTTCATCCTCGGCAACTTTGCCAAATGGCGACTGGGAGAATTCTCGAATTCACTATCAAACAGACTGGTCTCTCACTGAGTTGAATTCAACAGCCGGTCAATTTGCTGAGTTTCGCAAGTTTTCATTTCAATCTTCGCGAGGAATTGTTCACAACGGCTTACTTGTCAGCTTGCCAACCGCAAAGTTTCCCGCGGAAGAACACCCCTCAGCCACAAGCCCGTTCTCTGCTGACATTCGTTATCTCTCAACGCCCAGCGGCCTGACTCTCGCAATTGTCACTTGGACCAATCCCGAGACCAACAGCCTCTATTTTCTCGCAGTTCCTGCGGAATCGCGAACTCTTGATGCTCTTGACGCACTGCTTTACGTGAATCCTGTCTAACAGAGAATCTGTCTTTGGCATCGTCCGTGTGATATTGTGAGTTCTTCTCAACCAGATCTCACTAAAGACAGCTCTCACCAGAGGACTCAAATCATGCGTTTCTTCTCGGCCCTCGTTCTCTTATTCATGACTGGTCTTGTAAGCTCGGCGGCAGAACGCCCCAATATTCTGTTTATCATCTCGGATGACCTTTCTGCAGAGGCACTTTCCTGTTACGGCAACAAGCAGTGCCAAACTCCGCACATCGATTCCATCGCCAAGCAGGGCATGAAATTCACCCGCGCTTATTGTCAATTCCCTGTCTGCGGACCATCGCGTGCCGCTTTGATGTCGGGAATGTACCCACAAGCTGTCGGAGTGACTGGCAACGGAAGTTCCGAGAACTTCACAAAACGCATGGGCGACCGTCCCTCCATGTCTCAGTTATTCAAAGAGAACGGCTGGTACTCGGCCCGTGTCAGCAAAATTTATCACATGCGTGTTCCCGGTGATATTACTAAGGGAGTTGATGGTCCCGATCATGCAGGCTCTTGGAGTGAGCGATTTAATGCACATGCTCCCGAGTGGATGAGCAAAGGTGAACACATTCATCTCACCAACGAAAAACTCCGTTTTGAAAAAGAAACCCATTACGGTCTAGGGTTCGGCGGCGCGTTTTATGTCGTCAAAGGCACAGACCCGGAAGGCGCTGCGCAAGCCGATGTCATCGCCTCCCGTAAAGCGGTAGAATTACTGGAAGCCCACAAAGAGGAACCGTTCTTTCTTGCAGTCGGCCTAGTCAGGCCCCATGTCCCGCTCGTCGCCCCTCATCAATATTTCAACAGCTACCCTTCTGAAGAAATGAGTCTTCCCCCCAAACGAGAAAACGATTGGGAGGACATCCCCAAAGCGGGGATCTCGAAAAGTTCCAAAAGCAGTGGTTTGGAGGGAAGGATCGCTCAACAGAAGCAAGTCCTTTCTGCCTACTATGCGTCAGTTTCTTTCATGGACGATCAGGTCGGAAGAATCCTGAATGCTCTCGACCGACTGGACCTCCGCAAAAAGACGATTGTCATTTTCACGTCTGATCACGGATATCATCTCGGAGAGCACGACTTTTGGCAGAAGCTGAGCTTACACGAAGAATCGACGCGTATTCCCATCATCATGTCTGTCCCCGAGAAGTCAGCAGGTATCAGCCAATCGCTTGTTCAGCAAATCGATTTCTATCCGACATTAGCCGAATTGGGAGGACTTCAAATCCCCGAGCATGTGCAAGGCAAGAGTTTCGCCAAACTATTGGACGACCCAAGTCAGTCAATACATGAAGAGGTTTATTGTTTGAGAGGCAAAGACCATCTGTTACGCACAGATCGCTGGGCATATTTGCAATACAAAAACGGTACTTCTGAGCTGTACGACATGCACAACGATCCTCAGCAGTTTACAAATCTCGCAAACACCCCCGAACACCAGTCACAATTCGCAGAGATGGAACGTCGACTCACTCTCAAACTGCAAACAATCAAAGCAGGAACACTGCCAGCTAACTGAGGCTCTCTTCAGAAGTATTGGTCTCGGAACTATCCTCATCGACGACAACGCTGCCTGTTCTCAAAGTTGACCGACGCCCATTGAAAATCACTTCTGGCCAACGATTCCGAATCAGAAGCTGATAAGTAATGAGCGACCCCAAAGTCGCCCCTACAACCGTGATCAAATACTTCGCAAGCACCGTATATGTCGTCTCATTCAGCCCCAGATGAATCGCACCGCAAAGCAGGTGATGAATAAAGTAGACCCAATAAGAACTGGCACTCAAATATTTCAAAGCCGATGATAACGGTGGATTCCATCGCAGCGTAAGGGTCGTAATACCGATGGAATAACCTAAGGCAACCAACGCCAGAATCACGCCGGTGTAGGCTTCTGAAAGAGCAGGGGGGCCACCCAGAAACGCTCGAATTTGCGGAATCGCCAACGGCAGCATCAAGACTGCTATGATGACCGTAAGCATGGCGGTTCTCATTGCCAAGCGTGGAGATTTCCGAACACTCGACACTAATGAAACTCCCGCCGCAAAATAGATTCCGAAGTACCAAACCCGTTTCGCAATCGGCATCACGCTGTGATCAAAATCAGCCACAATGCTGGGGTAAACTGTCAAGAACGGGATCGCCCAAACCAGTGTCACAAAGACCAGAGCCAAATACTGCCGAGTGCCTCCCCAGGAAAACCAGCGCTCGGTTCCCGGATGACTGCTACCACGAATTTTGCAGGATAAGACCAGTAATATCGTATAGAGCAACAGATATTGCAGATACCAGAAATGCGCAATACCCCACAGTCGAGGATCATAATCTTTGGCGTCGAACTCCCAGTATTGGTTCCATGTTAGCTCACCGCGATCAACGTATCCTAGGTTCCAAATGTAAAACTCTGCAATGAGAATCGGGACTCCAAAACAGAGAAAAGGTATCAGCAAGCGGTCACGACGATTGCGAAACAATGCCGCTTCACCACGACGATCAAGCATGATGCGTGTGCTCACGCCACTCACGATAAAAAAGAGTGGCATAATGAAACATTCAATGCTCCAGACAAACCAGGTCACAAAGTGACTTTGCTGAGCGGCATCAATTCCTTTGACGCTCCATGCCAAGCCGGGCATCATTTCGGGGAGATAGGGGATCCCGGCATGCAACGCGACAACCAGCAACGTGGCGACTGTGCGCAGAATATCAACGCCCGTCAATCGGCCTTCTGGAATTTCTGATTGCCGATCAATGTGACTCATCGCTGAGCGGTCCTTCGCGAAACTGGCGACGAAACAATAACCAATCCCCGCAAATTCCACTAGCCGTTTTGTGCAACCCAAAGATTCATCGTTAAGTGAGCCTGTCCTTGATGATGGGCTTCATGCCAGGCAATCACTTGAAACAATGTTTCCAAAGTCCAGCCTCGACCTTCCAGAAACTCCGTTGGAGATTTCCCCAAGTCCTCTTCCCCAAAGGTCCGAATGGTTTTGAGGAAATGTTCGCGTGAGTGACTTAACAACTCGCGAATTTCACTCAATGTTGGAATCGTGTCATCAGGAGTCGAGCCACCTTTGAATCTTGGAACCAAATCGGGGAAATCGGGTTCTCCCGCATTCAATCGTTCTGTCGCAAAGACCTCTTCCGTCACACCAATGTGCATCACTTGCCAAGCGATGTGAGCTCTGCCCACACCGGGACGCCAACCGAGAACTTCCTCAGCCTTGCCAGTCTCTTCAATACGATCAAGCAGTGCCAAAGTTCTGCCACGTTGAAAATCCCACATTTTCGCATAGGTCTCAATTGTCGACATTCGATTCCTCTCAAGGCTCATCGGGTGCTTACTGTGAAAAGTCATTATGACGAGTTTCCAATGCCACGTCACGTCATTGATGGACTTTGATCTGCCGAAGTCGAACACGACTCGTTAAAATGCAACCCAAACATGATCATCCCTTGGAACTTAGACTTATGATTGCCCTTTGCTTGTATATCGTCGTCTTTCTGGCCTTATCGGGCTTGCTGGCCTTGATCGATGCCGC
Organism: Planctomycetota bacterium; assembly: GCA_030836185.1. Lineage (GTDB taxonomy): Bacteria > Planctomycetota > Planctomycetia > Planctomycetales > Planctomycetaceae > JABURQ01. Next base: position 49,833 of record JAURQH010000052.1, read on the forward strand.
AGTCCTCAGTGTCACAATCGCAGAGACTGAAGAAATGGTGATTCACGACAAGCCGGGGGCTGCAGCGCTCAGAACGGTTAAAAATAATATCACGCATGCGGTCGTCGTCATTGTCATCATCACCAATACCATCAATGTGCTGGGGCCAATCCTTGTCGGGCAAACAGCAACAAACTTGTACGGCAGCTCGATCATCGGAATCATCACAGGCGTTTTGACCTTCGGGACCATCATATTTTCTGAAATCATCCCCAAGTCATTAGGAACTCACTATGCACCGCTCATCTCACGAATCGCCGCGCCGCCGATTCTTGCTTTAACTTATGGGTTATTCCCACTTGTCTTTGTATTCGAAAAGATCGCATCATTCTTTCAGCGAGGCGAACGACAAATCGGAACTGAAACACAAATTCGTTCTCTCGTGACCATTGGACAGAAAGCTGGTCGCATCGAAGATGATGAAAGCCAGATGATCCATCAGGCGTTTGTCCTCAATGACCTGACCGCTGCAGACATCATGACGCCGATTGATCGAGTCGTGATGCTGCCTCAATCATCGACTGTCAGAGAAGCAGCCCTCGTCATCCTCAGCCACGAATTCTCACGATACCCCGTACACGGGGACTCGGTGGACGACATCAAAGGTATGGTCCTCAGTCGGCAGATACTCTCAGCGATTGAAGCAGGACGAGACGCTGAGACCATCGAATCGTTCATACTCAAGACACCTCGTGTGAAAGCGGAGAAAAAATCTGACACGCTATTGATGATGTTTCGTCAGCGACAAACTCATCTGGCGACCGTGCACCAAGATGGCAAAATGCTAGGACTGGTCACTCTGGAAGATGTCCTCGAAGAATTAGTGGGTGAGATCAAGGACGAAAAAGACAATCCCGCCGAGCGGGATATGGAACCTGATCAGGAATAACCCTCTTCAGCAAACTGGGTTGTGACTGAAAACCTCTCTATAAAAAAACACCGTATCCCTCTAAATAACAGAACCTTACGGCCTACTACCAAATAAATACTATATTATTAGTAGACAAGCTGCCGATCAAAGTCTATAATCTCGTCAGAGTCACCGCACGAACCTCAGCAAGGTATGTCCAGCGGAAAGAAATCAACCAGATGGCAGCACGTCCGCAAACAGAAACGCCCACTGATGGCGAACTCGAAATCCTGAAAGTTCTTTGGGAGCAGGGACCGTCCACGGTGCGTGAAGTTCTGGGGGAACTCAACAAAACTCGAGCACGCGCTTACACCTCGGTCATGACCATGATGAACCTGATGGTCGATAAACACTTGCTTCAACGTGAACCACAAGGCCGAGCGTTTTTGTATCGACCAGCCTCGGCACAACGAGCCGTCTTGAGTGAAATTGTGGACGATCTGGTTGGCAAAGCATTTGACGGATCGGCAAGTTCCCTCGTGGTCGCCTTACTTGATAAATCAAAGTTAAGTCCCGATGAAGCAGAGAGAATTAAAGAAGCGATTCTGGAGTATCAAGCCTCCAAGTAGTCATCGAATCACATACAGTGTCTCGAAGAATACCCTCTGTGAAGCACCCTCAGAATTTTTGAATTTTCAAACGTATATTTCGGCAATGTCCTGTAAGAATCTGAGACCAAATTTAATCAGCAGCGTCTCGCTGCGATGAATATTTTAAGAAGGAAAAAGATATGAATTATTTGAAGCGCTTTCGAGAAAAAATGAGTGAATCGCTCTCAACACATCGGCGCAGTTGGTGGACCGCTGGCGTATTGGCGGTGTTAGTCCCTATTGGACTATTTGGTTCGTCACTTTTGGCTCAGGAGCCTCCGCGTGATCGCGAACGTCCGCCAGCTTCGGAACGCGGTGACCGGCCAGAACCTCCTCCACGAGATGCCCAAGGCGGTCGACCTCCAGGACCTCCCAGAGATTCCCAAGGCGGTCGACCTCCGGGACCACCTCCACACGGTCGTGATGGCGATCGCCCAGGCCCCCCTCCTCGTGGAGAACAAGGTCAACGCCCACCTCATCCACCAGAAGGTCGTGATGGCCATCGACCACCGGGACCTCCTCGCGGAGAAGGAGAACAAGGCGATTTGGCTCATGAAATCCACCTGTTAAGACAAGAAATTCGTCAACTCCGTGAAGAACTTCATCGGCACGGACCTCCTCCGCATGGCCTACATCACGGCTCTCCACCAAGAGGAAGAGAAGGACACCAAGGTCCACCGCCAAGAGGACCGCAGGGGGACCGTCAAGGGCCTCCACCACGTGGACCACAAAGTGACCGACAAGGGCCTCCTCCACGTGATGGTTTTGGAGGACCACCACCCCGCGGGTCTCGAGATGGTGATCGACAAGGACCGCCACCACGCGGTGATCGCCCCGAAAGAGAGGGAGACCGTCCTCAACGTCCAGAACGGGAAACTGAATAGTCCAAGTTTGCTTTCGCGGGCAAACAAGAGCGGTCTGAACAGATCCCGGAACACACACTTGCCGACTTCGTTGGTGAGTGCAGGAACTGACAGACACTTAAGCTCGGGAGAGAAATCTCTCGGGCTTTTTTTGTGCGCACTCCTTATCATACTCAGCATGAATGCCACTCTACGAAAATATGAATCCACCGATTTGGAAGCCGTCCTCTCCTCATGGGAGAACGCCACCCGCATTGCGCACCCATTCTTCACTGAAGAATTTTTGGATCAGGAACGTCATAACATTCCTGAAATGTACCTCCCCAATGCCGAGACATGGGTGGCCGAGAATGCACAAAGTGTCGTCGGATTTTTCGCTCTCATAGGAAACGAAGTGGGTGCGATCTTTGTCGATCCTGATTTCCAAGGGCAAGGAATCGGAACGCTACTCATCGATAAAGCTTGCGAACTGCGAGGCGATTTAGAGGTTGAGGTCTTTGCCGAGAATCGGGTTGGGCGACCGTTCTATGAAAAGTACGGCTTTGTTCCTCTGTCGGAGAGCATTCATGAAGCGACTGGAAAGAAACTGTTACGACTCCAATACCGCTCCTCCAAGGATTGAATCATGAACACCGAACACAGCGCGCGGCAAGTTCTCTTACACGGCATTTCATTGGTCCTTGCAGGTTTGATATGGGGATTATTTGTTCCGATGACACCATACCCTCGTCTGGCTTTGACGGCCCACATTCAGTTTGAGTCGAACGGCCTACTATGGATTGTCGCGGCAATTCTTCTCCTGAAACTCCCCCATCAGGTGGGAACAAAGTCGATGCTCGTAATTTTAGCTTCAACTTGGTTAACGTGGCCAATGGTGCTCTCTGAAGTCGCCAATGCCTGGTGGGGAACGAATGAAATGTTGACCATTGCAGCAGCACAGGCAGGAGCGACAGGAGGCCAACCGTGGCAAGAGCTAACCATCAAACTGACTCACATGATCGGTGGTTTGGTGCTGATTATCGCTTGGTTATTGATACTCATCGGTTTTCTTCCGAATCACTCTGGATTCCATCTTGTAACGACTCATGAATTAACTCCTGATGAGTGACCAGCCACCCCACATTTTTTTGGATTTTGAGTCTTCTTCTGTTAGCATAACCTCACCAGTTTTGCCCCTGCGGTTCGCGGGCCATGATGCGTGAATCGTTGCCACACTCGTAGACATTTCGTTCGCGTTCGAGGTGTGCCATGCCGAACCCCTTTGCTGTTGACTGTCCGACCTGTGCCAAAACGTTCAAAATTAAAAATCAGACGCTGATTGGGAAACGCATCATCTGCCCCGGTTGCGAAAATGCGTTTCGTATCGACCCCGATCAGATTCAAAAAATCGCTCCCAAACAAGCGGCTCCCAAACCGAAGTCAGAGTCGGCATCAAAACCAAAGCCACAATCCAAACGTCGTAAACGCCCCGCAGCACCGGCTGCCACTTCGGATAATCCCAATGACGAGTGGTTGTCAGCTTTGAGCGAAACCGAGAGTTCCATGTCGGATGCCGAAAAAAACAATTTGAAGTCTGAGTATGAAGCTGAGCCAAATGGTAACGAAAACTATTACATTTCACTCGCAGCAGAGCAGGTAATCCAAGAACATTGGGAGTCTGATAAAGAGGTCGAATATGTCGATACAGACTACGCCTATGACTATCCCGCGGATGTCTGGAAAAACGCCAAAACGCAATGGGAAGAACTGTCCCCCGAACAGCAAGCCGCCCGAACGAAGGAAGAAGAATCGGGAGTAGCTGGTCTTGGCTCTGCCGCCATGACCGGCTCTATCATTTCGTCCACATGGAGCACTCTCGGGCCATTCGACGGACTGTGGGTTTTACTGGCGAGTTTCACGGCGTTTCGCGTCGGTGCGAATGAACACGAAGTCGATTAAAAGATCTCGAACACTTTCGGTTTCGCCGGTGTCGATTAGAATAAATCACCGAACTCGACTCAAACTGACCAACTGACTTAATCCATGCCCCTCATCCAAGCCATTGAATTTGTTGCCGTGATGGTTTCGGCCATCTATGGAATCCTGTTGGCGTCGCGCAAGGGAATGGATTTTGTCGGTTTGTTTTGCGTCGCTTTCGCGGTCGCGTTTGGTGGAGGATCGCTGCGAGACCTATTTCTTGATCGGCATCCACTGTTTTGGATCGCCAACGGTCATTATGTAATTTGCGTGTTCGGACTGTCCTTGGTGGGAGCCGTCATCCCCCGCGTCTTACACAGGCTGGAACGATATTTACCGATCCCCGATGCGATGGGAATGTCGCTCTTCACCGTTCTCGGCACCAGCTATGCCTTGGAATACGAGTCTCCACTCTTCATCGCTTCCATTATCGGAGTGATCACGGGAACTTTTGGTGGAGTGATCGCGGACATCATCTGTAATGAAGTACCGTCTCTGTTCAAACCGGCTACGACATTTTATGCCACCTGCTCTTTTGCAGGAAGCTGGTCTTTCCTGACATTGCACTGGTTAGGCCAAAGCGAGACCGTCTGCATGTTTGTTGGTGCGACAATCACATTTGCCTTCCGACTGCTGGCAATGGCATTCAATTGGCGATTGCCGGCAGCTCAAATTTCCTCAGAGCCGACAAAAGATTGATTTTAAGGGGTTGATGCATTACCCTAGGTCTATTGCATTAACGTGTCTTTTGTAGGAATCCAAGCTCATGGATAAAATCATTCGTGGCGTTCACGAGTTTCAGGGACATCCTTTTAGTGAAAAGGAATCTTTATTCAGTGAATTGGCGAGCGGTCAATCTCCACGATCTCTGTTCGTAACCTGTTCGGACTCTCGAGTGGTTCCCAATTTGGTCACACAAACGAATCCCGGAGAACTCTTCGTGATCAGAAACGCAGGGAATCTTGTTCCCAAATATGAGCAGGATCAGCCAACTTCCGAAGCCGCCACAATTGAATATGCCGTCAATGCTCTGAAAGTTCCGAATATCATTATCTGCGGACATTCCCGGTGTGGAGCAATGGGAGGTTTGCTCGCTTTAGATCAACTCGATGCCTTACCTGTGGTGCAGTCACTCCTCTCCAAAGAGACAGCAGCAGACCGCGTGAGAGAAAAAAATCCGAATGCCTCAGCGGAAGATCTGCTCAAATATACAATTCAGGAAAACGTGCTTGTCCAGATTGAAAACCTGAAAACACACCCTTGTGTCACGGCTGCCATTGATGAAGGACGCCTCTCTCTCCACGGCTGGGTGTATCAATTTGAAACGGGAGATGTTTTTATTCATTCGGACCGATCATCGTCTTTTGCTTCCGTCCGAGAGAGTGGTGAGGCATTTGCTTAAGAGACGCATTTGTCGAAGATTGAGGACACCCCGATCACCACAGGCGGCCCGACCATCGTTCTTAAAACGTGTTCCTCACTCTCTCATGCTTAAGAATTTGCAAGAAAACGACTTACAATCGTGACATCTGCGATTCTTTCGGATTTTTTCCCGGATTTTGGCTTGGAGAACACGGGACAGAGGCATTTAATTGACCGATAAATCGAAACATAGCCCGGCTAGACGTACGCAATCACATTAGCCCACTGACTTAAATCTTAACGGGACTGGCATGGTCCTTTGGAGAAATCAATGTCGAATTCCGGTTCGGAATCCACTCCTTCACCCCAGAAGGAGGGTTCGAAAGAATCGTGTAGCTGGATTTTGGAACGACTGATTATTGAATCAGGTCGCCAAATTGATCGACCGCGCGTTCGCCGTGCCGTGCAAGAGGCGGACGAAGCCCATGATGGTCTCAAGCACGAGAACTGGTGGCTGGTTTTAAGTGAAGCGGCTGAAAGCTTGGGATTCAAGAGTAAGGTCATCGATGCAACCTCATCACAAGCCGTACAAATGGCTCTCGATGGTGACCACGTCTGCTGGAAAACAAACGCAGAAGACTTCTCATGGAGAGCCGTCTCGAAATCCGAACGGTCCAAGCTACAAGTTCTGCACCCGTTTTCGAAGTCTCCCGCTCACTGGTTGAACAAGGGACAACTCAAAAGATTGATCAAAGAGTCTCAAATCGACTCTTCGGTCAGATGTGTGGTGTTACAGCCTTACGAAGCCTTAGGAATTGAAATGGGACACGACACAACACCTTTTCAAAGATTGAAAAACTTACTGCGGCCGGAATGGTCCGATATTTGGGTCGTTCTGGTCTTCGCATTGGTGGCTGGACTGCTCAGTCTGGCGACTCCGATTGCTGTTGAGTCCCTTGTGAATACAGTTGCCTTTGGAACACTCATGCAACCGGTTTTCATCCTTGCCATCATTTTGTTTGCTTTCTTGGGTATGCAGGCGATGATGCGTGGCTTACAAACTTTCATCGTGGAAATTATCCAACGACGGATGTTTGCGAGAATCTCAGCAGACTTGGCCTTTAGGCTTCCACGAACGAAAACTGAAGTTGAAGCATTACTCGAATACTTCAGAACCCGCGCACTTTATCGTGCCATTCTCGCAGAAGATCACCAAAGCCGAGCAGGGCAATGAACGATCAAGAGTCTCCTTTTTACTTCGAGAGATCGTAAACCAGCAGAACGTCCTGATCGCGGATAAACAGTTTCTTGTCGCCGACCACCGGATAAGCCCATTGCTGTCGTTCGCTTCTGAATTCTGCCGGCGTTTGAAACTGAGCAATTTGTTCATATTTCTCATGATTGGCTTTCAGCAATGTGATAGGTCCCTTTTCATCACGAACAATTAAATGTCCGTCAGCATAGGTCACAGAACCTTTTCCCGGTGCTCGGTCTTGCCATTGAATCTTTCCCGTTTTGGGATCGAGACAAGTCATGACTCCCGGATCGCTACTGCCATAGAGATATCCATCCACTAGCACCATGCCTCCGTGATGATTCTTCATGTCACGTGTATGATACTTGTGTTCTGCTTCAATTTTGTTACCCGCCGTTTCAAGACTGACAAGCGAACCGCCCGTGCCATAACCCGTGGCGTAAAACACCGAATCCGCGAATTGAATTGGTGAAGAGCAGTTCGCCGTACCGTTCACCGCATTTTTGTCTTCCCAGAGATAATCGCCCGTCTCCGCATGCACTCCAAAAATACGGTCGTGGACCATATTCACGTATTGTTTGACTCCTCCCACCTCGATGACGATGGCCGACGAATACCCGGCTTGTGGATTGCCGGGAGCCTGACAGGTCCACAGTGTTTGTCCCGTCCGTTTGTTGAGAGCCACCATGGTGCCGCGCTGTCCACCGGGAGTGCAGATGAGCTTTTCACCGTCGATCAAAACAGATTCACTGATCCCCCAAGTGATATTACTTCCACCGAACTCCTGAAGAATGTTTTTCGACCAGATACCTCGACCGGCAGTCGTCATGCAGGCCAAGTCTCCATTGGCGCTCAGTGCATAAACAACTTCTCCATCGACAGTTGGCGTGGCACGCGGACCGCCTCCCATTCCGTCACTGCGTTTGTTTCCGATAGCTGTCGCCCAAAGTGCTTTCCCATCCGTAATACTGACTGCAAACACTGCTTCGCGGTCTCCCTGTGTTCCCATCGTAAAGACTTTGCCACCCGCAACCGAGACAGAAGAATACCCTTCTCCAAATCCTTTCTGAGACCACAATGGTTTTGGCCCCGAAGAGGCCCAGTCCCAATTCAGATCTTTTTCAGTCGAGAGTCCATCTCTGTTCGGGCCTCGCAATTGTGGCCAGACGGCTCCATTACTTGCGACCGCCGGTGCCTCAGACTTGTCCGGCATCGGTTCAGGCTCTGGGGTTGGTTTGGGCTTGGGAGTCGGCTTTGGTTTTGCAGGTGAGGCCGATGTCTTCAAACTCACACGGCTAATCTGAGTTCCCGTTGTACTAACTGTTCCCGTGTAGCCAACTTTGATGTCCTCCAACTTGGCTGGCTTACCATCAATTTTGATACTTGCAGAGGATGAAATCGTAAGCCGCTTCGTAAAACTCCTTGCGGGTATTGAGATCGTCAGGGATCCACGTTTTGCATCAAATTGTTTGACGACACCACTATAGACTGCCGCAACCGACAATGACGGGGACACCAACGAAAATAGAAGAGCCAATAAAATCACACGAGAGGCAGAGAGCATAGGAGACCTTATTATGCGTGGGCAAACAATGAATCATACAGAGACGAACAATGGCCAGCGTGAAGTGTCTCTAACATCGTATTCACGATACCTGACCCATTATTGTGAGACAAGAGGAATCCCCACGCGACGCCTCCTCTTCACGGCAAAGTCACCCGACCACCATCGGCCACATAAGTCTGCCCCGTCACAAAACTCGATTGCTCAGTCAGTAAAAACGCAACCACTTCGGCAATCTCGGCAGGCTGACCGAAACGTGAGATCGGTGTCGAATCGATTAACGCCTGCTTCGCTTCGTCCGACACATTATCAATAATGTCAGTATCTACGAGACCCGGAGCGACCGCATTCACACGAATATTATGAGGAGCAAACGCCTCGGCACAACTCCTGGTGAAGCCAATCACGCCTGCTTTCGTGGTGGCATACGAGATACAATTCTTTCGCGGACGCAAGCCGGCAATCGACGTGATGTTCACAATGCGACCGAAGTTCCGCTCAATCATGCTGTCTTTGACGGCCCAAGTTGTGAAGAACGGTCCGTCGAGATTGACGGCCTGCTCCCGTTTCCACATCTCGGCGGTGGTCTCATCATGAGAGGCCGGGTAGAAGATACCGGCATTATTGACAAGTAATTCCACCGGACCAATTTGCGATTCGATTTCGGCGACAAGACTCTTCACATCGTCTTCGTTGGAAACATCGGCCTTCACGGCAATCGCGGTCCCGCCGTCATTTTCAATCTTGCGGACCACTTCATGAGCGGCATCCCCGTTACTTTGATAATTGACGGCAACCTTGGCTCCCAATGAAGCCAGTTTCAGACAGATCGCCCGCCCGATACCGCGCGAGCCGCCGGTGACAAGGGCTACGCGATTGGTGAGTTGAGAGTTGTCGTTCGTCATGTCGATATTCATTAGTCCCAAAATTCATAAACAGAAAACTCCCGACCGCTTTGAATTTGACAGTCCGAATGAAGTTTTCGAAATTCGTTGAGTGCCTCATCTGAAAACTGGGTCGTTCCAATCGAAAGCCATTTGAGGTGTGGCAATTGGCCGATTTCCCATAAATCCTGATCCGTCAGATCGCCTTCCACTCTCAACGCTCTCAGATTGGGAAGTGTAACCAGTTCTCGAAAATCGGGGTCTTCAATTACTGATCCTGCGAGATCTAATTTTTCCAACGATTGCATCTTTGTTATTTGCCTAAATGAGCTTTTCGGTAGATCATAAAAATGAAACGAAAGGTATTCTATGGACGTGGACTTGACTAACTCTTTCAGTTCGGACTCAGAGATTTGAAATTCCAACTCCGCTTGGCCAAATGAGTCATAATCGAGAGACAACTCTCTCAACGCAGATCTACGAGCAAGAACCTTAGCCCCCTCGACAGTCAATCGAGTATTGTGTAAGACCAACGCGGGACTATCCAATTCAACGATCAGACTGATTTCGGCTGGATCACTTTCATAGATTTCGATCTTTTCAAACTGGCACAATACCATGTATGCATCTTCTCCCAGAACGTCCCACACCCATTCAGGTGGCTCATAGCTCAATTCATAGCCATTGGACAAAACGGTATCAATGATCAGTGTCCTACGATAACAACGATACCCGACGACACTCACCAACAAAGTGACCGTTAACACAGACGCCCACAACAACCGCCGCCAGATACGGCGGGAGGCCGATTGTTGACTGTGCGATTAATCGAGAGTTTCGGACGCTGAGTGGATCATGCATCCAGACTAGGCTTTTCACACAAATGAAGCTAGACCTCACAGAGAGCGATCATCTAGAGAAACTTGCAATCCTCTATCCCACGGGCCTCTTTCAGTGTCAGACCAGTTGGAAAATCCCCCTCGGTTGGAATTTTCGCAACGGCAACTTACAATTCGGGTTCGAGGAATTTGAGGCATTCTCACGTGACTCCCGAAACGTAGGTCAGGCTGTGCCTGACAGACTGTAAAAGAGTCAGGAACACTCGATGAGAGTCAGCAAGTGGCACCCAGTCAACGAAATCAGATAACCAATGCGAGTTCACCGCACACGCAACTGAAGTCAACGCAGACAGAAATGTCAGGCACAGCCTGACCTACCAGAAGAACAATCAGAGCGTAGGGCCGGTTCTACCGGCCAGAAGTCATAAGCAGACAGACGAACCAAGATCGATAGGCCAACCAAAGACAACACCACGGTCCGCACAGCGGACCCTACGGACGGGTGCCATGTCCTTGCTGGCGTGGGCACGTCCTCAGATGACCAACATTTAATATGTAGGCTGGGTTAGAAGAGTCAAACGATTCGTAACCCAGCAGAGAGAATCACAAGCTGGGATACGCTGACGCTATCCCAGCCTACTTATCGAAATTCTAATTCCTAACAACTAACTCCTATCATCCACCATGTTCGAAAAAGTCCAGGACGCAAGTTTCATTAACGGCGAGCACGAGATGCTCCGATACTGGGACGAGCAAGGCGTCTTCCAGAAATTGCAAGAAAAGAACGCCGGCAAACCAAAGTGGAGTTTTCTCGACGGACCGATCACCGCCAATAACCCGATGGGCGTCCATCACGCCTGGGGACGAACGTACAAAGACACCTATCAACGCTACTTCGCCATGACGGGGCACGAACTCCGTTATCAGAACGGATTCGACTGTCAGGGATTGTGGGTCGAAGTCGAAGTCGAGAAGGAAATGAATCTCGGCACAAAAAACGACGTCGCCGAGTTCGGCATCGACAAGTTTGTCAACGAATGCAAAAAACGAGTCCTCAAATTCGCTGCCCGACAAACCGAACAATCCCAACGTCTCGGCTATTGGATGGATTGGGATACGCCGGACGAACTCCGCAAACTGGCCCAGCATGTCGGCACCGACAACGAAGTCGAATACACACCCGCCAGCGGAACACCAGAACAAGGCAAAGCCCACAATCTGGTCGAGAAGTTGGGCAACCCCGAATGGGGCGGCAGTTATTTCACCTTCGCCACCGAAAACAACGAGACGATCTGGACCTTTCTCAAAAAGTGTTTCGACCGCAAGAAGATCTATCGCGGACACGATGTCATGCCGTGGTCGGGACGTGGGGGCAGTGCCTACTCTCAGATGGAAGTGGCCGACGGCCGCAAGTTGACCGTCCATCGTTCGATCTTCGTCCGTTTTCCGCTGATTGACCGCGAGAACGAATACCTGCTGATCTGGACAACGACTCCGTGGACATTGACCTCCAATGTCGCGGCAGCCGTTAATCCCGACCTCGATTACGTCAAACTGAAATCGAACCGTGATGACGCCGTCTATTACTTCGCGAAAGACAACCTCGACTTCCAGCGTCTCAGTCGCGAGTACAAAGAAGGCTTTGGCCGTCCCGAATGGTCGTGGCCAGATGATGTCCCCAAGTTGAAAACGCTCTCGCAGATCTTCAAAGAGCAGGGTGGCTACGAAGAACTCGACACCATCAAAGGTGCCGAGATGGTCGGCTGGAAGTATCAGGGACCGTTCGATGAACTGCCCGCACAAAGCACTCGACCTGATGAATCAAGAATTGCGGAAAAACCATTTAATACCTCGTCGATAATGGCTGCCAACCCAGATTTATTATTCGCAACAGATTTCGATAATTCATGGCGTCCTCTCATTGAGGAAGCCGCTTCAGAATCAATCGAATCAGGGCTCGATGAATTGAAAGCGATAGTCAGAGGATGCTTTCTGTACATGCACGCGAATACTGCGGAACAATGGGTAACAACGGAGTATGAGAACTGGAATAGAAGGCAGCGGTTTGACTACGAACTGCGATGTGGGGGAGTGGTTGGACTATTGGAACAACTAGATGATTTCACTGGAGCACTGATCGATTCTCTTTATCATCCAGTAGATGTATTAGGTGACACTCCGCTCGCTCCATTTCCTGACGAAACAGATGTAACCGACACCTCGGATTTGATGCGTTTATCAAATAAATCTTTCGACCATGTGAAAACCCTGATCGATTGGTTTGAGGATAAAATCACCTTAACACGATCTGGAAGTTCTTCAGAAGTTCATCGGATTATCAATGGTGGTCGAGATAATAAAGGGAAGCCAAACGTAGTAGAAGGTGAAGGAACCGGGATAGTCCACATTGCACCGGGGTGCGGGGACATTGATCACAATTTCGGAAAAGAACGTGCGCTGCCGATCATCGCTCCACTCGGAGAAGATGGACGTTTCGTCGAAGGCTTCGGAGAATTCACCGGCAAAGAAGCCATTGATCCCGCCACTGCCGACTTTGTCTTTGAGCAACTCAAAGAAAAACACCTGCTCGTCAACGTCGAGCAATACCCGCACATCTATCCGCACTGTTGGCGGACAGGTGACGAACTGGTGTTTCGTCTCGTCGATGAGTGGTTCATCAATATGGACTGGCGGGAAGAGATCAAGGATGTCACCCGCGAGATCGACTGGCTGCCGAAATCAGTGGACGGCGAAGAGCGCGAGTTGGAATGGCTCACCAACATGCGGGACTGGATGATCTCCAAGAAACGCTTCTGGGGACTCGCGCTGCCGATCTGGATCAACCCCGAAGACCCGACCGACTTTGAAGTGATGGGTTCACTCACCGAATTGAAAGAACGAGCCGTCGAAGGTTGGGACGAGTTTGAAGGTCACACACCGCACAGGCCGTGGATTGACAAGGTCAAAATCAAAAGCGAACAAACAGGAGCAATCCTGTCACGCATCGAAGATGTCGGCAACCCGTGGCTCGATGCGGGAATCGTTCCATTCTCGACGATGATGTACAACTCCAACCCCGAGGCGTGGAACGAATGGTATCCTGCCGACTTTGTGACGGAATGTTTTCCCGGACAATTCCGCAACTGGTTCTATGCGATGTTGTCGATGTCGACCATGATGCGGTACGACGAAACCGATGACGCCGCCGAGAAGAAGCCTTTCAAAACGCTCCTGGGTCATCGCCTTGTCATGAACGAAGAAGGCCAGCCGATGCACAAATCGGACGGCACGGCCATCTGGTTTGAAGAAGCCGCCGAACAATTGGGCGTCGATACAATCCGCTGGATGTATCTCGCACAAAACCCGGCCAGTGACCTGCGTTTCGGGACACGTCATCACGAAGAGCATGTCGAATTGCAAACTCCCGAAGGTACGATTTCGGAAACCAAAGAAGGCATGGCGACCTGCAAAGTGACCTCCGGTCCCGCCGACGAAATTCGGCGCCAGATATTGATCCCGCTCTGGAACTCATACGCTTTCTTCGTGAACTATGCACGACTGGACGACTTCGATCCAAAGACGCCACAGGTTCCACTCGAAGAACGAGGCAACGGCGATCCGTGGATTTTGTCCAACCTACAAGAACTGATTGAGACGGCACATCGCGAAATGCAGGCATTCAACGTCGCCGGTTTCTGCGAAGCGACCGCGCTGTTCATCGACGACCTTTCCAACTGGTACATCCGTCGCAATCGCCGACGTTTCTGGCGTTCCAAAGATGCCAGCGACACCGACAAACTGGCCGCCTATCAGACACTCTATGAAGTCCTGACGACGCTGTCGAAACTGTTGGCACCGTGCATTCCCTTCCTGTCCGAACGGATTTATCAAAATCTGGTTCGCGGCGTGGACGATTCGGCTCCCGAATCGGTACATCTGTGCGATTACCCCGAGCCGGACGAAGCCAAGATCAACCGTGACCTCGGCAAAGCGGTCGCCGTCGGCCAAAGAGTTGTCCGTCTGGGACACAAACTCCGCGAAGAACAAAACCTCCGCGTTCGTCAACCCTTGGCCGAGTTACAGTTCACCTGTGGCACTCCCGAAGAGATTGAATATGTCTTGCAGCTTCAGGAAGCGATCGCCGATGAACTGAATGTGAAGTCGATCAAAGCCGCAGAACATCTGGACGATCTGGTCTCGTACAGTTACAAACCGAACTTAAAGACTCTCGGTCCGAAGTACGGCAAGTTGCTCGGCGTGATTCGCAAAGAACTCCCCGAAATGGATGCGGCTATCCTCGATCCGCTCCGTAAAGGCGAGACGATCAAAATTGAGTTATCCGGCAACGAACTCGAACTCGGCCCAGATGATGTACTGGTCAGCACGGAACAAGCCGCCGACTGGGCCTCTGCCGATGACGCGGGCATTCAGATCGCGTTATCAACAAAACTGACTCCCGAACTGGAACGGGAAGGCATCGCCCGCGACTTCGTGCGACAGGTCCAACAATTACGAAAAGATCACGACCTCGAAATCGAGAACCGCATCAACATCAACTATCAGACAGACAATGAAACCATCCTTGCCGCCTTGGAAGAATGGCAAGAGTACATCGGCGGCGAAACACTGGCGGATAGCATTGCCTCCGGCAGCACTGACAACGATGTGAAACAAGTTCAGATCGGCGACGAAAAAGTGGCCATCTGGATTGAAAAAGCGTAGTTGCCGATAGCCCACGAGCGCAAGCTCGCGGGATGCGTACAATTTGCATTCCACTTCGCAACAGCGATTAACCCATCCCTCGTGCTTGCGCCCGAGGGCTATGACATCTTATATGACCGCACCTCTCCTCCATGTCGTTCTGCATCAACCCGAGATTCCCCAAAACACCGGGAACATCGGACGAACCTGCGTGGCGGTCGGGGCAAAACTCTGGTTGGTTCGACCACTCGGTTTTCGACTCGATGAAAAACATCTGCGTCGGGCGGGGATGGATTACTGGCCGCATCTTGATTACGAAGTGGTCGATAGCTGGCAGGAATTGCGCGAAAAGCTGCCCTCAGAATCGACCATCTGGCTGGTGGAAAATGCGGGCGGAAGGATGACTTGGGACGCCGAGTATCAACGGGGAGACGTACTCGTCTTCGGCTGCGAAGGCAGGGGATTGCCACAATCGATCATCGACGAACACCGCGACCACGTCGTCGAATTGCCGATGACCGAACTGGTCCGTAGTTTGAATCTGGCGAGCACTGTGAACACGGCGGTGTATGAGGCGGTGAGACAATTCGGAGGGTTGGATCTGTAGAGTAGGGTCAACCAGATTTTTTTGACGCAAAGGCGGTAAGGCGCTAAGAAACGCGAAGACATTTTGAGTCGTTTGCGCAAGCAAGCCGGTCTGAGAGCATAGAATGCAGTTGAAGTGGATTTGCCGCACGTGTTTTGAAGATTTCAAAGACAGCTATGATCTGAGAAGTTCAACTTCTGAATAGAGACTTTCATGACCTCCGTTTCTGAGCCTCCTCGCGTTCAGGTCTCAAATATTTCGAGGCGTGGTGTGAGTCTTCCCACAGTTCCCCCTGCAAATTGCCATCGATGGTGAGGACTTATTCGATTGATTCGTCTGATTCGTGGTTTCTCCTTCTAGCCACTTGTGCTTTCAGCAATCCACTTGGCGAGCAGATAATGCTACCCTTGGTTCAAGCCTTTATATTTTTCTCTGCGGCTCTGCGTCATAACTATTTGCTATCGGTGAAAATCCGTTTTATCAGTTTCATCCGTGTTCTACTTTTACCAAACCACTCGACAACACAGTTCACTTATCCAACGCCTCATTGATTCCTTCGCGTCTTGGCGCGAGATGATTGTTTCATCAATAAATTGTCGGATTACGGCTCTATAAGCTCTCTGCGTTCTCTGTGAACTCTACGGTTCTAATCATTTCTCTACGTTCTTGCGAACGCAGCTACGACCATTTCACTCTTTGCGTTTCTCTGCTTGCGTTTCTCTGCGGCTTGGTGACTTTGCGTCATCATGATTTGATCCGTGACAATCCGTTTTATCCGTGTTCTATTTCTTAGCCTGTCCGCGTGATTGCGATGGCCAGCCGAATATGATTCGCACCTGTCCCGACTGCTTGCACAGTGCGGGCTATGATCACTCCTAATTGGTCTTGCCGAATGGTCTCTACCAGAGTTAGCGTTTATCGATTTTGGATTTTGGATTGCCGATTTTGGAAGCCGTGAATCCAAAACCCTCGATCTTTAGCAATTTGAACGTCATCACAACTCAACAACGAGCACAGATTTCGTAGGGCCGGTTCCACCGGCCAAGGATGACAGGACTCCGTTTCGTCTCATGGTTTGTTTACCAATGACGACCTCTGCAACGTGAAAAAGGAGGCGAATTCGCGTGGCGTGGAAAATGCGCACCGACATGGGGGCATTTTTCACGCCAGATGCGTTTTGACACAAACCGAACGAGGTCAACAAGTTGCTCAAGATTTGGAAGATTTGGAAGATTTGGAATCAAGATTCGGGAAGATTTGATTTCAAGATTCCGAAAAGGCACACCCCCAAATCATCGAATCTTCAAATCTTGAAATGAGGGTTCAATGTCTGGAAAAGTTCTGCTCGTGAAAGGGACTGGTCAATAATCGACACAATATCGTTGCCCTGCTGTTTTCACCTGCGTTTTTGCTCAAATAACATTTCAGTATAGACAGCATCTGCATGGTTTACCGGGCCTTTCCGAGTCGGTAAGATATGGAGAAATTGATATTTACGAAGTTGTACACAACCCGCCTGCGGACGCTCTGTTCGGGCTACAAAACCTCCACCGATCAACCATGAAAATTCACGAATATCAGGGGAAACAACTCCTGAAAGACTTCGGCGTCACTGTCCCACGCGGAATCGTTGTCAAAAGTGCCGATGAAGCCTCCGTCGCCTACAAAACTCTCGGCGGCGATTTGGCTGTCCTGAAATCACAAATTCACGCCGGTGGTCGCGGAAAAGGTCGCTTCAAAGAAGATCAGGATCAAGCCGGTGTGGTGCTGGTGCGGTCGGCTGACGAAGCTTCCGAGAACGCCAATAAAATGCTCGGCAACACGCTGGTCACGATTCAAACCGGAGAAGAAGGCAAGAAGGTCGGAACGCTGTATCTTGAAGAAGGTCTCGAAATCGAGAACGAATTGTACCTGGCTGTTGTGATTGATCGTGAGATCGGCTTACCGATGCTCATCATTTCCTCGGAAGGGGGAATGGACATCGAAGAAGTGGCTGAGAACACACCCGAAAAGATTCTGCACGAACCGTTCGACGCTGGTTATGGACTCCATACCTTCCAAGCCGTCAAGCTGGCCTTCAAACTTGGGCTCGAAGGACCGGCCATTCGCAGTGCGGCGAAGTTCCTGCCCAAGTTTTGCGATTTCTTCCTGAAAAACGATTGCGACATGGCAGAGATCAATCCACTGGTCGTCACCAAAGCGGGCGACATCATGCCATTGGACTCCAAGATTTCCTTCGATGGCAACGCTCTGTTCCGTCATAAAAACTTTTCGGAACTGCGAGACCTGCAGGAAGAAGAGCCAACCGAAGTTCGTGCCCAGGAAGCGGGCCTGAGTTACGTGAAACTGGAAGGGAACATCGGCTGTCTGGTCAATGGAGCCGGTTTGGCCATGTCCACGATGGACCTGATCAAGCTGCACGGCGGCGAACCTGCCAACTTCCTCGACGTGGGCGGCGGCGCCAATGTCGATCAAGTCACAGAAGCGTTTCGCATCATCCTGGCTGACCACAACGTGAAAGCGGTTCTGGTCAACATTTTCGGCGGCATCATGAAATGCGACACGATTGTGGAAGCACTTCTGGAAGCTTACGAGAAAGTCGGCATCACGGTTCCTTTAGTCGTGCGACTCGAAGGAACGAATGTCGAAAAAGCTCGCGAGATGCTGGGGAACAGCGGTCGAGACATTATCACGGCAACCGACCTGACCGACGCGGCCCAAAAAGTCGTGGCGACTCTGGTCTAAGATTCAGCGCCGACCACAGACCTTACTAATTACTAAAAACTAATTACTAAAAACTAGCCATACTATGAGCATCCTCGTCGATAGCGAAACACGGATCATCACACAGGGCATCACCGGTAATGCGGGCCTGTTTCACTCTCAAAAATCACGCGAATACGCTCGCGATGAATGCGGACGCTCTGAAGACGTGTTCGTTGGTGGTGTGACTCCCGGCAAGGGAGGAACCGAAGTTGACGGCTTCCCCGTCTTCAATACCGTCGCCGAAGCACGAGAAAAAACGGGCGCCAATGTCTCGTTGATTTTTGTGCCGCCACCATTTTGTGCCGACGCCATCATGGAAGCCGCCGATGCGGGGATCGAATTGATCGTCGCGATCACCGAGGGCGTTCCGGTTCTCGATATGGTCAAAGCCAAGAACTATCTCAAAGGCAAGAAGTCACGCCTGATCGGACCAAACTGCCCCGGAATCATCACACCGGGCGTCGCCAAGATCGGCATCATGCCGGGATATATTCACACACCGGGATCAATCGGACTGATCTCGAAAAGTGGAACCCTCACCTATGAAGCCGCTTGGCAATTGGGCAATGTGGGACTCGGACAATCCACAGCGGTGGGTATCGGTGGAGACCCCATTATTGGAACCAACTTCATCGACCTGCTCGAAATGTTCGAGAACGATCCCAAAACCGAAGCGATGTTGATGATCGGCGAGATTGGTGGAAATGCCGAGATCGAAGCCGCCCAATACATCAAGGAGCATGTGACCAAGCCTGTCGCCGCGTTCATTGCCGGAAAGACAGCGCCTCCCGGAAAACGGATGGGACACGCCGGTGCCATCATCGCTGGCGGTAAAGGAACAGCCGCCGAGAAAGTCGCCGCGTTGGAAGCCGCCGGCGTTGAAGTCGCAGAAAGCCCCGCCGACATGGGTGCCGCAGTCAAACGAGCATTACAGAAGTAGAACCATTTGTACTGCGGATGAACAAGACCACTTCACCAGAGATAATTTGACGACATGCTCCACGGCCAGAAAGTTGTTGTCGTCCTGCCTGCCTACAAAGCCGGTAAGACTCTGGAAAAAACGGTCGCCGAGATTCCTGCAGACACTGTCGATGAGATCCTGCTGGTCGATGATCACAGTAACGACAACACCGTTGAAGTTGCCGAAAAACTCGGTTTAAAGGTTTTTGTCCATCCCGAAAATCGTGGGTACGGCGGCAATCAAAAGACCTGCTACACCGAAGCACTACGATTGGGAGCCGACATTGTCGTCATGTTGCATCCCGACTATCAATATGATCCGCGACTGGTGACCGCAATGGCGGCAATGATCGCCTCGGGGATTTATGACGCGGTTCTCGGTTCGAGGATTCTCGATGCTAGGGCGCTACACGGCGGAATGCCCAAGTACAAGTACATTTTCAATCGACTTTTAACGGCATCACAGAACATGCTGTTGGGTTCAAAACTCTCAGAATTTCATACTGGCTATCGTGCGTTCAGCCGTAAGGTTCTGGAGACACTTCCTCTCTTGGCAAACTCAGACGATTTCGTCTTCGACAATCAAATGCTCACTCAATGCCAGGCGTTTGATTTCAGCATGGGAGAGATCAGTTGTCCCACCAAATATTTCCCGGAAGCCAGTTCCATCAGTTTTGGCCGTTCGGTCACCTATGGCCTGGGAGTTTTGAAAACCTCCCTCACCTATCGCTTTTGGAAATGGAAGCTCTGCAAACCGGTCATCTTTTCCCGAGATCAACAACTGCGATTGAAGACTCAATTGGTTAAATCGGCGAACTCTGATCACTCGGAAGATTCTTGAGTTTCAGCGGATGAGTCCAAACGCATCTTGACATCCCGATGTGTTAGACGGATGCTGGATAAATACCGTTTGCGAAATTCGCATTTGATCCCACCTTGATTCCCACGAAAGGCTCACCAATCCTCCCCGGTGAAACTATCGTCGAAACACAGCAGGACACCTTCATGCTCCATCCGCTCCGCAAAGATATTTCGACCTTCCTGTTTATTGCTCTGAGCATCATTGCAATCGTTCCGCAAATCGTCACAGCACAAGAAACACCGACAGACGAACAGATCGCGGGATGGAAAACAGAAGCTGATCAATTTTTAGTGAAAGCGGAAGCCCAACAGAAGCTGATCACGCAGAAGCAGGAACAACTGCTGACTTCTCAGCGTGAATTCACAGAACATAAACGGGCATTAAAAGCGGCAGAAGAAACTATTGCAAAGGCAGAGGAAACTTTAAAACCGCTGAAAGAAGCTGTCACCAAAGCCGAGGGTGAACTGAAGCCACTGACAGAGTCTGCAACAAAAGCCAAAGAAGCTGCTGAAGCCGCAAAAGGGACCGACCAAGAAAAAGCAATGGCAGATGCGGCAACGAAGGCAGTCACCGCTGAAGACGCCGCCAAGAAAAAACTGACTGACGCACAAGCTGCGGTGTCAGGCGCAGAAAAAAACATTACTGATGCAAAAGCCAGCATCGATCCATTGAAACAAAAGATTGCGGTGTCCGAAAAAATGGTTGCCGATATTCAACAAGAGATCCAACAAGCCAATCAACAACTCGTCACTTTGACCGCTCAAGAGGTTGATGTCCGTAAGAAATATCAAACCGCACTCATCAACCAAGGGAAGCTAGTTTCGTTCACGCACGGCGTGGCCCCCATTTTCGCAAAGCGCTGTCTGGCGTGCCATAACGCAAGGACTGCCAAAGGGCGATACAACATGGAAACTTATGCGGCCATTATGAAAGGTGGCGAATCGGGTGTTGTCGTTGATCCGGGAGACGGTGATTTATCGACACTGTTCATCATGTGCGAAGACGGTTCGATGCCCAAAGATTCAGACCCTCTTTCAGCGGAAGAAATTGCCCGGATCAAAAAATGGATCAATACGGGAGCCATTCTTGACGCGGGAATCTCCAGTTCAGCCGAATTAATAACGGTCATTCCCAAAGAGCCACAACCGACTCCCCCCGAATCTTACCGTGTCACCTTACCGGTCACAGCACTCGCATTTTCTCCCGATGGAAAACAAATCGCAAGTTCAGGATATCACGAAGTCTTGATCTGGAATGCAGAAACGGGTGAATTGCTGAAACGAATCTCCAATGTTGCCGAACGAATCTACGACTTGAATTACAGTCCCGATGGAATAAAATTGGCAGTGGCTGCTGGTACTCCGGCTCAAATTGGAGAAGCAAAGGTTTTCGACATCAGCAGCGGCAATGTGCTGGCTGATCTTGTCCGAACCGGTGATGCTGTTTTTGCCGTCGCATTCAGCCCGGATGGTCAAAGATTGGCAATTGGCTGTGCTGACCGATCCATTCGTATCTATGATGCCAATAATTACGCCGAACAACTGATGGTCGAAGACCACGCCGACTGGGTCCATGACATCGCTTGGGCACCCGACGGATCAAAACTGGTCTCCGCCTCCCGCGATAAAACCGCTAAAATATTTAACGCACAGACCGGTGATTCACTCATCACATTCAACACACATAACAATACAGTGCATGCTGTGGCGTTCACACCAGACGGAAAGCAAATCGTTTCCAGTGGTGCAGATCGCCAATTGCGAATCTGGAATGTCGCAGACGCCAAACAGGCCAGAAACATCGGAGGGTTCGCCGATGAAGTCTTCGGCATCAGTGTCACAGCAGAAGGAGATGTCTTCAGTGTTTCTGCCGACAAGAATGCCCGACGACACACAATTGCCAACGGAAAAGCCGTCAAAGCCTATTCGGGACACGCCGATTGGGTCTATGCTCTCGCACGACATGCGGAATCAAAACGAATTGCGACCGGGGCATACGATGGCACAATCCGCATTTGGGACGAAAATGAAGCCAAGGTTCTTAAGGAATGGAAAGCCGCTCCGGGCTTAGCAATAAATCCCTGACAGACCACAAAGTAGCTTTGACATTTCTCTCAGTTGATTGAAATTGTCATTACAGTTTCATCTTGCCTGAGAACCAGTCGTTCTTGTATCAGGACTTCTCGCGTTAAAGTGAAGTCGCCATCACTCCGTGACGCATAAAAGACTTCATCACAAGAGACTAAACCGGGGGCAATGAAGTGCTGAAAATCGAGCGGCAATAACTCGAACAGAATTGCTCCGACTGCCACTACGAAAAGCGGCTTAAAAAGAGCAAATTCACCTGACGCCTTTTTTCTCTCTGGATTCGAAGAACTTCTACGAAATAACATCGGTTCTCTTTCAGGTTGGAAGTAATTCTGCCCGGATTCCTTTCCGAACGCATGTAACAAAGCGGGCGAGATGATCGAGGTAGGTTTAAGTGATCGTGCTTTGTTACCAGGCGGGCAACTTGGTTACGTGACAGAAAAGCAACATGTGTGCCAAGTGAGAATGACAGTGCGTTTTCGACAGAGATATTTCGTCTTTCTGGTTTGCAGATTGCACGAAGATTATGCATCGTTGCATCCACTCGAAATTTCACGTCTCGTTTCTGCACTTGAATTAGGCATAATCGTAGCCCCCAATCATCAAAGTTCTGTGAACAACGGGGGAAGAATCATTGGTGAGCGAATGATTTTCACATTCGCCCAGCCGATAAGCAAAGAGTCGCACGGATGCTTTGCAGAAATTCCACAAAACGAGGAAGCGGCCTGCCAATGAAATATTCCCCTGGCGATAATTTTCCTCATTTTATACAAAGCAAATATGAAAGGAGTCGCAAATGCTTTGGGGATTCATTTTCACATTTCTCATCGGCGTAATTTGGATCTCAGTGGTCTTGCGGAGAGCATCTTGTTTTGAGAAACAATGTAAGACTGGAAATGATTCTTCAGCACCAAAATCCAGAGAGAAGCCCGCCTTACTCGAGACCGCCAAAGAGTGTCACCAAGTCTTGCAGTCTCTTGAAGAACAGAAAATACAGTTCCATCATCGGCTGGCGATGTTGGATGAAATGATTGAGAAATCAGACCGCGAGATTGTCCGCATGCAAGAGCAGCTTGGACGGATGGACGCCATCAAATCATCACCGCTCTCAGAAACCGATCACGAAATGCTGAATCTCCTCCACGCGGGAGGTTACGATGCTGCGGAAATCGCCAGACTGACTCAGCGTAGCATCGATGATCTCGATCAATCTGCATGAAAGGCAGAATTATTTCTGTTCAGATTGACGCTTGTGTAATTGTTGAGACAACTGAGTAACGACCGACTCATGCTTTTGGGAATCAATCAAGTTGGTGAACTCCTCGGGATCATTCTCGTAGTCGTAAAGCTCTCGACCGTATTTCCCGTGTTCTCCCCATTCCGTGTATCGATAACGATCCGTTCTGAGAGTGTAACCCTTGGCTTTCACCTTATACTTTTGACGGAATTCCGGGCCACGGCTGACTGTCACAGTAAATGCCGTATCACGGACAGATTGCTGTGGATCTTTCAAGACGGGAACCAAACTTACGCCCATCACATGTTCTGGCGTTGATAAGCCAGCAAGTTCAGTCAGTGTCGGATACAGGTCAATCATTTCCGCCACATGGGGCGCGGTTTCCCCGGCTGTCTTCATGCCGGGGAGAGAAATAATCATCGGCACACGACACGATCCCTCGAACAGATCTCCTTTTTGCCACAAACCATGAGCGCCCAAGTGATATCCATGATCGGAGACAAATACAATGATCGTATTTTCATCCAGTTTGAGTCTTGTCAGTGAATCGAGTAGTTGACCGACCAGTGTGTCCATCAAAGAAATCGAGGCGTAATAGGCTTGGATAATTTCTTTCCGTTGAGGAACCGTTAATTCACGTTGCTTCGGTCGGTCGTGCAAAGCCGCCAAAGGAATATCATCACGATCACCTGGTTTTTCTAAAACAGGATCAATCGCCGCTTGCGGGTATTTTTCAAAGTAATGAGAGGGAGCGACATATGGTGTATGAGGACGATAGAAGCCCATTGCTAAGAAGAATGGTTTCCCTGTTTTCTCGGGATGATGTTGCTTGAGCAGGTCGATCATTGCCGCTGTGCCAAGTCCGTCAGTGTGCTCTGAGTCCTCACTTTCGACGTTCAACCAACTCAAAGTTCCGCCATAACTCCCCGGTTTGAGAGAATGAATCTTGCCTTCCAGTTCAACTTTCTTATCAATTCCGCTGGGATTGACCACATGCTGCCAAGAAATCGGGTCATCATCACCGGGAGTCCCAATTTGAGTCGGAACACCGTAATGGAATATTTTGCCAACCCGAGCAACATAATATCCGTTCTGCTTGAAATGCTGCGGCAAAGTCACGACATCGGGTACAACATCACGAAAACTATCTCCATTGGATAGCACGCCCGTTTGATCGGGATACAAGCCGGTCAAAAAGGACGATCTGGAGGGATTGCAGACAGGGTACTGACAGTAGGCTTTATCAAAGCGGACACCTTTATTTGCCAATCGGTCAATGCTAGGTGATTTCACCAAAGAATGGCCGTAACACGAGAGATCACAATTCAGGTCGTCAACCGCGATGAATAACACATTCGGCTTGTCTTCGGCTCCCACCGCCAAAGCGGAAAAGCTAAT
This sequence comes from Planctomycetota bacterium, assembly GCA_030836185.1. Classification (GTDB taxonomy): domain Bacteria; phylum Planctomycetota; class Planctomycetia; order Planctomycetales; family Planctomycetaceae; genus JABURQ01. Next base: position 74,692 of record JAURQH010000052.1, read on the forward strand.
CAGCAAGAGCATCAGAGAAAAAGAGCGCATAGGAGTTCCTGTCTTCAGAAATTTAAGATTCAGAAATGACACCTTTTTTGAGGATTAAGTTACCGTACAACGCGGTTTCCCCCGTCGCAACAATCGCGTAGGCCGTACTCGCGCGATCATAAAATTGATATCGCTCCACGAGAGAAAGAGATATCTCACGATGTTCAGCGGCATCCATCACGCGGCGATACTCACTCCAAACGGCAGGTTCACTCGCAGCATCATCCACCGGCTGCATCACAGCGGCAGGGCTGTCCACAAAAGTATCAAGCGGAAACAACTGCAAGATAGCGGCAAGTAGCTCCGGGATTTTGTGGCCATCGGCCCTCACCAATCGAGCAGCATGAGAGGCTGCCGGAAAATTGGAATCCGCAAGGACGATTTCATCGCCGTGCCCCATTGCCGCGAGCACCTGAAGAAGTTCGGGAGAGAGCAGGGGAGAAATGTTTTTGAGCATGTTGTCCTCAACACATTGTTGGCAGTACGACAAAAACTCAGTTTAACAGAAATCACCTTGCCAACCGAGAGTTATCCATGATCGTGATGATGACCATCCCCGTGATCGTGGTTATGGTCATGATCGTGCGAGTGATCGTGACTATGATCATGATCGTGGCTATGCGACAGTTCCGAAGTCTCTGACTCTGCCACTTCGGAATCACCGTCAAATAGAAATGCGGCTTCGGCAGCTCGATAGACATCCAATAATGACACTCCCGACTTTTCTGCAAGTTCTGCACAGGAATCGAATTCGGGAGTAAATCGCGCCGCTTCGGCATCGCGCCAACCAAGTTTCCCCAAAACATCGCCCCAAGGAGTACGGACAGAAAGCTGTTCACGTCTACGGACAGAACGATGAATCGTGCGACGTCGAACTCCAAGAGTCCCGGTTTCCTGGAACAGAATGCCCTCCAGATCGTCCACTTTGGATGGATTGGCAATCACCGACATCATCACACCCGGACGGTCTTTCTTCATCTGGATTGCAGTGGTGTAAACATCGAGTGCCCCGGCATCCATCAATTTTTTACGTGCATATCCCAGAACTTCTCCCGAGACATCGTCCAAGTTGGTTTCCAGAAGGGTGACTTCATCGAGTTCTTTTTCAGGCGTAAATTCGCCTACCAACAATCGCAGCATGTTGGCACGTCCGGGCAGAGTACGACTTCCTGCCCCGTATCCAATTTTCTCGATCATCATTGGTGGTAACCCGGGACGAAACTCGTCTACCATCACCTTCACGATGGCCGCGCCGGTGGGAGTCGTCAATTCTGATTCCACATCGACTTCAGCCAACGGTATCCCTTTAAGAATCTCGGCAGTTGCCGGTGCAGGAATTGCACATACGCCATGAGCGATTTTAATCTTCCCATGACCTGTCGGAATGGGACTGCAAATCACTCGCTCCACACCTAAAAGCGAAAACCCAACCGCCGCGCCGACAATGTCGGCAATGGAATCAATGGCACCCACCTCATGAAAATGAACGTCTTCCAGCGTCATTCCGTGGACGTGTGCTTCGGCAACACCGATGGCTTGAAATATCGAGAGAGCTGTCTCTTTCTGTAAAGGCGTCATCACCTCCGAGGACTCGATCATCTTGCGGATATCAGAAAGATGACGGTGAGCGTGCTGAGCAGGATGATCGATGAAAATTTGGGTTGTTCTGAAGCCGGATTTATTGGCTGGCTGGACGCGCAGCTCGACTCCCGGAATCCCCAATGAGGCGATCGCATCCTGAATTTTCTGGGGATCAACTCCCGCATCAATAAGAGCGGCGAGTGTCATATCGCCAGAGATACCGGTTGCACAGTCAAGGTAGGCAACAATCATGACGCAATCCCCTCGTTTCGAAAAACGTGGTCAATCAAAGCAGGAAATGATATCCGCGGAATGTCGTCAAAGAACGACCGAGTCATCACCGACTCAGCCCTTGAAAGCACCTTGCTGACGAGCGATTTCAATCGGAGAGAGACCGGATGTATCTGCTGCTGGTTTTGTTTCAGCAGAAGCCTCTTCAGCAACAGTTTCTGGTGGTGCCTCTTCTTCAGCTTTCTCTTCCACTTTCTTTTCCGCAGACTCTCCACCCCCTGCACCTTGTTGTCGTGCCTGTTCCAGTGGAGAAAGTTTTTTATTTCCAGCGGCAGAATCCGTTGCTTTGGACTCTCCGCTCGCCCCTTGTTGTCGAGCCAACTCTAAAGGAGACAACCCGGCCCCCTTCTGTGGAGCGGGTTTGCTAGCAGACTTGCCACCAGCACCTTGAGCCCGAGCGGCTTCCAGTGGACTCATACCACCGGCTGCTTTTTTCGGAGCCGCCTTCGCAGCAGGGGCTGCTTTCTTCTCAGCTTTTTCGGGTTCTTTTTTGGGCAGCGGTTCATCAACGACCGTCAAGTAATCGGGATCGATGTCGTACCACGAAATATCAACCGGATTATCAAACTGGACCAGCACACGGCAGTTCATATTGACAGTTTTGACTTTCCCGGTGAGTCCCTCGAATCGGCGTAGTTCGGGAACATCAGTTTTCACGACGACCCACTGGTCTGTGAGTTCTCGTTTGAGTTGTTCTGCACGTTCGATCAACATCATCACGCAAATACCTTTGGAAGGGTGCGAAACTCAGGAAAGTCCAAGTCGCCGCTCGACTTGCGTCATATTCTCGACAATTTAACGCCTGAATTCAAGGCATCTCCAGCGCTTGTTATCGCTGATAAATCGGCAAAAACTGATATTCGACCGCCAATCCGAGCACGGCCATGCTCGTACAATAGATTTTTCCCATGTTCCGCTCGCTACCGAAACTGGAATCCCAACTTCCATCGAGATTTTGTGAGTCCACCAATTGTTCCACAATGGTGTCTCGGGTCTGCTCCCAATGTTTGCCGCCCACTTTGAACATTCCAACGGAACAATAATAAACGCCATAGAAATAGTAGTTGGAATGAGATCGTAACGGATTATTGAGCAAATAATCGGCACCGGCGAGTGTTTCGTCTGTTTTGTGGCGTCCGCAGATTTCGAGGCAAAGAATCCCGGTCCCAGTTCGCGTTGGCGTAGGGCCATTACTGGGCTGATACCCAAACCCTCCACGACCTCCGGTTGCACAATTTTTCACATATTGAACGGCTTGATCGATATTCTCTGCGGGGACATCCATGCCGATATTCTTTGCCGCTCGTAGAGCCAACAGCTGCCATCCTGTGACTGATAAATCCGCATCTCGACTAGATGGTTCGTATCTCCAGCCACCCGCATGCCGACTCCCTTTCGGAACATTTTGGGCCGCAAGAATCAAGGCGATGGCCTTCGTTAAAACTTCTCGACATTGGATCGCATCTTCCTTATCCAGCATTCCGATCACTTCTGCCAACATCAACGCGCTAATTCCATGACTGTACATCGGACCGTGACTTTTCTTGCGGATCAGCAAACCATTTTGTTGCTGTTGCTCCATCACCCAACGTATTCCCTGAACAATTTGATCGCCGTAAGGGCCTTCCCCCGGCACGTGACCGGCGGCCAGAAATGACATCACCCCGAGAGAAGTGGCTGCCGTCGATTCACCATAAGCCTGAACCACCCACGATCCATTTTCTCGCTGTTGATTCGACAGAAACTTGAGTGCCCGCACGATGGCAGCATCGACTTCTTTTTCTTCCTGAGATCGATCTTGAGCGGTTGCAGTGAGCGGACCGCTCATAAGGATGCTTACAAACAACAGAACTATCACCACTCTGTGTTGAAGAGTTTGAGAGGGACTTAAGTAGTGAATGGGTTGTCTCATTGAATGCAATCAGATCAATCGTCTTGAGGTTGTGGAGTTGTCGTCTTTTGGACGGCAGATTGTTCACGGGCAATCGATTCAAAATATCGTTTGATCAGCGGAGCGTATTCTCCATTTGGATTCTTCTGTCGACTTTGCATAATTTCTGTTTGTAGCTTACCCGGTAATTGTCCCCAATTCCGTTTTTTGAGACGCTGTAATTCGGTCTCAATGCGTTCGAGGTCGGTGCCAGCTCCCGGCTTGGCAATCTGCTGCTGGCTGTCGCCACCATCAGTGGAAGGTTGAGAGCTGGGGTCACTCTGTTGTTCACCTTCTGGGGAAGCATTTGGCTGTAATTGATTGGCGGCTTGCTGTAACTGTTGTGCCGCCTGTTTCAATTGTTGGGCAGTTTCCTGCAACGGCGATGGCTGCATTCCATCTGGCTTCTGTGGAGATTGATTGGATGCATCGGATTGTCCCGGTTGATCACCTTGCTGTGATTTCTGCTGTGTTTGTGCTTGCTGCGAGGCGTCGGGGCTGGGAGGAGGAGTTGATTGCCCTAGTTGAGACTGCCCCGCTTGCTGCATCATTTCTTGGGCTTTTTTGAGGTTCTGGAAGGCATCGGCCACCTGTTCTCCGACTTCTTGTGGAACGGGAGACTCCGCAATCGCTTGAGGATCAACCGAGGAGGCAGCGGCTTTCAGGTCCTGTGCGGCCTGTCGAGATTGCTGACTGGCTTGTCCAGGATTCGCCGACTGTTGATTTTTCTCAGCCTGCTGCATTTGCTGCGATGCCTGAGAGGATGTTTCTCCCGCTTTCTGGGCCTGATCAGATTCTTGGCGAAGCTGGAATGGATCGGACTGCAACTTTTCAGCCGAAAGGTCAAACTTCTCAGAGAGTTGCTGAGCTTCTGCCGCCATCCGTTGCTGAGCCTGTTGCTGTGCAGCCTGGCGAGCGGCAGGACTTTGAGCCAGTTTTTTCAGTTCTTGAGAAAGTGCCTCTTGTTGCGCGGCTAAGTCCTTAGCTTCTGCTGCCAGTTGCTCACCTTGAGGCTCCTCGCTGGCAGACTGTGCAAACTTTTCGGAAGACGCAGCCGACTGTTCTCCTGCTTGTGCAGCCTGTTGAAGTAGTCCGGCTTCAAGTTGTTGAGCGGCCCGATCAGATTCTCGTGCCGCCTGAATCGCCTGCTTCGAAGATTCTGCGTCGGGGCCTTCGCTACGAACAGATTCCAAAGCGATTTGTGCGGATTTTTCAGCCAATTGATTTTGACGTTCTTGCAACTTGGCGACTTGTTCTTGAGAGGCTGTTTGTGCTTCCGGGTTTCCCGATTGCTGTTCGGCTGCCTGTTGAGTTTGCTGCGCTAATTGCTGTTGTTTCGCAGCCAATTGTCGTAATTGATCGGCAACCTGCTCTGCGGTCATTGCTTCTGACGGTTTTTTCGCAGCGTTTGCCATCTCCTGCGCTGTCTTGGCAATTTCGTCCAAGGACTCCTTCGCTTGTTGCTGATTCGCGGCCGCTTGTTCCGCCCGATTCTCATTCAATTGTTGTTCGGCCAGTTTGAGACTTTGCTTGGCTTCTTGTTGAGGGAAGCGACCAATCTCTTTGGGTAACTTTTCCACTTGCTGAGCAATTTTCTCCTGTTTTTGTTGAAGCCGTTGGCGCTGTTGGTCGGCATTTTTTTGGGGAGGATTGGCGGCAAACCGTTCCGTCTCTCGCTGCAATTTTTCCAGTTCCTTGGCCAATCGTTGAGCTTCCCGGGCAACACCTTCGGGATTAGACGCTGGTTTGGAGAAATCTTGCGATGGTAAGTCATCAGGTAATTGTTGCGCCAATTGCTTCAATTGGTCAGCCGCTTGTTGTGCTTTTTGTTGAGCCTGATCGGAATCACCAGACTGCAAATTCTCTCCCGCTTCTTTTGCTGAAGCTGATGCCTGCTTGCGCTGATCCTGTTGCTCTGGAGGAACTTGCAATTTCTCTAGTGCTTGAGCAATCGCCTCCTGAGTTTTTGCCATATCTCGATCACGTTCGGCTGCCTCTTCAGTTGTTGATGCCGCGTTCTCGTTGGACTGTTTAATTTGATTGGCCAGCTCTTGCTCACGCTGAGCCAATTGCTCGACGGCTTCTTTAGGATTTTCGGACAACCCTTCACTTTTTTGTAAATCATTGGCGAGGCGGTTCAGTTCTTCGGCAAACTCCTCCTGAGCATCTGCCGCCTCGGAAAGGTTTCCAGCCTGAAAGTCCCGGTCAGCCTGTAACTGATCGCCGCGATCAAGAGGGGGAACGGCTGCTTGATTGGATTGCCGGTCGGCTTCCGCAAGAAGTTGTTGTTCGTCTCGAAGAACTTTGTCTTGCTCACTTCGATCCTCCCGAGACTCATTGGCCAATCGTTTTGCTTCCTGCTCCAGTTGTTTGGCGAGATCTTCCTGCGGCTTTGCGAGGTCTCGCGCTTCTTGAGCGAGCTTTTTGAGTCGATCAATTTCCATTTTCCGAGCAGCCTCGACTAACTCGGGGCGTTTCTCCAACAAGTCCTGCAGAGCATCGGTAAGTTTTTGTTGATCCTCGGCCAGTGCATCGTAGTTCTGTTCAAGCTGATCCGATTTTTCCAGAAACTCGGAATTCTCTTTCAAATCCGGGTTGGCGGCCAACTCTTCGGAGAGTTCTTTTTGTGCTTGGTCGAGAGCGACGGCAGAATCAGCCAGTTTCTCGGTGTCATCCCCCAGTCGCTCTAGTTCTAACAAATCTTTCTCGATCTCAGCGAGTGTTTCGAGAACCCCCTCCAATTGTTTCAAATTGTCGGCAACCTGTTTGACACCTCGTGAATTATCTCGAAGTTGATCAGGCTGTTTTCCGGCTTGCTGATCGGGAAATGTCTTCAGCTCTTCCGCCAATGGAGACAAATCTTCCCGAGAGATCTGTTGTAAAACCGCAGTCATCTCGCGATAGAGTTGATGGTTGGAGAATTCGAGTGACATCGTCTCCAATTGCCCCGACAGATCCCACTGCTGATCAGCGAGAGAGGGAACTTCCTGACTTCGCTCGAACGGTTTTTTTTGTTTCTGACTCTCTCTGGCATCTTTTTCAAGTTCTTTGACGAGCTCAGAGTTTGCTTCTAACCGTTCACGGATATTTTTGAGCTGTTGTTTCCAACGGTCCTGACGTTTCTCGACATCGGCTTGAGCTAAAGGAGCCGCCTCTTCCGAAATGGACAAGACTCGGGGGGAGGTCCAGACAACATTTGGTTCTGGAACAGGACGTTCATCGGCAGCTTTAATTCGCCAAGTAATCCGGTCTCTTTCCTGCAACTTAAACGGAGACAAATCGACGGCGAACTGATAATTGACAACCGGAACGCCCAGAGTATCGACTGTTGCAGAGACAACTTCTTCGCGTTCGTTGGGCAACTTCAAATGCATTTCAAGTTCACCAATCGCAATATCATCAGACGCTTCCACAAGGATTTTGACTTTATCGGTTGATCGAGCTTCGAGTCGTTCATCGAGAGCGGATTTCAACTGTATTTCTGGCGATTGATCGCGAATAATACTGAGAGAGTGGGGAGCATCTTCCAGATTGTGAAGACTGAATTCATCAGTAAGGGTGAGAGCGTAGGAGCCGTTGACCTCGGCAATAAACTCAAGCACTGCAGAAGTTCTGTCTTCGCTAAACTGAACAGTCGGCTGATTCAACGGAGCGACTTCTCCGATGGTCGTTTCCTGATCAATCGAGATGGCCGTTTCGTGCCACTGAAAATCTAAGGATTCAACAGGTTTGGTGAACTGAAGATTCATCGTTAAACGGCTGCGTTCAAACACCGCCAAACGACCGGAGATGGTCGAGAATGTTTCCATGGGACGCCCGGTATAGGCAGGCGGTTCCACTTCCAAAGTCACCGCTGCAATCTCTGGTGCATCTTCGACCTGAATATGATATTCCCTCGTCTGTGCTGAATCGGCTGAGAGAAAATAATCGAAGTCTTTAAGCACTGCCGGTAGTGTGAACTGATAAAGTCGTTCCTCCTCATCCCAGTCCATGCGGCTGCGGTCAATTCGTCCCTCAGCATCAACGCGATTGATCCATACGGATTCAGGAAGGTCAGTTTCATACAAACGCCATTGAGGGATGGCAGTCAACTCAACAGATGTACCACGGGCCACAATTCGTTCTGCATTGACAATTTCGAAGAACAAATTTGAGGCCGTTGCATGATTTCCTGCCGGAGAAAGTAATCGCGACCACAATAATTGATAATGACCGGGACGGATTACAAACGGCAGCAACAAAAATGCAACAGCCATCACTCCCCACAGCAGGGCTTTCTGCATCCGGTCTGCAGGTAAGGATTTCGCAGCATCAACCTTTGGTAATCGACTCATGGTTTCACTTACCACGAGCTCCCGCATCACTGCCGAACCCTTGTATGCTTCGGGCAAGTCAGGATCACAGAACTCGACAGTCGATGTCAGTCGTTCTCGAAGGTCAGGATAGTGCAGATCAATCAAGGTAGCTTTCTCGGCGGGGCTGAGGCTGAAGGAGAGCGGCCTCACCAAATACATCCAGAAAAGCCCCAAACCGACAACCGGCAATGACCAGAGCAATACACTCCGAACATCTGCACTCCAATCGAACATCCAGTCCGAGATCAACAGAACGAACAGTATGAATGCCATTCCAGTCAGCCAACGCCCCAAACCACGAAACAATGTGAGCATAAACAATCGAGTCGTGAGCCGCGAAAACGAAGCTTCGAGACCGGCAGGCATTTCAGAGAGCGACGATGTGGACATTGAGAATCCTTGATCGAATGCAGATAAACGCAGTCAATATTGTAGCGAATCATGACGACTCAAGACATTTTATTTCATATCCGCTCAATCTCTCTGAAGCTAGACATGTTTGAACGGTTTATTTTCACCAATCAAGCTAATTTGAGTCAAGATCCGACTCTGGAAGAGGAGGAGCCCCTTCAATCAAGCGTTTCAGGAGCAATTCGTTCACAGTCCCGCGAAACCGCTCGATTCCATCAATTTCAATCACCGGAATTGAATCCGCGTATTGACCCGATAATTCCGCCGAATCCACGATATCGATCTCTTCAATGACTGGTAGCCATTCTGCGAAACGATGCAGGGTGTCTTTGGCAACGTCACAGAGATGACATTCTTCTTTGGTGTAAATCACAACACGCTGGAACCGTTGTCCGGGCAAACTCGGTACCCAGGATGCAGAAATTGTAACCTGCCGCTGTTGGAGAAAATACCCTACTACGCTCAACCCAATTCCCACAAAAGGCCACAGACTTTCGCTCCGATACCAGAAACCGGGTAGCGGAATTGAAAAATTCGAGGATTTAGCGAACAAAGCAAATATGAATAAGACGATCCCACCTACGAATAGAAATGAGCCCAAAAACTCAGGCACTTCTCTCGTCTGCGAGTCGGCTTGATCCTGCTCATCGTAATTCACAACTCGTCCCCACCCCTGAATTCTGTCGAGTTAGCTCGCATCTCGGCGATCTGGAGAAAACAGTCCCTCTGCCCTAACAATACGACTCTGAGGGTTATATCAAATAATACAATAATTCTCTGCCCGACATGAGGCAGTAAATAGTGGAATCTCACCACAAACGCTGGTATTGTGAAGTAAGGTTTACATTAGCAGTTCTCTTTTACATTTCCATCGATTCACTCGACGATATAGCAATTCTTGCGAATACGACGTGAATACGGTTCCCAGATCAAATCATCGGCGACACGCGGGTTAGAGTTCATGGCCAGCAAACTCAGTAAGGATGCATTTCTGCGGGTCGTCAAACAAAGCGAACTCATCACAGCAGACCAACTCTCCAAAGTGGTCAATGCTCTCGATGAAGCGGGAAAAGATACCAGCAAAGCAGATACTATTGCCGATGGCTTGGTAGACGCGAATCTTGTCACACGCTGGCAAGTCAACAAGCTGCTTCAAGGCAAACACAAAGGATTCTTTCTCGGAAAATATCGTTTGCTCTCATTATTAGGTAAGGGGGGAATGAGTTCGGTGTACTTGGCCGAACATGTATTGATGCGTCGCAGATGTGCCATCAAAGTCTTACCCGCCAAAAGGGTCCACGATTCCTCCTATCTCGGACGTTTTCATCGCGAGGCCCAAGCAGTCGCGGCTTTGGATCACCCCAACATCGTCCGTGCTTATGATATTGATCAAGAAGTCACCAAAGACACTGAAATTCACTTTCTGGTGATGGAGTATGTAGAAGGGCAAGAGCTTCAGGAGCTGGTTCGAGAGCATGGCACTTTGAGCCTAGAGGATGCCGTGGAATACGCTCGCCAAACTGCGCTGGGACTTGAACACGCTCACGTCGCGGGAATGGTTCATCGAGACATCAAACCAGGCAATCTGCTGGCCGATAAAAACGGTGTCATCAAACTTCTCGACTTGGGATTGGCTCGCTTCTTCGACGAAGGAGATACAGAGTCTTTGACCGTCGCTCATGATGAAAAAGTCCTTGGAACTGCCGACTACCTCGCACCGGAGCAAGCCCTCGACAGCCATCAAGTCGATGCCCGCGCTGACATTTACAGTCTCGGATGCACGATCTATTTCTTACTGACGGGACATCCCCCCTTTGTAGACGGAACTCTCGCTCAACGTCTAATGAGCCATCAGAGAAAAGATCCGCCACCGATCACAAATGATCGACCAGACGTTCCAGAAAGCCTCCATGACATCATCAAAAAAATGATGATGAAGGAACCGGAAGATCGCTATAAATCGGCTCAAGAACTCGCCGACACTCTGGCAGATTGGTTGCGTATTAACGCAACTGCTTCCTGGAAGAAAGCACATCCGGGTGCCGCATCGGGACAAGTCCCGGAAGTTGCCGTCGAAGAACCCCCCTCATCACCAAGCGTACCTCCCGATGAAAATCTCAACGCCTTTCTCTCAAACCTGAACGAGTCTGGTTCGAATTCTTCGTCGAGAATCGAGAAACCAAAGCCTGCAATCCCTGTCAATACAACGAAGGACAAACAAACACCGGCAAAAGCCAAGCCTGTGAAAGCACAGCCCGTCAAAGCCAAACCTGTTGCCGCTCAAAAAGTGGAAACAAAACCAGCAACTGCCGCACCGAAAAAAGCAGTCGCCAAAGCAAAGCCTAAAACACCACCTGCAGATCAAGCCGCAACCTCCAACACGTCACCACCAAATCCAGATGTCGATAAGCAGGCTGAACCGACATCTCCCCCAGCAAAGATCTCGAATGACAATCCGTTTGCCGCCGGCTTTCCGGTCATCGATACCTCAGCACCTGTTGATTCTGCAATCAAAATCGATGAGCCAATTGAAAACTCTGAGCCAGATGAACAACCCGAGAGCTCAGTTTCTGAGTCAAACCAAATTGCAGCCACGGATCGCAGTCTCAAAAAACTGAACCCCTTGATGATTAGTGGTGTGATTGCAGGCTTACTTGTAATCATCGGCCTGTTTTTCTTTTTCCGAGGTGACGAAAACAGCGTCGGAACAACAGGTAAAGGTGGCAAAATCAATTTACCAATGGATCCGACATTGCCGATGCCTCGACAAGTCACGGTTGGATCATCGGGCGATTTCAAAAACATCGCCACAGCCATCGCACAAGCGTACGCCTCATTCAACAGCAGCGACCCGACTGACATCCTGACGATCACCGTCCAACCGGGAAGTTATTCAGAACATATTCTGATCGAAGAGAAAAACAAAAAAGTCCTGGAAAACATCCACATCGTGGCGGCCGAGGGTGGTTCCGTGATCTTGAAACCTTCTGGCAAGAATCCGGTTTTTGAGATACGGCGTGGACAACGAATTCAAATCAAAGGCTTTCAGATCAACGCAGATAAAATTCCGGTCGCCATCGACCTTTATGGATCGTTGGAGGGAATTCACATCGAAAACTGCACAATTCAAGGTTTCACGGAAGCTGGCATTCGTACTCAAGATCTGCAAGCTTACTCGGGAGATGAACGGATCGCTCGGTTCAGCCAACTTACTTTGGAATCAGTCAACTCGCAGGCAACGGGAGTCCTGCTGACATCTAGCGATATCTTTACATCGGGGCTGCATCTCCACAAGCTAACCTGTTCTGGAAAAATGCAGTCGGGCATCACGATCAATGGCCCCACCGATAACGTCAGCATTTCTGAATGCCTCTTTTTGGGTTTGCCCTCTGGAATCGAATTTGTAGGTGAGTCTGCCCAAATGTTTGGATTCAAAGTCGCAAATAATACGTTTTATCAAACCAAAACCCCGCTCCACTTCGAAGAGATGCCCGGGACGATTGGGAACGACATGCGGGTAATACGAAACCTGTTTCTGAAAGCGGGTTCTGACATTCTTAAAGTCGAACACGGCTTTGACCCCAAAGGTTTATTTTCAGTGTTACAACCTGCCCCCGCTCATAACTGGTCAGACGTCGAAGGCCCCGCCCCAAAACCAGGAGAAGTGAGTCTATTTCGTGCAGGTGGTCGGCAAGGAAACCTCGATCTGAACTTTGTTTCCACAGAACAAAATTCCGACGGGTTCCTGAAACCGAAAGAAGCCAAGTTCCCGCCAAAAGCAGGGAACGAACCAGCAATTTCCAAGGCTTATGTGGGTGCGATTGCTCCCTAAACTGCATCGTTTAACTGGTCGAGTTTGCTGCTAGCCCCAAGTCGAGATAAATCGCGTCGTTGATGGCAAGATTACGTTCATGGTGACGCGGCTCTCCCACGCGACCGTTCGTCGCCCAAGCCACGACAACACCATGTTCGGGATCAGCAAACCCAATCGATGATTGTGATCCACCGTGACCGAACGTCGATGCTCCCGAGTATCGACCGAAGCCGTAAGGCACAGAGTCCGCACCATAGCAATTTGAGTTCACAATGAACCCATAACTCCAATCAATTTTGTGACGAAATGTTTGATCGTACATTCCCACACGTTGCCGTTTTGTCAATTGATGGACTGTCTCGTTGCTCAAGAGATTCGTTGCGGAATTTGGCAACAACGATTCATAAAGCTTCCCCAACTCCCGAATCGGCCCTCGGCAATTACCACCCGGTGCTGGACTCATCACCCGGTCACCCTGATGCCAATTCAAGTCTTCCAACCCGCGCGGAGTGCGACCGAACATTCGCCCCAGCTTCAGGGCAACAAGAGAGGACTCATCCGGCGACAGGCCACAAAATGAGTTCTTCATTCCCAGCGGATCAAGAACCAATTGCCTTAAGGCGGTTGTAAAGTCTTGCGATGTCAATCGACAGATGACTTCACCCAACAGAAACCAACTTGCCGCGACGACATATCCGGCCTTCTCTCCCATGGGCCAATCCTCTGGCAAAGGTCTCTGCATTACTTCGGAGACAATGGACTCCCAGGTTCTTTTGGGCCAACTCAGCTCAGAATTCTCGAATCCCGCCGTGTGAGTAAGTAGTTGTGATAATGTAACCTCGGGCTGACCAAACATCGCCCATTCAGGAAGATACTGACTGAGAGAGTCATCCCATTGAATGAGCCCACCATCATACAACACTCCCAAAGCGACAGCCGTCAGAGGCTTGCCTGATGACAACCACAACATGACGTGCTCGTTCGATAGCGATTCCTCTTGTCCCTGATCGCCCCATGCCCTATCGAGCAGCACATCTCCATTTCGTGAAACATAAATCTGAACTCCGCGATGTAGATTCTTTTCAGCCCCCAGTTCGATGACTCGCAAGGTACGTGGAAAGTTGTCCCAATCCGTCATTTTGATTTCTCGACTGAATGATTACGTTTGCATCCATCTTTTAAACTGGCAAGCCATGTTCTTGGCGAATTCGCTGAACTTCGCCGAGAACCTCTTTGACCAATTGGCCATTTTGCTGGATCGCCAAATATTCCAGAACATTCACAACCACGTTAGCGCCAACGGTCAAGCACGCTGTTAGAAAGTGAATATTGGCTGCTGAGAGACCTAACCAACCCTGAAACTGAACTCGGCTCAAGGGATCCGAAGCGGCACCAAAAGCTCCAGTGACGATCAACAGGAACAACGCTCCAGTCATCATGGGGATTGTCGAATATTTGAGTTTGGCACTGCGTTCACAAAAGTCGGGCGACAACTTGTAAGCTTTGGAAGTTTCTTCGAGCCAACGGCCCGTCCCCATGAAATAAGTGAGCAGAATCGCATGCACGAGCAACGCAAACACCAAAGCAGCCAATGCCGTCAACATATGGTTCGACACGGCCCCTCGACTGGAAAGTTCTTTGGCGTCTTCAATATTCAATCCAAGAACCAAAGCGGCTACTAATAAGATGGTCGAGACCACACACAATGAAGAAAAGATTCGACTCACGGGCTCACCTGAAACTAAAGTTGTCTAGTTACCAACAACTATATCGGTTTGGTGAGAAATAGCGAATCAGCAAGAACGATGCTTTTTGAGACGACAGAATTTTTCCGAAGCATAAAATCTCAGCACAAAATATTGCTCAAAGGGCAAATTATCGCGGCAACAAAGAAAACGACGACAAAGAGTCATTCTCTTGGAGAGAGTCCTGAGAAATGGTCACCATTAAGTCCTCATTCCCATCGGTCGAATCAACTTTGAAGGTAACATCATCCTCTTCGATATCGACAATTGTTAAAACCGTCTCGCCAATCATCAGAACGCTTCCCACTTCCAGTTCAATCTCGAACACAGAATTTCTCCGTTTCTTTGAATTCCTGACTGTAAGTAACGTGGGCAATACCCGGATCCTGAAATGCTGAACATCCTGTATCGCGTTATTTTCATACTAATTATCTGTGATGAATTGTTGAAACATAACAATCATTTCAAAGTGGATCAAAGGCAATTTGAGCCTTTTTAAGAGTTCTGTTCGAAGTCACGACAGGGATCTGGCTTACATCAATGATTTCTATCGAACACAAGAAATCCGACTTGCATTATTCCGTGATTCTCCTACTTTAAATTGAAATACAAGCGTTCAATTCATCGCCTGATATACTTCGCGAGCAAACGGATGGACAGACTCGGCCCACTTCACGTCAGACCGCTTTTGAAACGCATCCGTTGGGGTGGGACAAGACTTGGAACAGTTCTGGGAAAACAACTCGAAGACCATCAAGATGTTGCCGAGAGCTGGGAAATTGTTGACCACGCGGAAGACCAAAGCATCGTCACAATGGGCCCTTCGACTGGTGCTACGCTGTCGGAACTTGTAAAAAATCGCGGTCATGAACTCTTCGGCGAACACTCTTTTGCTCAATTTCCGTTACTGATCAAATTTCTCGATGCCAATGATCGGCTCTCTCTTCAGGTTCACCCCAACGATGAACAATCAAAAGCCTATGATCCCACCGAAAACGGAAAAACGGAAGCGTGGGTCATTCTCGACACAACTTCAGAAAGTCGTCTCTGGCTAGGACTGAAAGAAGGAGTCCGGCGTGAACAATTGTCAGAAGCGATTCGCCACCAATCGATAGAGGATGTCATCCATACCATTGTTCCTCAACCAGGAGATTGTTTTTTTGTCCCTGCCGGCACAGTTCACGCAATTGGTGAAGGAATTCTGTTAGCTGAAGTCCAACAATCGAGCGACATGACATTTCGCCTTCATGACTGGGGACGCATGGGAACCGACGGAAAACCTCGCCCTATCCATATCAAACAATCGCTCGATTGCACCGACTATCAAAGAGGCCCGTTGAACGCCGTCACTCCCAAAACCCTTTCCACGAATGGCCAACTTGTCGAAGAACTGGTCCGATGCCCCTATTTCGGCATCGAACGTCACACGTCTTCAATCACGTCTGTCATTCAACCGAGAGGACGATTTCGGATTGTGATGATGATTGAAGGGCAGGGGGCATACGAGACAGAAAATCAAATCACTCAAGATTTAAAGAAAGGGGATACGATATTGATCCCCGCGTCCAGTCCTGATGTTATGCTAACCTCCAGCGATGAAGCGGTATGGCTGGAAATTGATTGCCCTCAGCCAGGTTGACGAAAGTTATTCTTCCGGGAATATTTCGGAAGCACCTTGCGATTCTTCCAGAGAATCGATCACTTTCTGAAGTTCGCTTCTGAGATGATTGAGGCTATCAGCATCGTCAATTTTCTCGCCACCAGTCGTCGTAATGTAAAACACATCGACGATCTGCTCCATATGCGTACCAATTTTTGCTAAATCCACAGAGAAGCCACATTGAAAGATTGTTCTCGTCAGAGCATAAAGTAACCCAGGCCGATCAATGGCAAAAACATCAATCACAGTACACCGATCTGAGGATTCATTATCGATCACAAGGCGAGTGGGTTGCTGAGCGTAGGGAGTCGTCTCTTGTAATTTCTGAAATCGCCCACTGCCACTCAACATCGGCAAGACCGACTGCTCCCCCAGAATCACTTTTTCCAATGTTCGTGAGACATCAAGAATTCGTTCATACGGAACAGCCCCTTGAAAATCGTTATCTTCAACCAGAAAACGATCAATCACCCAGCCCCTCGATGTTGTACATAAATGAGCCGCCATGATGTTCATTCGCAAGCCGGACAACGCTCCCGCGATGCGATGAAAACACCCCGGAGACAGCTCAGGAGAAACATAGAGCCGATACTCAACCAAGCCTGTTTCTTCTTCCCAGGAACCTTCAACATGCGTGGTCTCAGGCTTCAATCGAGTGACGTTTTCCAGATCAAGAGCAATTTGCCGCGCTGATGTTTCGACAAGATAATGCAACGGTAAGCTTTCAAACTCACGAGCCAACCAATCCTCTTCCCGTTCTGGATCGATCGAAGTGTCTCTGAGCAATGAATCAAGAATTTCATCGCGCTTTTCTTCACGAATTGCTTTTTCCTGCAGCGGCCCTCCTTCAGTGGTGAATGACTCGGCAGTCCGCTCGTAGAGCCCAATCAGTAACTCCGATTTCCAGTCAGTCCAGACCTCTGGCCCCACCGCTGTCACATCCGCTTTGGTCAGAACAAACAGCATTTTGAGGTTTTCCAGACTTCCGACCTCACGAGAAAAATCAATGAGAACTTTCGGGTCGGTGGTATCTCTCCAAAAGGCCGTATTCGCCATCAACAAATGAATTTTGACCAACAGCATGATCTGATCTCGTTGCGAATCACTAAACCCCAAACGAGGCGCAATTCGTTCGGCAATCCGAGTGCCGACTTCCGAATGATCTAGATCGAATCCTTTCCCCAAGTCATGCAGAATCATCGCCAAATGCACAACCTCCGGGTGTTCAAGACTTCGATAAACTTGCCCCAAAGTCCCTTCGTCATCTTTCGACTTGGTCAGTTCTTCAACAGCGCGAAATGTATGTTCGTCGACGGTATAAGCATGGTACTGATTGAATTGCAACAGGCAGTGGACATTCGCAAAATCGGGAATGATCAATTCCAACAAACCCGCTTCGTCCATACGACGAAGAATCGCCCCCAGCATTGGCCCACATCGCAGAATATCACGAAACCGGCTGGCACCGGTTTCAGTTAATTCAAAACGCAAGCTGGAAATCGAGCGACGTATTTGATCGATCAACTCAGGCTTCGGTAATTGTTCAAATTGTGCCGACAAACAAAACAACCGGATAAGTTGATCAGAGTCAGAGACCACCGAAGACATCATCGCAGGCTTCACGTCCAACCCATCCCAGGTCACGATAAAGCCATCTGCTTCTTGATGATTTCCGGCAAGCCCCACCAGACGCTTGGCGAGTGGTTGTCGCTCGTAACGTGATTGCAGCCTTTTCGTGATTCTGGAAATTGCTTGGGCATAACGAAAGTAATGCCTCATAAAACGCTCGACTGGACGTTCACCAATCGTCGCCTGAAATCCGTATTTCTCGGCCAGCCGAAGTTGTTCTTCACGCGTGAGTACGTCTTGAGCTTTCTTCGCCTGAAAATGCAAATCCATCCGAATGCGAGACAGGAATTCCACCGAATGCCGCAATTGCATCCAGTCTTCCTCGGCCATCAATCCGGCCTCCACCAATTTTTGAGGATCGGGAGAACCACATTCAGCGAATGTCATCCAGCGAAGAAAATGCCAGTCCCGCAATCCTCCACGCGACCGTTTCACATCCGGTGCGAGGGCAAGCACAGCACCACCATGCTTATTTTGTTCTTCTTCTCGATTCGCAATGCATTCTTCACAAAAGATTCTCTTGCGAGATTCGACCACTTTTTTCCGAAATCGCTCTTCGAGCAAGTCGAGCTGTTCCTGGCTCCCCCAGAGATATCGCATTTCCAAAAGTGATGTCGCAATCTGATTATCTTCCAGAGAAGCTGAGACACAATCGTTGACAGTTCGAACGGAATGACCGAGCTTTAAGCCAGCGTCCCAATAATCACGAACAATTTGCGAGATCCAGTCGGTGAGAATCGGAGGGGCCGAGTTGCTTACTAAGAAGAGAAGATCAACATCGGAAAAAGGTGCAGGGTCGCGACGACCTGTCCCCCCAACAGCAACCAACGTGAAGTGATTCTTCAGATCACCACGAACATCTGCGGGGAGTAATTCAACAGATTCTTTGAGCGTCTCTAAAAGGAAACGATCAGTTTCCCGAGCGATTGACTCAGAGATTCGAAAGGAAGCCGCTGTGCGAACGAAGAGTTCTTTCGCCTGCTTATTGATTGCCTTGACACGACGACGTAAGCGATCGAGTCTTTCTGGCGAAAAGCTGACTTCAAATTGATTGGAGGACATGTGAGCGCGGTCCCACCTGACCTGAAAAGGCAAATGATAAGATGAGGAAATCGATTTGCTGACTGTAGCGAAACCAATCTCTTACTGCGCGTCTTCACCTCTATTTTTTCAGTGAAAATCACGAAAAGCCAGTTCGGCCCACCCTAAAGGTGCTGCGGAGATCGCATTCCCGCAGGGAGGACCGTGGCAAATCGCGTTAGCATCTTCATGAATTAGATGGCTTCAGCGCCGGTCTCGCCGGTACGAATTCGTACCACATCGGCCAAAGCCGTGATAAAGATTTTTCCATCTCCAATTTGACCAGTGCGAGCACTGTTGGTGATAATTTCAACAACTTTGTCGACAAGATCGTCGGCGACGACGACTTCGATTTTGACTTTCGGTAGGAAATCGACCGTGTATTCAGCACCACGATAGGTTTCTTTATGACCTTTTTGACGCCCGAAACCTCGAACCTCACTGACAGTCATTCCCTGAATACCGGCTTCAGACAAACCGTTTTTAACGTCTTCAAGCTTAAAGTGCCTGATAATTGCTTCGAGCTTTTTCATTGCTGGCTCATTTCCTTCATATCTCTGTCGCGGATGGGTAGTACAATATCATTTGACGAGCCGCTTGCCCGTCCGAGCGCTTAAAGGGCTTCAGCACCAGATTCTCCGGTGCGAATTCGTAATACATCAGACAAGTCGGTGATAAAGATTTTACCATCTCCCACTTGTCCTGTTCGTGCGTTGTCCACAACGACTTTCACAATGGAATCAAGTTGATCATCGGCGACCACGATTTCCATTTTGGCTTTCGGCATAAAATCAACCGTGTATTCTGCACCGCGGTATTGTTCTTTATGACCTTTTTGCCGACCAAATCCTCGTACCTCTGTGATTGTCATTCCTAATACACCCGCCTTAGTGAGTGCAGACTTCACATCTTCGAGTTTGAAATGACGAATAATGGCTTCGATTTTTTTCATCGTGAATCATCTCCGAGCAGCGCAGAGGAGTTAGGAATCAACTGTTTTCACTATTTAATATTATGGCAGCTTAATATTATGGCAGCAAAAATCACAGATTGCGAGACTGCCACCCGAGGAGTTTTGCAACTTCCCCGGGTGAACTTGTCTCACACACACACAACTGTTTGGTCTTATTCAAAAACCTCATCGAGCTGACTTAGAGAAAGATATAACCTTCTTCTCCGTGTTGGCTCAAATCCAATCCTTTAATTTCATCATCTTCGCTGACTCGTAAGCCAAGCAAAGCATCTACAATTTTCAGGAGAACAAATGAGCCAACCAAAGCCCAAGCTCCGGCAGCAAAAACACTTATCACCTGATTAATAAACTGGTTGACGTTCCCATCAATCAGTCCGCTGACTTCAGGCCCTCCCACTGCGGAAGAGGCAAAGACGCCAGTCAGAAGAGCACCTAGTGCACCTCCCATGCCATGAACGCCAAAAGCGTCCAAGGAATCATCGTAACCGAATTTTGACTTAAGATTTGTGCAGGCATAAAAGCAGAAAACACCTGCCGCAAAACCAAGTATCATGCCAGAGAGAGGATTCACCACACCGCAGGCGGGAGTAATGCAAACCAGTCCAGCAACCGCCCCCGAACAAGCTCCGAGGATACTTGGTTTTCCTCGCGTTCCCCATTCCATACACGCCCAGGCGATCACACCCGCTGCCGCAGCCAAGTGGGTCGCCACAAAGGCATTTGCAGCAGCAGCATTTGCTCCTCCGGCAGAACCCGCATTAAACCCAAACCAGCCCACCCACAGAAGAGCAGTACCGATGCAGGTATAAGTCAGGTTATGCGGAGGCATTGGTTCCGTTCCAAACCCACGACGTGCCCCTAGCATAATTGCACAGAGCAGGGCAGAAACTCCCGAGCTAATATGTACGACTGTTCCACCGGCAAAGTCATACGCTTCGTATTTTCCAGTGAATAACCAGCCATTATCTGACCAGACCCAGTGTGCCAAAGGACAATACACAACGGTGCCCCAAAGGATGGAAAACAGCACCATCGAGGAAAACTTCATCCGTTCTGCATACGCACCACAAATCAAAGCAGGGGTGATAATGAAAAACATTCCCTGAAAGACCATGAAAACCATCGCCGGTAACCCGGAATCGCCCCACATTGGGGCAACAACCTCATCGCCTGACAACTCGAGTAGCAGCCCCTTCATGAGGAGATAATCTCCACCACCAACGAAGCCACCAAGCACATCAG
This sequence comes from Planctomycetota bacterium, assembly GCA_030836185.1. Lineage (GTDB taxonomy): Bacteria > Planctomycetota > Planctomycetia > Planctomycetales > Planctomycetaceae > JABURQ01. Next base: position 95,433 of record JAURQH010000052.1, read on the forward strand.
ATCCGAATGCCAAGCTAAATCCCCATAAAGCCCAGGTGACTGACATGATGCCCATCAGGAAGATGCACTGCATCATGACGCCTAAAATATTTTTCTTTCGGACCAAACCTCCATAGAATAAAGCCAATCCGGGTGCTGTCATCATAAGCACGAGTGCTGAAGACACGAGCATCCAAGTGGTATCAGCTCCGTTCAACTCCGCCCTCACAGGGGCAATTTCGGGAGCCTCCGAGAGAGTTGAGTCAGTTTCCCCGGCAACCAGCAGGTTAGTTGAGAGACACGCAAACAGCGTGCACATCACAAGCGCAGTGATCCTTCGCATTTCATTCTCCTTTGAGCACTAAATGTAGACGAAAATGGGAGTTACAGCAAAGAACAGGATCTTGTTCCTGCCGTAATACATATTTTCTACATAAGATTCCACGGACGTGATTTCGCCGTTGCCCGGCCAAATCCTCGACAGAAATAAGTTTGTGTGGAACTCTTCTGAAGATGGACGTTCGTCGAATCTCAATGTAGCTTCTAGTCTTGAAACCCAGAAGATGAGCATACACCATGCCCATAATCTGACCTGATGGCGAATCATTTCTTGCAAAATCATGAACTTTCCCTGGATCGAGACTTCCTGGCCACCAACACTCTGCGGATTCATTTTCGCCGGGCTGGTTGCTGGATGGATCGTTTCAATTTGGTCTGAGTCTCTCCTGCTCAGGCAACTCCCCGAATGGAGTCCAAAAGGACAGCGAAAGACCCGGCTCTTGGCGTCATCAGGAACCGCTCTTTTGTTTGGTTGTTATCTCTGGCTGGTCTGCGGATTCCAAAATCAATTGATCTCTGAAGTGCAACCCTCCGAGTTTGGTCGACTTTGCCAACTCGTCTTCCAACTCAGTCTGATCTCTCTCTTAGTTGCCATCACGATCACTGATTTGTGGGATTACGCGGTGATGGATCAGATGATTCTCGTCGGCCTTGCAATAGGTCTGGGTGGACAATGTCTCTCTGGAGAGCTTCAAATGCAGCATCTCTGGATTGACTGGAATGCTGAGCAGATAGGGATCAAAGGCCCCGACTTTCCCCTGTGGATCGACCAGTATCGTCATCTTCATGGACTGGCCGTGGGACTGACCGGAATGCTGGCAGGAGCTGGCATCACTTGGCTGGTCCGAGCGATTTCCTCGAAACTGCTCGGACAAGAGACCATGGGAATGGGTGACGTCACTCTCATGGCAATGATTGGCAGTTTCCTCGGTTGGCAACCAGTTCTCTTCGTCTTCGCGCTCGCACCGTTGACGGGCGTGGTTATCAGTATTCTACAAAGAGCATTGGGAGGAAAGTCATACGTTCCCTATGGGCCATTTCTGGCACTGGCAAGCTATTTGGTTCTGTGCTTTTGGAGCCAATTGTGGACTCCGCTAAGATATGTCTTTGGACACCCACCTTCCATCATTGGTGTCGTCGGGGGAGCTGGAGTCGCGTTTGTCCTGCTGCTGATTCTTCTCAGGCTTTATCGGGCAATTCCAATTCGCGAATCCGCACGCTATTCCTCCGAACCAACCCCCGCAGATTCGGACCACATGATTGAAAATCACGATGTTGAATCACGCAATCGTCAATCTTGAAGCTTCAACGCTGTGAGGAAGTCAAACTGACGAAAAAACCCTTCGAGAAGCGAACTTCTCAAAGGGTTCCCAGTGTGTCAGGGTCAGATAAATTCGTTGCCCGCGAATACCACCCAGTCGACACACAGAATTAATATGTACATTATGTGTAGGGTACCCTTCATCTGTCAATAACATTATGTAGAGATCTTCACCACAATCGGCAATACCCCTATAGAGATCACTCGAACAAGCGATTTTCTGCTCGTTTTGAGGGTGCATCGAGGCAATCTGGTGTCTCATTCCGGGGGCTGTTGACCAAACGAGAAACTGGGCGATATTGCATTTCTGCAGCCGAAAACGGCATCAAAAGCGACTCCAACGCCTCCCTCGACGACTGACCATCGGGCAAATCAGAGTTGAGCCAGACACTCCACGACTCGCGCGACAGTATCACCGGCATTCGCTCGTGAAGTTCCCGCATCACCGAATTTGCAGTCGTTGTGATCACCGTACAAGACTCGATCACTTCTTGAGAGTCAGGATCAGTCCACTCCGACCACAACCCGGCCATCGCAATCGGCTGCTCGTCCGTCAGCGTGATATGATACGGCTGCTTATACTTCTCGCCAACATCCTTCCACTCGTAAAACCCGTCCGCAGGAATCAAGCATCGCTGTCTCTTAAACGAGTCTCGAAAGCTCGGTTTATCTGCCACTGTTTCGCCTCTGGCATTGATCATTCGGGCGGCCATCTTACGATCCTTTGCCCAGTGCGGAATCAACCCCCAATGCATCAGAGACCCAACGCGTCCCTCGCCTGTCTGTCGAATTGCGACGATGTCTTGTGTCGGGGCGATGTTATATCGCGGTTGATAATCCTCGACTCGCATCAGATCAAAGAATGCTTGCAGTTCCTGCGGTGGCAAACGGAGAGTGAATCGACCACACATAAGAAATCCTCATCCTTCAGAGATCATCATCTCGGGAAGTGACGCGGATCGGCTTCCAGCCACCGGATCATTCTCACTGCCTCGAAACGTGAAGACTGCCGAGTATTTCGGTTCTGCGGTGTAATTGCGGGATGCCGCGTGAAATGTCCGGCAATGGAAAAAGAGCACGTCTCCCGCAGAAAGCGTCAGATGCTCGACATTCAGAAGTAATTCTTCATTTTCTGCCAAGTCGTTTCGTAGAAACAGTTCGTCGTCAAATTGGTCGGGTGAATAGAGCCGCTTGTGCGATCCGGGAATCACTTTCAAGGAACCGTTTTCCGGGTATTCATCTCCCAAAGCGATCCAGACGGTCACCAGCTCTCGTTTCTCATATCGCCAATAACGAATATCTTGATGCCAGCCGGTATCGCTACTGTAATCGGGTTCCTTCGTCATGATGCAATTGTGGTGGACGGTCGGCATAATCACAGTCGGCCCCAGCAATTGTTGCAGACGATTCAAAAATTGAGAACGTTTTAAGGTCTCCAGAAAAATCGGATCGCGTTCATGGGCCGTTTTCAGCCGGCGTGGAGTCTTTCCCCCTTCCGATTGAATCGACTCGGGAGCACCCGGGTATTGCAGTTCGGCCTCATACTCGATGGGTTCGGTGAGGTGTTCCAAATCAGCCAAAGTCCGTCGTTTCATGGCCTGACGGGTTGATTCATCGATCAATTGCTTGACGACCAGAAAGCCATTTTCCTGAAAAAAAGAGACTTCTTCCTCGGTGAACCGATCAGAAGTGGTCTCCATCCTGTCTGTCATGGCTGCATCCCGTCGCGTAGCGAAACTCGTATTTGTCCCATCGTCCCGATCCCGCATGATTTCTGCAAGCGGAGAGAATGACACAATTTCCAGAATCCCACGATCTTCAACCACGTGGGTCGCTTGAATTCCGACATCGACCAACAAACAATCGACATCGAACCCAGCCTGCGTGTTCGGTGTCGAGATTGAGATTTCTCGATAACCGTTTGCCGGCAGACTCCTCCAGAAAGCGTGATCCATGGAAATCTCCCAAGTCGTCCAAAATATTAAACCTTCCGCAACCATTGCCGCCGCCACGAAAGCCAAAGAACTGAAGGCTCAGGGAGTCGATGTCCTGGAGTTCACTCTGGGAGAACCCGACTTCACCACGCCCGCTCATATCTGCCAAGCCGCCAAAAATGCGATGGACGCCGGTAAAACTCATTACACACCCGCCGGCGGGCTCATGGATGTCCGCCAGGCGATTGCCGATGCTTACGAGAAAACTCACGGCCTGAAATACTCAGCCAAGGAAGTTGTGATTTCCAATGGAGCCAAGCACTCCATCCACAACGCCTTGATGGCACTTTGCAACCCGGGCGATGAAGTGATCATCCCGGCTCCCTTCTGGGTCAGTTACAGCGATCTTGTCGAACTGACGGGAGCGAAAGCCGTCATCCTCTCCACCAAAGAAGAAGACAACTTCTGCTTACAGCCGGAAGACTTAGAAGCCGCCATCAATGAGAAGACGAAGTTGATCATGCTCAACTCACCGTGCAACCCGACAGGAACTTCGTATCCCCCCGAGTTGCTGCATCAGTTGGCTCGCATCGCCACCGACAAAGGCGTTCATATCTTGTCGGATGAAATTTACGAACGCTTGATCTATGAAGGCTCCGAATTCAAATCGGTCGCCACTTTCAGCGACGACATTCGACAGAATACGATCACCGTCAACGGCGTGAGTAAAGCCTATGCGATGACAGGTTGGCGAATCGGTTGGACACTCAGTTCTCCTGAAGTCGCCAAGGCAATGGAGAAGTTGCAAAGTCAGGAAACCTCCTGTCCGTCGAGTATCAGCCAATTGGCAGCGAAGGCTGCCGTCTCGGGACCGCAGGAATGCGTTGATGAGATGCTGGTTTCGTTCGTTGAACGCCGTAAGTATGTTCTCGAACGACTAAACGCGATTCCCGATCTCTCTGTCCCCACGCCGGGCGGAGCGTTCTATGCGTTCATCAACGTCAGTCGCTATTTCGGTAAGACATTGCAAAACGGCGTGACTGTCGATAACGCCACCGACTTCTGCACGGCACTCCTTGAAAATGCTCACGTGGCCCTCGTGACGGGTGACGCCTTCGGTGCTCCCGGCTTCGTGCGATTGTCGTTCGCGACCGATATGGAAACCATTACGGCGGGACTCGATGCCTTTGAAGGATTCCTGAAGGGTTAGTTCAACCCCTGAGTTCTCAAACGCTCAACCGCCGATTCAAGATTTGAAGATTCGATGATTTGGGGGTGTGCTATTTCCGAATCTTGAGCAAGTTGTTGACTTCGTTCGGTTTGCGTCAAAACGCATTTGGAGTGAAAAATGACCGCAACGTAGGTGCGCATCTTCCACGCCACGCGAAATCGCCTCCTTTCTCACGTTGCAGCGGTCGTCATTGTTCAACACTCTATGAGACTATGAGCCTATGAGCCTACAAATAAAATCCTTGGCCGGTGGAACCGGCCCTACAAACACTCAGCTCACTCAGTTCAGTTCCGGGTGTTTGACGGCCTGATTGATGAACTGTTCTTGATTGGCGGCGACTCGATCCATCATTTGCTCCCAGAGATTATAAGGATCGTCGCTGAACACAAGATCGGAGTTTGCGGGAGTGGCGTACCAATCTCCTCGTTCGAGTTCCGCTTCAAGCTGACCCGGTGACCAACCGGAACACCCGTTGTACACACGGAACGTCGTCGAATCGACATCTTCTTGCGCCGCCTTGATCACTTCTTCAAACACATCGGCGCGTGTCGGCACATACACGCCGGGGATCACCGATTCGCTTTCGGCAAGATCTCCGCGGTCGTGTAAAACGATGAGACCTCCCTGTTCGACGGGGCCACCGTAGAAAACCGATTCATCCATGCCTTCCACATTGAGATGTTTGGAAAGCGCGTGTGAGACGGCGATGTCGGAGGGGCGATTGATGACCACGCCCATGGCACCATTGTCGCCTTGCTCAATCATCAAGACGACCGTCTTGAAGAAGCTGGGGTCGAGTAGGTGTTTGGCGGCAACGAGAAGTTGCCCTCGTATATGATGCGTATCCATAAATGTTGAATCCGCGAGTGCGTTGTGAATTTGACAGGTCTATAAGACTGTGGCCGAATGGCCTGCCTTCAGGCTACTTACTTTAAGCCAGCAAAGAAAGAAGTTCTTTTTGAGTTACGCCTTGCGGATGAAATTGGCCGCAAAACTGCGGACTTCCTGCCCGTTCAAAACGTGAAACATCCGCAATTGCTGGATCGTAGATTGGCTGAATCGGTTGAGTGGAATGTGAATGAGTTTCTTCCCGTACCGCTTTGCCAGTTTCTTCCAACCTTGCCCGGGAGGACTGGGTGATAAAAGTGCAATGTGCTTTTCTTCGCTGTGATGACAACCGGAGGCGATCAATCGTTCTTCCAGGGTGTCGCAGAAATCAAACCGGCGATCTGTCCAGATATCGGGAATTGAACGGGGAGGAAACAGAAACATCGCGCCGCCGTAAACCGACATACCAATCCCCGGTCCGACCATTTCATTCTGATAATCTGTCGCAAACAGAGATAATGTCGATTCGTCTTGTGTCTCGGCAAACCACGTCACACGCCACGGATAATCACGAGGGTCGGCAGGCGGATCGAACAACATGATCACACAATCGAGCGTTCCAGTGCTGGGAGGTAGCACTTTGACATACAAATCGCCGGTGTGCCAATTGCGAAGAGTCTCACGAATATCGAGACCATCTTTGAGACTCGTTGAAAATTTCTCGTGACGGGCCAAGTCGTGTCCCATCAGAGCGAGTGCTGCGTCTTTCACGTGTGTGCGAAAGCGTTCGATGGCTCCGTCTTCGGGGGGCCAACTGCAATGCCGATGCGGATTCCAACTCATCTCCCATTTCTCTTTGTCGATTTTTTGGGGAGCCGGCTGCAAGTCACACGACCGCCATGAGACGACCGGACCGGGCAATCGACTCTTCATATTCACCATTTCACCATCGGGAAGACGGGCTCGGTCGATGCCCATCTCGAACGAGTCGTAAGGCAACTCGCGGTCGAACGGGTACTCGCGTGCGGTCTCTGCGAGCTTGACGGCGAACTGATCTCCGAAAATTTGCTTGGCTGCGATGATGATGGAATAAAGATCGGGAGTGAGCCGTGTTTCGATTAACGACAGATTGCGCAGATACTGAAAATAACTAGCCAGAAGTTTGGGCGTGATTGATTGCGCTCGATTGCCCAAGTCGTTCTTATAGATATCTCTCGCTGACAGCAATAATTCTTTAATGCCATCAATTGAGAGATTCTCATCGTCATCCAACTCAACGCGAGCGCGTTCGTAAAGTCCCGTGATGTAGGGTAGCTCTCCCAACAGAAATAGCAGCGTCTCGACTTTCACGCCGTAAATGTCGGCATCTTCGACTTCTGGCTGGACGACGTTTGATTCCCGCTGTTCGGTGTAGGCTTCTTTCACCCACGGCCAATCCATGATCGAGCAAACAAACAGAATTGAATCGTGTGTTTCCTCTAACTGGCGTAATCGGGACGCCAGATACTCAATCCGTTGGCAACATTGCTCTTCTTCGGGTCGCGGTAACGTAGGAAGAACGGCTGCCGAAAACAGGTCGGGCGAGACACGTTTGAGTGCGTACGGATCGGGGAAGAGACTTCCCATGCCGATATAATGATCGGTTTCCAGATCGATGTAAGCTCGTGGAATATGTTCCTGCAAGGCGATGCGTATCGCGGCAATCACCGGCTGACAGGGATCGATGGGAACAAAACTCGATTCCAGATCACCCTCATCGTCTTCCGGGCGTTCCCAACTGAGCGGCGAATACTCGGGTTGCACGACGGCTGTCACTGCGGGAAGTTGAGTGATGGCCTCTTCCACCGGCGATTGAAATGACGGAGGCAAAGGAACCGCGATGCAATCAAAATCGGTCTCCAACATCACGCGGCGCACTTCGAGCGAATAATCACCCGAGCCGTGGATCACGGGAAGCACGCTGATTTTGTCGCTGATTTTCAGAAAGTCGGTCAGCATGGTCGATACGTCTTGCTCTCTGGGATTTCTATCCTCACCCAATCATCAGTCGCGGCTTTGAAGTTTGGACAGCAATCGCAAGATTTCGAGGTACAACCAAACCAGCGTGACCATCAATCCAAGTGCTCCGTACCATTCCATATACTTGGGAGCACCATACTGAGCCCCTTTGGTAATGAAATCGAAATCGAGCAACAAAAAGAATGCTGCCACTCCCACAACGATCAAACTGAAACCGATACCAATCGGTCCGTTGCCGTGAATGTAAGGAATCTGAACACCAAAGAATCCGAGGATAAAGCTGGCGAGGTAGATGAAGAAGATTCCGCCCAACGCAGCCATCAAGCCGGTTCGTAAGCGGTCGGTCACTTTGATCCAGCCATTCGAGTAGACCATGCACATTGTGAATAGCGTGCCGAATGTGAGGCAGACCGCTTGGATCGCGATTTCAGGATAATACTGATTCATCAAGACAGAAATCGCCCCCAACGCAAGTCCTTCCACGACGGCATACATCGGGGCCGTGTAAGGTGATAATTTGGGCTTGAAGCTACTGACAAGCACCAGCACGAAACCTGCAATTCCTCCACCAAAGGCGAATGCCGGATAAAGTTGCGGCTGCGTCATGCATGTTTGCCAACTGAAAGCCGCGGCGGCGAAGGCGAGCAGAATCAGAATTCCCGTTTTGATGGCGGCCCCCTGAACGGTCATCACATCGGCGTCGGTCGTGTAGCCTGTGCCGGCTCTCTGAAAAATCCGCTCTGACATGACGGGATTCGAACTTCTCATTCTGAAAACTCCTGGGGAGAATATGATGACGATTAGGGAGAGTGAATCATTATACGCAGGTCACTTCCGATTGAGAAGGAGTTCTCGATTCTCGAATACATTTTATGAAGTCTCTGACAAGATTCTGTAAAAACCGATTGTCGATTCGGTTAGCGGTGGAATCTCTAATCTGGCCGTTGTAGTCTAATAACACATTGATTGCGTCCCACCTTACGGAAAGTCCCGCCATGAAGTTGACCACCCCGCGAATCACGCTGATCACCAGTTTTGTCGCTGTTTTGATTCTCTTTGCGGTTCTTTTTCGACAAGACTCTGGCAACGGTTCTGCTGATGCGGCGGTTGTCTACGAACTGAAGGCCAAGCCCTCACAAAAATGGTACCGCGGCAATCTGCATACGCACTCGCTGTGGAGTGATGGGGATGATTACCCAGAGATGATTGCGGATTGGTATCAGGACAACGGCTATCAATTCCTCTGCTACACCGACCACAACAACATTCAGGAAGCCGACAAATGGATCGATGTGGAGAAGAGTAAGGGTGGACGCGAGGCTTACGACAAGCTCAAGAAAAAATATCCTGAGGGCTGGGTTGTTGAACGTGAGAAAGAAGGTCGAATCGAAGTCAAACTTAAGAAGTTCCCCGAACTTTACAATGAGTTCACGATCCCTGAAGAATTCTTATTGATGCGTGGCGAAGAAATCTCGGACCGCTACGACAAATACCCCATCCACATGAACGCCTCCAACATTCAGGAAGCGATCCCACCGATGCGGGGGGACAGTGTTGCTCAAACGATGCAGAACAATGTAGACGCTGTCATCGCTCAGCGGGAAAGAACCGGCAAGGCGATTATGATTCACTTGAATCATCCGAACTTCGGCTACGCGGTTACTGCGGAAGACCTGATGGGCATTCGTGGTGAAAACTTCTTTGAAGTTTATAACGGTCACCCCGGCGTGAATGATTCCGGGAACGCCGAACGGGCGTCAACAGAACGAATCTGGGACATCGTCTTGACCCAACGTATCGACAAACTCAACTTGCCCATCATGTATGGCATCGCAACCGATGATGGACACAGCTATCACGACATCCCGTCTCGTGCTTCAGAACCAGGACGTGGATGGGTGATGGTGTTGGCCGATCAGTTGGAAGCAGAAACATTAATTCTGTCGATGGAAGCCGGTCAGTTTTATGCCACTTGCGGTGTTGATTTGAAATCGGTTGCCGCGACAAAGAAAGCGTATGAGTTGGCCATTGATGCCGAAGAGGGTGTCGAATACACCATTGAATTTATTGGGACTCGCGCAGGGTACGATCCCGAATCGGAACCGGTCATCGGCAAGGACGGGAAAGAAATCCGCACAACACGTCGCTACTCCGAAGATGTCGGTGAAGTCCTGGCAACAACCAAAGGAACATCTGCCCGCTATGAGTTTCAGGGGGATGAGTTATATGTCCGCGCCAAAGTGACTTCGGATCGAAAAGTTCCCAACCCTTCCGAAGTTGGCGAACTTGAACGAGCCTGGGCACAACCCGTGTTGGGACCAGCGGGACTCGCGAAGCAAACGAAAGAGCGATAGGATATCAGGTCCTGATATGACCTTGATCTCTTAAGAGTCTGGCAGACCGATGCAACGGTGGGAATTCTGGATTGATGTCGGCGGCACCTTTACGGATTGCATCGCTCGCTCTCCCGAAGAGGAGCTGTTGACGTGTAAAACCCTCAGTTCGGGAGCCACAAAAGGCGAAATTCTCGATTTGGACACGGAACGAACCTCGTTTGTCGATCCGCTCAGACAATTCGAACCATCTGATTTCTGGACCGGTTACGAACTGACGCTGAGTGATTTCCCCAACCACCGCTGGCAGGTCACCGCCTTTGACGCCGAATCGGGGCGCATTTATCTTGACCAATCACTCCCTCAGGATCAGCCTCCCGGTCTCGCCTATGAATTGCGATCACACGAATCGGCTCCCTTAGTGGCAATTCGCAAAGTATTGGGACTCACAATCACAGAATCCATCCCCACGATTGCCGTGAAACTTGGGACAACACGCGGCACGAATGCGCTTCTGGAGCGCAAAGGCGCACGTATTGCCTTCGTCACGACGGAAGGGTTTGCCGACGTCCTCTTGATCGGAAACCAGAATCGCCCGAAGCTCTTCGAACTCAACATCCAAAAACCGGAACCACTCGCAGAGACAGTCGTCGAGATTCACGAACGACTCTCAGCCAAGGGAGAGGTCTTGATCGCTCCCGATTCTCAACAGATCAAAACACAACTGCAAGCAGTTTGGGAGACCGGCATTCGCTCCCTCGCGATTTGCCTCATGCATGCCTGGAAGAATCCGGCACACGAGCAACTTGTCCAGAAAATTGCGAGTGCCGTCGGCTTCACCGAAATCAGTGTTTCCTCGAAACTGTCGCCGTTGATCAAAATTGTCTCGCGGGGTGACACGACCGTTCTTGACGCGTATCTGTCACCCATCATTCGAGAATATCTGCTCGATATTCGGAATTCTCTAGGAGACGACAGCACGCTCAAATTGATGACCTCTGCCGGAGGACTTATTGACGCTGACCGATTTGTCGGTAAGGACAGCATCTTGTCCGGTCCGGCGGGTGGAGTGATCGGTTACGCCCAGGTCTCCAAGCAGGCGGGGTTCGGGAAAGCCATTGGTTTCGACATGGGAGGGACTAGCACCGATGTCTCTCGCTATGACGGCGTCTATGAACGAGAATACGAGACCGAAAAGGGAGGTGTTCGTGTTGTGGCCCCCATGCTGGCGATAGAAACAGTCGCGGCAGGTGGAGGCAGCATTTGTCAATTTGACGGCGTGAAACTTTCTGTGGGACCGGAAAGTTCGGGAGCCGATCCGGGGCCGGCGTGTTACGGACGCGGTGGGCCATTATCTGTTACCGATTTGAATGTTGCGTTGGGTCGCGTGCCGAGCGATCAATTCCCCTTTCCGATCAATACGTCCGCAGTACAGCTCCAACTAAAGCAACTCTGCGACCGTATTGAAAAATCTCCGCTCGGAAAATCTTATACACCTCTCGAACTGGCCGAGGGTTTTCTGCGTATCGCCAATGAAAACATGGTTCGCGCCATTCGCAAAATCTCGGTTGCACGAGGATTCAATCCTGCCGATCATGTGCTCGTCAGTTTTGGAGGGGCGGGAGGACAACATGCCTGTGCCATCGCTCGCACTCTCGGCATCAAAACAATCCTGCTACACCCCTATGCCGGAATCTTAAGCGCGTACGGCATCGGCTTGGCCGATGTGAGGCGTTTTCGGGAACAATCGGTGTTCCAGGAACTCAATGTCGAAACACTCAAAGATTTGGAAGTCACCTTTCAGACGTTGACAGAGGGAGCGACAGCAGATGTCCTCGCGGACGGTGTTCCCGCAGAGCAGATTTCCGAGAGCTTGGAATCGCTCGATTTGAGATATCTCGGAGCCGAAACTACCCTGAACATCGCCCGTCCCGAAGACGGAGATTATCAGCATGCTTTTGTGGCGCGACATCAGGAACTTTACGGCTACACACATCCTGACAAGTCGCTCGAAGTGACTGCCGCCAGGGTGGAAGTCGTGGGGAAGTTCCCGCATCCCCCACAACGCGAAATGGAACTGACCACACGAACGCCGACACCGAATCGAGTCACGGAAGCGATTTTTGACGGCAAACCAGTCTCCACCGGAATTTATTATCGTCAGGATCTGAAAGCGGGCGATACGATTGAAGGTCCGGCGATCATTTGCGAAGAGATCTCGACAGTGGTCGTCGAACCCGGCTTTCGTGCGATGCTTGATGGTCATCTTTGCTTGCGACTTGAGTTACTACAATCATCGACGGAGAAATCCATCAGCACCGAAGCCGATCCGGTCATGCTGGAGATCTTCAACAATCTGTTTGCATCGATTGCCGAGCAAATGGGCGTCACGCTGCAACAGACATCGTTCTCGACCAATGTGAAAGAACGTCTCGATTTTAGTTGCGCGGTCTTTTCGCCGAAGGGTGATCTGGTTGTCAATGCGCCGCATATCCCCGTCCATCTGGGAGCGATGAGCGAGACGGTGAAAGGTGTGCTTGCCGACAATCCCGATCTCAAACCGGGCGATGTGATCGTCACCAACGATCCTTATCGCGGTGGATCACACCTTCCCGATGTGACGGTCGTCACGCCGGTCCACGACACACAGACGAACGAATTATTGTTCCTCACCGCCAGCCGCGCCCATCATGCCGAAATCGGCGGGATCGTTCCCGGCAGCATGCCTCCATTTTCGAAGAATCTGGCAGAAGAAGGCGTGTTGATCCAAAACTTCAGGCTGGTTGATTCAGGGAACTCGCGCGAAGCAGATTTAGAGCAACTGTTGCTCTCAGGACCATACCCCAGCCGTTCGGTTGAGACCAATTTGCGGGACATCTCCGCCCAGGTCGCCGCAAATCAATTGGGAGTCCAACTGCTCACTGAGCTTGTCGATCAATATTCGCTGCCGGTCGTGCAGGCGTACATGAATCATATTCAACAGGCGGCAGCACAAAAAATGCGTATGTCGCTCGCCAACATTCCAGACGGCGAATACTCCCGCACCGATCATCTCGATGAGGGATCAGCGATCGCCGTGACGATCACGATTCACGGCGATTCGGCGACAGTCGATTTCACGGGAACAGGGCCAGTCCTCTCTACCAACCTCAATGCGAATTCCGCCATTGTCAAAGCCGCCGTCATGTATGTGATGCGGTGCCTGATCAATGAAGACATCCCCCTGAACAGCGGCGTCCTCGAACCGGTTGAAATTGTGTTACCCACATGCTTGCTCAATCCTCCCGCTCACGATGACCCGACTCAATGTGCGGCAATGGTCGGCGGTAATGTCGAGACTTCGCAGCGCGTGGTCGATGTCTTGTTGGGAGCACTGAACCTGGCCGCCGCGTCACAGGGAACAATGAACAATTTCACCTTCGGCGATGAGACGTTCGGTTATTATGAAACCATCTGCGGAGGAGCAGGAGCGACACCCGACGCTGAGGGAGCAGACGCCGTCCACACACATATGACGAATACGCGATTGACCGATGCCGAAATCATCGAGCAGAGATATCCGGTCCGCATCAACCATTTTTCAATTCGGCGCGGATCGGGAGGAGAGGGCGCACATCGGGGAGGAGACGGCATCGTCCGCGAAATCGAATTTCTGCAGGATTTGGAGGTGTCCTTGCTCACCGAACGACGGGGAAACTTTCTCCCCTTTGGTCTGGAGGGGGGAGAGTCGGGACTTCCCGGAGAAAATGCCCTCAAATCGGTCGCAGGTAAAACTTCACGAATACTTGCTGGAAAAGCGCAAATAAAAGTCCACTCTGGTGACGTACTTACTTTGAAAACCCCCGGTGGAGGGGGCTTCGGCAAGAAGTGATCCGAAAGACTCCTCATCCACCATTTCATCTGTTAAGATAGATTCGTCCACACAACTTGGCTCGCTGTAGCATCGCAAAGGAACAGAACGATGAGAGACGGTGAAGATTTATCAGAATTCGAGCGTGGGTCTGCAATTACGCTACCCATGATCATCGTGATTGCCTTCATTCTGGGAATCATTTCTCTCGGCTTCTTGTTTGGACGAGAAGTTCCGACTCCCAAGCCGAGTTTGTACGGCGTCTATGAAAATAAATCGAACGAACCTTCAACCGAGGAAGTTGCCTTGTCTCAATTGCCAAATCGAAGAAAAGAAGTGGATGCTGCTATTGCCGATATCGACTTTGAAAAGAAAAACTATCAAGTCGTTCTCGATACCACTGCCGGAAAGATCACGCTCGATATGTGGCCCGATGTCGCTCCCGGACATTGCAAAAATATCATCGGCCTGACCAAAATCGGCTATTACGATGGCATCATTTTTCATCGTGTGATCAAAGACTTCGTCTGTCAGGTCGGTTGCCCGTTGGGGAACGGAACCGGTGGCCCCGGTTACACGATTGACGCCGAGTTCAATAACAAATTGCACGAAGCGGGTGTCTTATCGATGGCCCGCACGAGCGACCCGAATTCGGCCGGTTCGCAATTCTTTATCTGTTTAGGTCGGGTGCCTCATCTGGACAAGCAGTACACGGTGTTCGGCAAAACCGCCGATGACGAGAGCCTCAAAAACGTGCTGAAATTCAACTCAGTGAAAACCGGTGCTGGCGACCGTCCGGTGGAAGAGATCAAAATCAAGACTGCTAAGGTTGTCGAAACTGACAAATAGTTTCAGCACAATCGCAAGCTGAAACACTTCCTTCTCCTCCTCTGGAGGAGAAGGACACAATCGGCGATGATTCACAATTCAATGTGACCACCTGCATGCCACCCTCTCTTCCTCTGGAGGAGAGGGCCGGGGTGAGGAGGTGATTCACTCATCAAGCCGCATCAATTTGCGCAGCTTTCAAATATTTTTATCGTTAGTAACACGAAAAGGTTTTCTTGGTGGTTTTTTTGCGTTTCTTGTGGCCCTCAACACGAATTCATCACCGCGCATCTAAAACGGGAGGCCGTTCCGGTTCGGCCTCCCGCGTTCATGTGCTCTTTTTCAGGTTCTCATCGCCCTTGTGCGCGACACCAGGGATCTTGGCAAACATCTCTCGACGTTCCACCCATCCCGCGTGCTCGCGTGCGTGGGCTATGATCACTGGTTGCCGAAGTAGTAATTGACCTGCAGGTTGGCTTGCCAATCGAAAAATCGATCGGACGGATGCGGGCGGGTACCGCCACCAACTGGCAGTACATAATCCGATCCATCGCGAACTGGCAACACGATCCCGGCCGTGATTGTCGTGCGGTCGTTCATGATGGCCGTTAAACCGGTCGTCAGATTCAGTTGGTCAGTTTCTCCACGTCTGCTCGGTAAAGCAGATGCACCGTTATCACCATATTCCTCAAACGTGCCGGTGTAATGAATCTCCGTTTTAGCCTGCAATCCGGTTAATCCCGAGCCACCGGTGTTCCGGTATAACCAGTAACCGAGCTGAGCATCGAGATCAAAATAATTCGGCTCGCGAGATGTAATCACTCCACCACTGGTGGTAAAGGTGGTAAAGTCGTCGGTTTGCAGCCGATAAGACGCAAAGGCCTGAAAAAACAGATCGTCGTTCAGATTGATTAAGGTCGCCAGATAGGGCGTCACGGCCCAGACCTCCTGTGGTACTGTAATGATGTCGATTCCGCCGTTATTAAAAAGAGCATCCTGTTTAGTGGGGGCTTCAACTCGCACACCGGCCGTAATGGCTTTGCTGTCATTGGCCAATAGCAACATTTTCAGGCCGAAAGCAATGTTCTGGAGTTCGACATCGGAACCTTGCAAACCCACTGCCAACGGAATAGTTGATTCTGGGCCATAAGAAAACGGGATCAGCAGTTCGACCGACATGTTTCCATCAAACAGTGTTTTTTCCAGCCCCAGTTCGTAATACGTCAGGTCGCTGTCGTAATCGGGGGCATTAGCACCTCGGTCTTTTGCAGTGGGGACATCATTCAAATACTTATAAACGAATGAGACGCGAGTTTGCGGAATGGCCGAGTTGTTTTCCGACACGCGGGAGTAAAAGTTAGGGAAGTAATGGACCTCATTAATATTGTCAGACAGACTAAAAGGGACACCCAAAGACGAGCCGCCGATCATGGTCGGTGCGGGAGCCGTGCGGCAACCACAACTGGAGCAACCTGCCGATGTACAGCCCGAGTTGCTGCAACTGTCGCTGCAATCGCTGATGGAAGTATCGCAGGCCGCTTCGCCAAACAGATGACTGACCGGGCGGAGTTCGTCGAATAGATCCTGCGCTTCGACCTGCGTCGAAACACCACAGACGAGCAACATGAGAGCGGAGAGCGTGAGACGCATGATCGATTCCATTCGTGAAAAAGTATCGTTTTGCCTGAGACGCCCATGGTCATCCGGGACACAACGTGGGTATTCTCCCCAGTCATCGGCAAAGTCGGGCAGCGTACGCCAACACATCAGTCATCGCTGATAGAACTCGCCCAACCCGCAAGGTTTGACAGTGTCTCCTGGCAGTTTTATAGGTCATGCTCCCGCATGACTTCCTGTGCGATACTGAGCCACAAAAAATACGAGAAGGCACGAAAAAGTTCTCTTGGTGATTTCTTGCGTTTCTTGTGGCCATCAAAAATGAGGTTCTTCTCGGATTATCGTGAGGAAGGTCTCTTGGGCTGCTTGTGTGATTTTTGATACATCCATAACTCGAATACGAATGCCTCGTTCTCTGAAAAGTATTCGTGTTATTCGTTGGATTCGTGGTCCTTTCGAAGATGAATCAGCAGGGAAACAAACCACGAATGACTCGAATTGCACGAATGGCTGCCGCATGTGTTGTGTGACTGGAGAAAACTGCCCAGAGCCACCAGAGGACATCACATCGGGAATCTCCGCTTCGTCTCCCGCCGACGTACAATGTGGCTTGTGGCCGTCCGAAGTGCTTGCGCACTACGGCTATGTAAGCTGTGATCAAGGCTATACCGGTTTTTGTTCGACGGAAACGAGTTCCAGGAATTTCACTTCATTGCCGATGCGGATTGTTCCCGGTTCGACCACAATCGTGGTGATGCCGCCGTGTCCACGCA
>JAURQH010000053.1 GCA_030836185.1 Planctomycetota bacterium
ACTCATCGGAGAAGACGCGTCTGGTGCGTTTTGGCTTCTCGGATGAGTGGGAATGGTTGGCAGAATTGTTTGACATGGGCTTCCTCCAAATGGATGATAAAGGTTCCATTTGTTCTCCGCCATTGTTGGTCTACCGCAGTTTGTGGGGACTGCTGTTTGATGAAGTCAGCTAATATCAACCCAGCGACGAGATCAAGAATCAAGATACCGACGTCGAGTGATCTGTAATCTTGACCCGATTCCTCCCATTTTCTGGGGCGGTCTCGCCCCCAGAATCGTACATGGTTTGTGCTCAATCATCCTGGTGAGTTAACAAGTTAATTCATGGGGACAATGAGGTGATGCTCATCTTTCCCCCATAAACAACACTCAGGAAATATTTGGACGGGAGCAAAGGGATTCCCCTTCACGATAAATATCTAAGAGAACAAACGATGCGTCACAGAATAGATAAGCAACGACAAAAATAGATATTTACGAACATTATTCAAAACAAAGAGTAACGTGTAGTTAGCGCTACATATGGAGGTGCCGTTTTGACATCAGTTAGCTCGCACGACAAAGTATCATTAAATCCATTCCTTAAAATGAATTCGAGGAGTTTCGTAGCTGAACTGTTAGTTTTCAGGTCATTGACTCAGAAAACGAACTCCAGGCATAGGTCTTATCGCCTATAATGTGAACATAATTTATACGCATAGTGTGTTGTTTCCTTCGGGGGATTGGATAGTGTGAACTCCTATGTTTGTTCAGCGAATCATGGGAGCCGAGCGGTGTTACCACCTCTATTGATCCAATTATTTTCTCTTGTTGTTCTGTCGGGCCTCGGCTTATTGATGATGAGATCTCATCACCGGACATGGGAGACAGGGAAAGAGCGGGAAGTCGACCCATTTGCTCAAAAGCATTTTGCCAAGAGATACCGTCGTCGTATGCAGGCTTCGGGAATGCTTGTCCTCTTGGGGGGACTCATCTCAGGGGGGCAGTTCATTGATGGGAAGGCTCACCCGGTTTTCTTCAGTGTCTATTGGGTCGTCGTCCTCTTGATGACCTTCTGGCTCATTCTTCTGGCAATGGTGGATGCGTTGTCAATTGCCGCCTATTCCAAAGTCGCGCAGGGAGAGTTGGAGAAACAAAAACGGGCCATCGAAGCCGACTTCCAACGACTCAAAGCGCAACAAGAAAACGGCCACGCACAGACTCTAAAGCTTTCCGAAGAAACGGATCCGAATTCGGAAAACGAATAGGCTTTATTTCGACACACGATAAACGGCGTTGTACGTTCGCAAAATAATGCTGTCGTCTGTAAACGCTGGTGTTGAATTCGTTCGTTCTTTGAGCGAGTTTTTGGCGATGAGGTCAAACTTTTCGGGATTGGAACGAAACACCCATGTTGCACCTTGCTGATCAGTCACATAAATCAGTTCGTCGGCCAAAACCATCGATCCCCAGAAAGGTGCCGGAGTTCGCTCGGTCCAGAGGATCTCACCCGTTTTCAAATCGAGACATTGGAGACCGTTGATTCCGGCAGTGGGGGCATAAACATGCTTTCCCATAATTATGCCCGTTCCGATACGTTGGGGGTTATCACGAGTGACACGCCAGGCACGAGATGAATCAGTGATGTCTCCCATTTCACCGAGTGTGAAACCGATTCCCGGTCCTTTGAAGCCTCCGAGGGTGACAGCGAAAGTGTCCGTTAAAAGAGGATCGGTGTAGACGAGATTGCTCCGAGGTAAATTTTCGAGTCCCTCGCACCACCACAGGAGCTTTCCCGAATCGGGGGCGTATCCTACGATTCGGGTTGGCATGGCACAAACGACCTGAGGAGAGCCTGCAATCATGGCAATCTGAGGTGTGCTCCAACTTCCAATCCAATCCAGCTTTTTGCCGTTGGGGTCTTCTCCAAAGTTCCCGCCAGGTTCTTCGGCTTTCCAGAGAAGATCACCAGTCTGCAGCGACAGGACCAGTAGATGCGAATTCTCGCCGGGGCCGATATTCAAAAAGACCTTGTCTTCGTAAATAATGGGGGATGAGCCTGTTCCCCAGATATGATGAATGGGGCCGGTCTCATACTTCCACAGTTCCTCCCCATCGGAAGAATAACAATAGACGCCCGCAGAGCCGTGCCAAACAACCACACGCTCTCCATTGGAGGCGGGGGACGAACCACAATGCGGATTGGTTTTGTGAGTCGGTTCTTCAGCTTCATGCAGAACCGACTTTGACCAAAGTTTTTTTCCTGATTCGAGATCGAGACAGATCAAATTCCGACGCATTCCATTTTGTTGATCAGAATAGGTGACGTAAACTTTGTGATTAGAGACCACCGGGCTGCTGTTTCCCGGTCCGGGAAGAGAATGTCTCCAGGCCATGTTCTCCTCGGGAGACCATTCACGTGGATATTCATTGCCTTGAGCGCGACCTCGCTCGGTTGCGATGACGGCTCCTCGGAAGGACGGCCAATCGGTCGCCCACGAGAGATTAGCTGTCACGCAGAGAGTTGATAGGCAGAAAATGATACGCCAAAGCATGAGAGACCTCGTCTGATAGGGACGGAAGGAGAGACTTTTAATGTCACCAAAAATTTTAGTGTCGGTCAAGAGCCGTTTTCAGGTTGATATCGAGGTTGGCCACCCCAGCCGAGTTTACGATGCAGGGTGCGATAATAGCTGTGTCCTCCGAAACGAGCCAGTTTGAATGTCACAGGGGCTTTGCGGACGACCAGTTCATCACCAGGAGAGATTGGTCGTTGTAATTGACCGTCAATGACAGCCATCACTCCCTCCGGGACATTCGGAAACCGCATGAGATATTCGCAGTCGGCACTATCGACCAAGGGACGATAGGTTAGTGTATGCGGACATATTGGTGTGACGACAAAGGCGTCCAGGGCCTGGCGCAAAATTGGACCACCCGCAGAGAGTGAGTGAGCCGTCGATCCAATCGGCGTGCTCACAATCAGGCCATCACCGCTAAATGTGGCAACCTTGTCGCCATCAATTAACAGATCAATATCAATAAGTCTGAGAGAAGCTGCGGAAACTGCCACCACTTCGTTCAGCCCAAGAACAACCTCTTCTGCGCCGTTTGCTTTGCGATGAACACATTCGAACATCAGGTGTTCTTCGATGTGGAAGTCTCGCTGGCAGATCGTTTGCAGATTGTTATGCAAGTCTTCAGGCTGCAAGTCGGCGAGAAACCCAAGTCGACCGAGATTGATACCCAAGATAGGAATCTGGTTACGACCGAGAATGCGCGAAGAATGGAGAATCGCGCCATCTCCTCCCAACACGATCAGTAAGTCTGCGTCAAGTGTCTCCGGTACGGACTCTGGTGTGATCGGAGGGTCGAGTAGCTCGACTTCTGGCTGCACGTCCAACAGCGACTTCAATTCCGCGTAAACGGTTTTCGTTCGTTCTGACCAGTCGCGTGTGAACACTGAAATGTGAAGTTGATTTGAGATCATGACGGATGCCAATTTGAAATGATTGGGGAGTATTCCCCGGGAAATCATTGTCTCTGATATCAGTTCGATTCTCAACAGGTGGCTGGAGTTTCCCTCTTCGTGGCATCAGGATAGGGTTGATTGTATGAATTATCTCGCTCATGGAATTCGCTACCTTGACAATCCGTGGTTTCTGGCAGGAACTGCCACCCCCGATTGGCTCTCTGTCGCTGATCGCAAAGTCAGAATGCGAGAGCGATTGGTACGTCCGCACTTGGATTCCGATGACGAACAGTTACAGGCCTATGCCGCAGGTGTTCTGCAACATCTTCATGACGACCAGTGGTTCCACGAATCCGTGGCATTCTATGAAATCACCTCTGAAGTGGCGGAATGTTTTCGGAAACTTCCCGACCAGGATGATGGGTTTCTGCCCGGCTCTCTGGGTCACATCACGACCGAGCTCCTTTTGGACAGAATGTTGATGGAACAATTTCCAGAGGCGATTGATCGATATTATCAGGTGATTTCAGGATTGCCGGCGTCAGAAGTCCAAAAATACACAAACATCATGGCGGCAAAGCAAACCGATCAACTTGCCAAATTTATCAATATTTTCAGTGAGATTCAGTTTCTTCGCGACTATCTCGACTCACGACAATTACTGAGACGCTTGAATCAGGTTCTTCGTCGGGTCAAACTACAACCTCTTCCTGACGGAGCAGAAAACACACTCCACTCTGCATGGGAGATTATCGTTCAGAGAGGTTGGGATTTACTGCCTCCCGAAAAGTACCCGTTCGACGAAAAACTATTTCACAACACGCATTGAAGGGCTTCCAGATGAAATATGGAATGAATCTGTTGCTTTGGACATCAGACGTTACAGAGGAACATTTCGGACTCCTCGAAAATCTTAAAGAGTGGGGCTACGACGGTGTCGAGTTGCCGGTCTTTGATATGGAGGAATCAAAATTCAAAAAAGTTGGCGACAAACTGACTGAATTGGGTCTCGGCCGAACGGCCGTGACTGTTTGTACTCCCGAAGAAAATCCGATTTCTGATGACACTTCAATTCGTGCCGCGGGTTTGGCCCGACTGAAAAAAGCCATCGATATGTGTGCTGCTGCCGGTGTGACACATTTGCTGGGACCAATTCACTCCGCTTTAGGTGAGTTTCCCGGTCGTGGTCGCACTGAAGAAGAATGGAAGTGGGGCCAAGAAATTTTGGCTCAGGCTGCCGATCATGCCAAAGACAACGATGTGACTTTGGTTTGTGAATATCTGAATCGTTTTGAATGTTACTTCCTGAATTGTGCAGAAGATGCTGCTCGTTTCACACGAGAAGTCGGACACTCACATTTGAAAATGATGTACGACACATTCCATGCAAATATCGAAGAGAAGAGTATTACTGATGCCGTGAAGAGTTGTGCTGACCAGATGGTACATGTCCACATCTCCGAGAATGATCGCTCCACTCCAGGTGAAGGGGGAGTCAATTGGGATGAATCGTTTGCCGCGTTGAAATCGATTGATTACGACGGGTGGTTCATGATCGAAGCATTTGGGCTTGCCCTGCCGGATTTGGCGGCAGCCACTAAAATCTGGCGTCGAATGTTTACCACAGAAGAAGCATTAGCCATGAATGGCCTGGAGTTTATGAAGTCCCGTTGGGAAAGCTAATTTTCTCTTTCAGAATATCAAAAAGAAACGTCCGTTTGATCCAATGATCATTCGGGCGTTTTCTTATGACCGACTCAATGAGGCGGATTACTTCTTCAACAAATCAAATGAGCCATAAATGGGTTTGAATTTGTAATCGACTGCCGATTCACCAATAGAGATAATGCCGATTTGGTAAAGCCGATTTTTGACCATGTAGAGTCGCCAGTATCCATAGGTTTTTTCTGCTCCAGAGCCTTGGACAAAATCGAACTCGAGGCCCGGATGCTCTCCAACCTGAATTTTTTCTTCTCGAGTCTGACGTGAACCTTCACCCACGACGCCATCACGTGCATTTTGGAGAAGCTCTTTGGGATCTGTGTCCTCGTCGGTCCCCTCCGGGTAGTCCGAATAAAAGACGAAATACGCAACATTTCCATTATTGGCTTCCACTGCGAAGGAATGGAGATCGATTTGTCCCACTTCGGTGTCAACTTTGCTCGCAGAATAATCAACTTCTCCGGGAAGGACCGTCTGAAATTTTCCGACATGTGATTTGACGACAGTCCAGTTGTCTGCAGCCTGTAGCTTTCCGAAGCCCGCAAAAAGTAAAGTGCTTAGCATCAAACCGTAAAATAGTCGTTTCATGTTCTTTCCAATCTGAAAATGATGAGTTGCATTGTTAAACACTGTTTAGAATCTCAAGTCTGTTTTCAATCTTTTAATTGCAGTCTCTAACAGGATTTGAGAGGCCTTTCCACACACCTAACATACTTGGGTTGACCTGACGCGGGAGATCAGAAATTGGAAAAATATTGCTCTCGGCACAAATTCCCAAAAGTGCTAATACTATCTAATTAGAGGAGTTTCGTAGAATCGTATTTCGGAGAAGTGACAATGGGTATATTTCGATCTTCAATCCTTTCATTCGTGACTTTCATGGCGTGTGGCGGTCTTTCTGCACAAGAAACGGTTCAGAATGAGAGGTCTGTCATCGAGGGTGAGAAAGTCACTCTGGCCTACCAGTTCAAAAAAGGGGACGTTTGGCGTTACCAACTCAGAGAAAAAGGTACGCAAGAGTCCATTTCGGAGGCTTCAGACACGCTTGGAGAAAATAATTCTTCCTTGTGGAAGCATTACCGAATCACTGAAACTTTCGATGATGGTTCGGCATTGATGGAAGTGGTGGTTGATCGATTTCAACTCAATTTCAAAATGTATATCAATGATGAGTTGCAAAAAACGATTGTCTACGACACAGCCACCGAAAATGAGCCGCCACCGGAGTTTCGCAGTGTGAAAAAAAGCATTGGGAAGCCATTTGCCAAGGTGAAAATGACGGCGTCTGGTGAAATTATCGAGATGAATTTTTTGCAAGAAACTTCCGCTAACGATCAAGAACAAACCAAACAACGACAAGGCCTCCCGATTCTGTTTCCCAAAACTCCCGTCTCCGTGGGGGAATACTGGTCTGACAAATTAACGGTCAATCTTGCTGTGACACCAGTTCTTAAAAAAGAGTACACAGTTCAAACGATCTACCAACTCAATAAAGTGGACGAAAATATTGCAACCATTGAATTGAAAACGATTGTTCAACCAAGGCTGACGAATCCGGTATTGCGTGGCCAAATGATGCGGTATCTTCCAAGCGGCACTATCGAGTTCGATATGAATCAAGGCCGAATTCTGACGCGATCGGAAGTTATTGACCGTCGAGAGGTCGGTGTCGGTGGACCAAAGACTGCGATGCAAGTTCTCAATCGTAAAATGGAAAGGTTGATTGAAGGAGATCAGAAGGTCTCTCAATCGACTTCGCGCTGACCGAGACGAAATTCGCCCCTTGACCTACCGGGAAAATGTCGTAAACTCATGCCAGCAAGCATCGTGCGTCAATACTGGTTGTTCCGGTCTTCTCACAATGGCGTCTCACACTTATTGTGGGCTTTGTATGCACTGATGAATCTTCATTTCGTTAAAGATTCGCGTTATGTCCCCATCAAAACTCCCTGAGCAGGTAGCGAACCTGCTGAAGAACGCCAAATCGTTGGCCCGGGAGTTAGAGTTGAAGGCTTGCTTGATGATGGTTGACCGTCCCATCGACTTCAAAGCCGTCAAGCGTGCTTTGGGACGATTGCCGCTTATCATCAGTAGCGATGAAGAAGATGTGCTTGATAAGGCTAAACGTGTAGGGCTGACCGTTGTACCTCTTCATAACGAGCCAGAAACCCGCCAGTTGCAAATCTCTCAAGCGTTGCTTGAGGCGATTGCCGATGACTTCCTTCAAGCCGGGGATCGGATCGTCGCTGTTTATTCGGGCTTTGAGCGCGATAACCTTGATTCGGTTAGCGTGATCAACTTGACCGAACATCTTGCACGACTCACGTCGCGTGATCTGCAACGATTAGAAACACAGGTTCCGTTAGAGGTTCTGCGGATCATGGTCGATCTGGCTGTCGAGATTGGACGCGAGGGACGCGAAGGGAAGAAGGTTGGTGCTTTGTTTGTGGTCGGCAATCATCGTAAAGCGATTAGTATGTCTCACGAACAGGTTCACGACCCCTTCAAAGGATACAGTCGGACCGAACGATCCATTCGCTCTCCCAAAGTCCGCGAGTCGATGAAAGAGCTTGCACAAATTGATGGTGCATTCATTGTTGGCTCAGATGGAGTCGCCTATGCTGCCGGTCGTATTTTGGATGCACCGGCCGAAGGTCTGACTCTTTCTAAAGGACTCGGCGCACGTCATTGGGCGGCCGCGGCGATCTCCAAAGCTTGCAATTGCATTTCGATTGCCGTTTCGGAATCTACGGGTACTGTCCGTATTTTCCAGGATGGCAAAGTTGTCTTGCGAATTGAGCCGATGGATCGCGGCATGAAATGGCAGGATTTCGACACCGAACCACCGACCGCAGATGGCTAGATATCATTTGCCAGTTTCCACAGTTTCTTGGACGGTCTCAAACTGTATCGGGCCTCTATTCTTGGACAAATAATACTCCAAATCTCGCCTTAATGTGTTTATAATAATCGCTTGCTCAATTGATATTTAACTTACCGGCACCCGCAGATTGGAGAAGCTCCATGGAAGCCCACACACAAAAAGACGTCACACGTCGCAACTTTATCAAAACATCAACCGCAGGCACGATCGCGGCGGGAATGTTGGTTAACCCCGGTACTCAAAAAAATGTCCGAGGTGCAGATTCCAGCGGCAAGATTCGTATCGGCTTTGTTGGACCCGGTGGACGTGGCTTCGGCGCTCATGTCAAAAGCTTGACCACCTTGGCGGTAGAAGGTCAGCCGATAGAGCTTGTCGCCGTTTGTGATGTGTTCAGCGAGCATCGTGATAAGGCCGCCGATCATATTGCCAAAGAGACCGGCAAAGCTCCCAAAAAATATGAAGATTATCGTGACATGTATGAACTGGAAGATCTCGATGCGGTCTGCATCGGAACTCCCGACCATTGGCATGCCAAGCAGACTGTTGATGCGCTCAATGCGGGCTTGGATGTTTATTGCGAAAAGCCGATGACCAAGACGGTTGAGGAAGCCCTCGAAGTCATGAAGGTCTGGAAAAAGAGTGGCCAGGTGATGCAGGTGGGCGTGCAATCGACCTCACTACCTGTTTGGGATACGGTCAATCAGTTGCTGAAGTCAGGAAAACTCGGAAAGGTTTTGCAATATCAAACGGAGTATTTCCGCAACTCGGTTCAGGGACAATGGCGATACTACAAACTGACTGAATCGATGAACCCCAAGAACATCAACTGGGATCTCTGGCTTGGTAAAGAGGAAGGATTGGCCGAAGATCGGCCGTTTGACCGAGCCGTCTATAAGCAATGGCGTCGTTTCTGGCCGTTCGGATCGGGAATGTACACCGACCTGTTCGTCCATCGGACCACGGCCATGTTGAAAGCGACCGGCTTACGATTTCCAGGGCGCGTTGTCGGTTCTGGCGGCTTGTATATGGAATATGATGGTCGTGATGTCCCCGATGTGGCCACGGTTGTCTCGGAATTCCCGGAAGGTGTTCAAGGTCTTGTGACCGCCACCATGTGTAACCAGAACACTCCTATCCAACAATTGATTCGAGGTCATTTCGGGTCGTTCACGTTTGGTAACGGAGAAGGCTTTGAGAACTTCAACTTTGTTCCCGAGCGGCCTCAGGTCACTTTGAACAGCAAGCTGAAAGAGGAAACTATTCCAACGGAGAAGGTCAAAAACACGACTTATGCCCACTTCAAAAACTGGGTCGAAGCGATGATTGCCCGCGATCCTCAGATGTGCAATAACCCGACCGACTTGGGAACAGCCGCCATCGTCAATGTGATTTTGGGAGCCATGAGTTATCGGGAAGGGAAAGTCTATCACTTTGATTCTGAGACCATGACCGTTCATGATGGATCATCGGCTTGGGCCAAACAGTGGGAAGCTCGTTCGGAAAACCGGGAAAAACCGCAACATATTCCCGGTTGGAAAGCGGGAGATTACGGCTCAACTCTGCAAGAACCTGATTACATGAAGCTCGCTGGTCCCTGGAAGAATGGAGTGGATCCAGCAAAGTCGTAAACCATTCTGCTTATGATTGTCACAAAAACGGCTGTTTCTCCATTCAGAGAGGCAGCCGTTCTGAATGTTGCCGGGGATTTACATTGACTCTTCTCCATTGATCGACTTAAATAAATAGCGAATCAGATTATTTATCCAGAGAACTGAAAAAAGGTACTGACTATGAAACTATTCAAGTTGACGACGGCTGCTTTGATGACTCTTTGCATGGCGGGTATCGCGTCTGCTGGTGAATACAAGGTGACCGGTGCTCACAACTGTTGCGGAGCCTGTTCCAAGGCAATCACAGAAGCACTAACTGGCGTTGAAGGTGTGACTGACATTACCGCCAAGCCAAAAACGACTGAGATCAGTTTTACCGCCCCCGATGATAAAACGGCACGTAAAGCCGTCAATAAACTTGGCTTTGCCGGTTTTCACGGAAAAGTGACTGGTGGAAAGAATGTTAAGTACAACGAAAAGAATATTGGTGTCGAAGCAGGCAAGGTCGAAAAGTTGACCCTTGTTGGCGTCCACAATTGCTGCCCTGGTTGTGCCAAATCAGTCGATGCGGCCATCGCCAAGATTGAAGGGGTGGAAAGTCACAAATACACGAAGACGAAAAAAGGCGTGATTCTCTCGGGAAACTTTGATGGTCTTGCCGTCGTGAAGTCTTTGAATGATGCTGGATTTCACGTTCGTGCTCCCAAGCCCAAGGGTGAAGCCAAACAGAAGAAGTAAGCTAAGTGATTAGTTCCACGACTGATGCTTTAGTCAAATTACAACCCCCATGTTGGTGAAAACCAGCACGGGGGTTTCTTTTTTATCTCAACTCTTGGGACATCACTATTTCACGCGTTTGATAAGGTATTTACGCGAGACCGGTTGATTGACCTTGTAAATCTCATCTTCAATCAGTTTTGCTGCGGCGTTGAACTCGGCAACACGGTTTTCCATGCCTTCGATCTGCGTGGTCCATTTCTTTAACTCTTCAGCGGCAGCCTCATTATCTGGTTCGGCTTCGGATGTTCTCTTTGCACGTGCATAGCGTTGGAATTGTGACCATTGCCCCCGCATACTGAGAACCGGCCCGGCGTTCCTTTGTTGATTCAATTCGGCGACTTTTGCGGCCTGTTCATGCTGAGGAGTTTTTGGATTTTCCTGAAGTTCGATATGACGAGCGAGTTGGACATTCGTGTAAATACCCACAACCTCATCATCAATTTTCATTTCATAGCGTCCCGGTGCCAACCCATGGATTTCAAGGGACTCTTTGCTCAATTTATGACCGAGTTTCGTTAAAACGGCTCCCGGATGAGCTTCTGCGGGAACGACCCACGGTAAGCTGTTGGCCTTCCACGTAAAGGAAACGGTATCTGTGGAGACGTTCAAGTCGGTGAGTATGCCTCCAGAAACGGTGGCCGTTGGTTTCCCGTTGGCTGCCGTGGAAACACGGATATTGGAAACCTGACGAGGAAATCCGAGATCGGTGATGATGGCAGTTGCCATCACGACTTGTCCCGGTGCGTCGGGATGCACAGCATCTTTGATCAGTGTAAAGTTTGCGTCTTTTTTACGTTGTTCAAACGTGATGTTGTTCAGCGGCCCCCACATATCGACAAAGCCTCGTCCCTCATCCGTGGCAAGCTCACGTAGCCAAGTGCCGTAGTAGGTAAGGACGGAATTGTATTCCCGTAACATTGCGGGGTCGCGTTCACGTTTGCCGAGAGTCGATGCACGTGAATCAAACATAGTCGGCGTCATTGGTATCGAGATTGCTCCGATGCCATCGAGCCGACTGAGAAGTTCCGTCATGTCTTGCTTGTAGGTGTCGAAAACATCCTGATTAAATGGCTGATAGCTTCCGTCATTCATTCCTATCAGGATCGTGACATATTTGGGTTTGTACGCGGCCACGTCGGCATCAAATCGGGCGAGAGCGTCCCAGGCTCGGGCTCCTCCGACACCTGCGTTGTGAATTTTGAATCGCTTTGTTGGGAATCGTGTGTAGAGAAAATCTTCGACATATTGAGTGTAGAGACATTGGTGCGTAATGCTGTCGCCCAGAAAGACGATGGAATCACCATCAGCGAGTGTGACTTTGGAAACAGGTTTGGCCAGATCTTGTGAGTATGCCGTGGCCGAGACAATCAAGATGGAGGAGAGAATTACGAACGAACGAAGTCGGTGAAACATGTCATTTTCCTGTGGGAAAGAGTCTCTGGTGATTCAATAAAAGTTTCATTAGATTTGAGTAGATAGCATACATTGATTCTGTCCAGAGAGAAAACGGTATTCCAAAAGCTCATTTTTCTCTAAAATGAGCGGGCAAATTATGGTGCCAGGCGCAGTCTTCTCAGACGGAATCTCTGATGTTGGGAAACTCATGAGCGGGGTGAGGCGGTTGTATTCTCGACTCCTGCCAAAATCAGACGAATTGTCTCCCAAAAATCCAGGAGAAAAAGTATGGGAATTCACTTGTCTATTCTGGTACAAATGAGATCCCACCCGATCTCTAAACCTACCCATTAGCAGGAGTTATCTGATGCTTCGTAGTTTGATTTCCCTTTGTTTGATCACTTTGGTTGCAATCCCTGGATTCGCTGCCGAACTAAACACTCCCCCCAAAGGATTTACCGCACTTTTCAATGGTGAGAATATGGACGGTTGGCACGGTATGCCACATTTTGACCCTCGTAAACTCGACGCAATGACAGAAGCCGAACAAAAAGCGCAGATTGCCAAGTGGACGGAAGATGCGAAAATGCATTGGTCTGTCGATCATGGTGAATTAGTCAATGATGGGAAAGGCGCCTATCTGACGACAGACAAATCATACGGCGATATTGAATTGCTCATCGAATACAAAACTGTCGCTAAGGCCGATAGCGGTATCTATCTGCGTGGCACACCGCAGGTTCAAATCTGGGACACCACCAAAGAAGGTGGTAAGTGGGATCGGAACGCCGACAAAGGTTCTGGCGGTTTGTTCAACAATTCCAAGGGCCAACCGGGCCAACTCCCCCTCGTCAATGCCGACAAACCTTTTGGAGAATGGAACAGCTTCCGCATCATTCAAGTTGGTGATAAAACAACCGTGTATTACAACGACAAGCTGGTCGTCGATCATGCTGTCATGGAGAACTTTTGGGATCGTTCACGTCCCTTGTTTGCTGATGGAGTCATCCAGCTCCAGACACATGGCGGAGAAATTCGGTGGCGAAATCTGTTCGTCCGCGAAATTCCACACAGTGAAGCAAATGAAATGTTGCAGGCCCACTCTGAGCACAAGAAGGCACAGTTTAAGAGCATCTTCAATGGAAAGAATTTCACCGGCTGGGAAGGCCCGATTGAAAATTACCAAATCGAAGACGGTGCGATCATGTGCCAAAAAGGGAAGGGTGGTCACATCCATACCGAGAAAGAGTATGCCGACTTTGTCGTTCGCCTCGAATTCCAGCTTCCTCCCGGTGGTAACAATGGATTGGCCATTCGTTATCCGGGTAGCGGTAATCCCGCCTATCAGGGAATGACGGAATTGCAGGTATTGGATAGCGAACATCCAAAATATGCCAAGCTCGATGCTCGTCAGTATCATGGATCCGCATACGGTATGGCGGCCGCTCACCGTGGATATTTGCGTCCCCTCGGCGAATGGAACTATCAGGAAGTGACGGTCATAGGATCGACCATTAAAGTGGAACTAAATGGTTATACGATTCTCGATGCTGATCTGAGCA
This sequence comes from Planctomycetota bacterium, assembly GCA_030836185.1. Classification (GTDB taxonomy): domain Bacteria; phylum Planctomycetota; class Planctomycetia; order Planctomycetales; family Planctomycetaceae; genus JABURQ01. The sequence continues at coordinate 13,405 of JAURQH010000053.1, forward strand.
CAATTTCGGAATACATGGCCAATTCTCCGCACCCGGGTAAAACTTTGAAAAAAGGCTATTTCGGATTCGCCGGACACAACGACCCGGTCAAATTTCGCAATATTTCGATCAACGGCTCTTCACTGATATCGTCTCATTGATTCCAACGGGATGCGTGTCATCAGGATGCGCATCCCGTTTTCTAATTTCAGGGAAAACCAAATGCGCTGCTTTATATTCTCGATCTTGGCATCTCTGCTGGCTGGACAATCAACGGCTCTTCACTCTGCGGAATACGATGTCGTCGTTTACGGAGGAACGTCCGCCGCAGTCACCTCTGCCGTTCAAGCAAAGAAGATGGGGAAATCTGTCGTGATTGTCTCTCCCGACAAACATCTGGGAGGTCTTTCGTCCGGTGGCCTCGGGTGGACCGACACAGGCAATAAACAGGTGATCGGTGGCCTCTCCCGTGAGTTCTATCATCGCGTCTGGAAGGAATATCAGAAAGACGGTTCGTGGAAGCAGCAGAATCGCGAGTCGTACGGCAACAAAGGACAGGGGACAGCGGCGATTGACGGTGATGAACGGACGATGTGGATCTTCGAACCGCATGTCGCCGAACAAGTCTTCGATGATTTTGTGAAAGACTACAAAATCCCCGTGCATCGTAATGAATGGCTCGATCGAAAGAACGGAGTCAAAATGGAGGGGGACAAGATTGTTTCCATCACGACTCTCAGCGGCAAAACCTACAAAGGGAAATTGTTTATCGATACAACCTACGAAGGAGACCTGATGGCTGTCGCCGGAGTCTCTTATCATGTGGGGCGAGAGGCCAAGGATGTCTATGGAGAAGAATGGAATGGCGTACAAACCGGCGTCCTGCATCACGGGCATCATTTTGGTGTCCTCAAAGATCCGATTTCACCTTACAAAGTGCCGGGTGATCCAAGTAGCGGTGTGTTACCTCGCATCAGTACCGAACACCCCGGCGAATACGGGGCAGGGGACAATAAGGTTCAAGCTTATTGCTTTCGCATGTGTCTGACGAATCACGATGAAAATCGTGTCCCCTTTGCGAAGCCTGAGGGATATGACGCATCGCAGTATGAACTTCTTGTCAGAATTCTGGATGCAGGTTGGCGGGAAGGATTCCGAAAGTTCGATCCGATTCCCAATTTCAAAACTGACACAAACAATCACGGACCCTTCAGCACAGATAACATTGGCTACAACTACGATTACCCGGATGCCAGTTATGAACGCCGGCAAGAAATCATCAAAGAGCATGAAGTCTATCAGCAGGGGTTAATGTACTTTCTCGCCAATGATCCACGAGTGCCCCAAGATGTGCGTGAAAAGTTCAATGCCTGGGGATTGGCGAAAGATGAGTTCACCGACAATGGCAACTGGCCACACCAGATTTATGTGCGTGAAGCGCGTCGCATGATTGGCGATTATGTGATGACGGAGAACGAGTTGCTCAAAAAAAGTCCAACACCCGAATCAATCGGCATGGGATCATACACGATGGATTCGCACAATGTTCAGCGCTACATCACACCAGACGGATACGTCCAGAACGAAGGAGACATCGGCGTCTCGACGCGTGGGCCGTATTCAATTGCTCTGGGGAGTGTCCTTCCGAAGAAAGAAGAATGTACGAATCTGGTAGTCCCGGTTTGCGTATCGAGTTCGCATATTGCGTTCGGCAGTATCCGTATGGAACCGGTCTTCATGATTTTAGGTCAATCAGCAACAACGGTCGGCGTGATGGCCATTGATGCTGGCACAGCCGTACAAGATGTTGAGTATGAGGCACTGAAAGAACGCTTGCTCAAAGATGGCCAAGTTCTCGAAGGTGACTTTCTTCCTTCTTACGCTGCCGGGAAAAGTGTCAGTGCAAAATCACTGAAAGGCATTGTGGTCGATGATGTGAGTGCAAAAGCAGAAGGACATTGGGGACCGGGACACACGGTCGGCCCTTGGGTCGGTCGTTCTTACTTGCATGATGGCAATAACGATCAGAGCAAAATGTCGATCCGTTATGAGGCCGAGTTACCGAAAAGTGGACAATACGATGTCCGTGTCTCTTACTCGCCTCACGGCAATCGTGCCAGTAATGCGTTAGTTGTGATTGAATCTGCGGAGGGGCGTAAGGAAGTTCGCATCAATCAGAAGCAGAAGCCGCCGATTGACGACCTGTTTATTTCGGTGGGAACATTCACGTTCGAAAAAGGCCAACCTGCCGTCGTGATGATTTCCAATAAGGGGGCTGATGGGTACGTTATCGCTGACGCTGTGCAGTGGGTGAAGAAGGAGTAAGAATTGTTCACTGTGAGAGGATAATATGGGCGTGACTGATTCTCCAAAGTGCCAATCCACCATATTGGCTCTCAATGCAATTTTAATCGGCCATTATCTTGTCGCAATCATTCTTTGGGTGATACTCGTATTTGTGACTATCGAACCTTTTTACCGTACTCAACCAGCATTAGTTGCTTTTGAAGAATCTGCGAAGTGGGCTCTGTATTTTCTCAGCCGCATCTGGAAAAGTGCTATGCCATTGATGCTGTGTCTGTACTCTCTTCACATTAGAAGACGAAATTCTCAACTTGCATTATGGATCGCATTTGCGAGTGTACTGTTTACTTGTGGGATGGCTAGCTGGGATGTGTGGACAGATCAATGGGACTATCACACCTTGAGTCCCGACAACGGATTGAGATGTGACTATTTTTTGAACTGGTGGTGGTGTAGCCATTGTTACTGAATACTTGGGCAGGAGCCTCCCTGCCATGAATGATTTGCGAAGGATTCAACCCTCCGCAATCGACATCATCTTCTCCAAGCCAATTGCGGCGACTTCTTCGGGATCCTGTTCCCACAAATCGGGACGGAATAGTTCCAGTGACAGGCAGCGGTCGTAACCGATCTGCTTCAGGAAACGGCAATAGTTTTTGAGATCAATGACTCCATCGCCGGGCATGACTCGGTCGGGGTCGCGTTGAGTGGAGGCTTCTGGTTCTGCGGGAGCGTCGTTGAAGTGCGAAATGGCGATTTGCTCGGGTTTGAGATCCTTGATGGCATCGAAACCTCCTCCACCCACATGACAATGAAACGGATCAACGACCATGGTCGCATCGGGGTGTCCGCACTCTTCCAAAATCTGCTTGGCGATTTCGATGGTATGGACTTCCTGCGCGAATCCCAAATATTCGAAGACCGGCTTCACGCCGAACTCTTTGCCGACATCGAGTAGTTTGGCATATTGACGGGCACCGTGCGCGAGATCGACAGGACCATGAGGCGGCCCGGCAATCGAATGTGTCGCCCCGACAATTTCGGCTTGGGCGAGACGGCGTTTGATTTCGTCCATCTTATCGACATATTCTTCCCCTTCGTTATCCCACCAACCTTTGAGAAAAATGGTCGTCGGGACGAGAAGTCCCGAATCATCGACAGCTTTGCGAATGTCCTGAATCTGTCCGCCTGACTCGATGTAGGAGTCAATATCGTCATGCCAAAGCTCGATGGCCTTGTAGCCGACCTTGGCTGCGATGCGAATTTTGTCCAAGATGGGAGTCGATTTGATGGTGCTGGAATTGAGAGAATAAATGAACTTGACCATGAATAATTCTTCCCGGATTGTGCGTCTGAGTGTCAATGCGTATCACAACAGAGTTCTGAGGGAATCTCAAGCGATCCCGTAAGAACCTTGAAAATCGCATCTGCCATCCCATCAATTTCCTGTTATAATAAAACTCCTGCCTACGAGTGACCTTCCTTCTGATAAATACTGAACATCATGCAACGAATTCTTCTCATTGTCGGCACCATTTGTTTATGTAGTCCAAAATTGCATGCAGACGACATCGACTTTAATCGTGATGTCCGACCGATCCTGTCCAAGAATTGCCTCGCCTGTCATGGTCCCGATCCCGAACATCGGGAAAGCGGACTGCATTTGACCGATGAAAAAAACGCGACTTCTGAACTCGATAGCGGTGAAACGGCTATCGTTCTGGGCAAGCCCGCAGAGAGTGAACTCGTAGCAAGAATCACCAGCAATGATGAATTCTCTGTGATGCCGCCCGCTGACTCTGGCCATGAGTTGACGCCGCAGGAAATTGAAACATTAACGAAATGGATCAAGGAAGGAGCCAAGTATTCTCGGCATTGGTCGTTTGTGAAACCGGTACGTCCCGATGTTCTCGCCGTTCATTTGAAAGCCGCTCATCTTAAAGCTTGGACTGAAAATCCGATTGATGCTTTCGTCCTCCAACAGATGAAGCTGCGAGATTTTACTCCCAATCAACAGGCAGATCGTCATACATTAATTCGACGAGTCAGTTTCGATCTTCGCGGGCTTCCTCCGACTCCCGAGGAAGTCGATCAGTTCATTAATGACAAAGCTGCAGACGCCTATGAGAAATTGGTGGACCGATTTCTGGATGACAGTGCGTATGGAGAACGCTGGGCTCGCGTCTGGCTTGATCTCGCCCGGTATGCCGACTCTCGCGGGTATGGCTCCGATCCGTTACGTCCCAATATCTGGCGGTATCGTGATTGGGTCATTGATGCTTTCAATCGAAATCTGCCCTACGATCAATTCACGATAGAACAGTTGGCGGGCGATTTGTTACCCGATGCGACCCTTGAACAGAAAGTGGCCACCGCGTTTCATCGTAATACGATGACGAATACGGAGGGGGGGACCGACGATGAAGAGTTTCGTGTGGCAGCCGTCAAGGACCGAGTCGATACAACGATTCAGGTCTGGATGGGTCTGACGATGGGGTGTGCGAAGTGTCACTCTCATAAATATGATCCGATTTCGCATCAGGAGTATTACAGTTTTTACAGTTTGTTTAATCAGACTGCCGACAATGATCAGCCGAATGAAACACCAACGATGAACGCTCCCACAAAGTCATGGGAGACCCAAGTTGCTACGATTGAGGCACAAATTTCAGACGTGCAGAAAAAACTCAACACAAATGATGAAGCACGGCAGAATCGTCAAAATGAATGGGCCGGGAAAACTCTGGAACAACTGAAAGCAGAGTCGAAACCATTAAAAGCTCGCTATGTGCGTATTGAATTGCCCGGCAAAGGGAAAATGCTTTCACTGGCTGAAGTTCAGGTCTTCTCCGGTGATGAAAATGTTGCCGTCAAAGGGACCGCCTCGCAATCGAGCACTGATTATAACGGTCCTGCAAACCTGGCTAATGACGGTAACACCGACGGGCATTTCTTCGACGCGAAGTCAACGACACATACCAAGGTAAGTAACAATCCTTGGTGGGAAGTCGATTTGGGAAGTTCATTGCCGATCGACAATGTGGTTGTTTGGAATCGAACCGATGGATCTGTTTATAGCCGACTGAATAACTTTCGAATTGTGTTGTTAACCGATAAGGAGAAAGACCCCAAGAATCGTGAGACTATTTGGAAGACGGCGATCAAAGACGCTCCCAAAGTCTCTGCCGAATACCCCATCGATAGCCGGGTGACGGTTCCTGATGATATTCTTGCGATACTGAATTCAGATCGATCTGAGTGGGACGATGCACAGAATAAGAAACTCGAAGAGTACTATCGGACTATCGATCCCGAAGCGGTCAAATTGTCTAACAAAATCGCCGCTTTGCAAAAAACGAAACCCGCCATTCCCACGGTTCCCGTGATGCAGGAGTTACCAGCCGACAAACATCGTGAAACCTTCATTCATTTACGGGGGAATTTTTTAAGTCCTGGTGAAAAAGTCGAGCACGGTTTGCCGGAGAGTTTTCATTCTGCTCAGGGTGAAGCGAAAAACCGCCTTGACGCGGCTCGTTGGCTGGTTAATCCCGATAATCCACTGACATCACGAGTAGCCGTCAACCGCTTTTGGGCCAAAATGTTTGGACGCGGTCTTGTCGTGACCGAAGAGGATTTTGGTTCACAGGGGGAAATGCCCAGCCACCCCGAATTACTGGACTGGTTGGCTGTCGAGTTTCAAACGGATTGGGATATTAAGCGGTTACTTCGGCTGATTGCCACCTCTGAAACCTACAAACAATCTGCAGTAGACAGTTCCTTTTCGCATGCGGCTGACCCCAATAATACGTGGTTATCACGTGGGCCACGTTTTCGTTTGGAAGCGGAAATGGTTCGAGATCAAGCACTTGCTCATAGTGGATTGTTGAAACGAAAAATCGGCGGACCCTCTGTTTATCCCCCACAGCCACCCGGCTTGTGGCGTGCCGCATTTAACGGACAGAGAACATGGCCAGAAAGTAAAGGTGACGACAAGTATCGACGTGGTTTGTACACTTTTTGGCGACGCTCTGTTCCTTACCCCTCGATGGCGACATTCGATGCACCCAGTCGAGAAATTTGTAATGTGCGACGCATCCGCACCAATACGCCTTTGCAGGTCTTTGTGACTTTGAACGATCCGGTCTATGTAGAAGCCGCGCAAGCTCTCGCCCGTCGCATCATTCTTGAAGGTGGCGTTTCTCTTGATGAGAAAATCTCTTGGGCATTGCGATTAGTCTTGGTCAGAGAGCCCGCTGCGGATGAGATACAGACGATTCGAGATTTATATCAATCCGAACTGGCACATTACAAACAGACTCTTGAGGAAGCCGAATTACTCGCAACTGAACCTCTCGGACCTTTGCCCGAGGGAATCAATCCTGCTGAAGCGGCTAGTTGGACAGTCGTCTCCAATGTCTTATTGAACCTTGATGCTGTTTTAAGCAAATAAACGATTAACACACAATATATTCGAGTCGATTATGAACGACAATTTTCGAGACCGATATTTGCAATCGATCACCCGCCGTCATTTTTTAGGACAAGGGGGATACGGACTCGGTGGAGCCGTACTTTCATCATTGATGGGACGGTCGGCTTCTGCTGAAGCAAAGGTCGCAACATTACCTGGTAAGCCTGCCAAGGTGAAGCGGGTCATCTATCTACACATGGCTGGTTCTCCGCCTCAACATGACATGTTCGATTACAAGCCTAAGTTGGTCGAACATACCATGCAGCCGTGCCCTGATGAGTTGCTGGAAGTTCTCAAGAAAGAGCGTCTGCCGTTCATCAATCTGAAGCAGGGAGTCCCTAAGCTTCTCGGGACTCCTCATAAATTCGCCAAGCATGGTGAGAGTGGTCAGGAATTTTCGGAACTGTTGCCGAATCTGGCCAAGCATGCGGACGACTTGTGTATCGTCAAGTCGATGTGGACCGATCAATTCAATCATGCACCGGCTCAACTGTTACTCTACACCGGCTCGCCTCGATTCGGTGGTGCTTCGATGGGATCATGGATTACCTACGGCCTCGGATCGGAAAACGAGAACCTCCCCGGCTTTGTTGTGTTGATGAGCGGTGGTACCGATCCCTCGGGTGGAAAGAGTTTGTGGGGAAGTGGGTTTCTTCCGTCCGTCTATCAAGGTGTCCAATGCCGAACTGTGGGTGAACCGATTCTCTACGTCTCCGACCCCAAAGGGATGTCACGAGACGTTCGACGACGCAGTCTCGATGCGATTCGAAAGCTTAACGAACAGGAACTCGAAAGGCTCGGCGATCCCGAAACGGAAGCGCGTATCAGTCAGTACGAGTTGGCGTTTCGGATGCAGATGGCTGTCCCCGATGTGATGAATATGGCGCAAGAGCCTAAGCACATCCAGGAAGCCTATGGAGTTCAGCCGGGAAAAGAGTCGTTCGCGAATAACTGTTTACTGGCACGAAGGATGGTCGAATCGGGTGTTCGCTATGTGCAGTTATTCCATTATGGTTGGGACATGCATGGCACAGGAGCGGGGAATGATATTGTTCAAGGGTTGCCGGGCAAGTGTAAAGAAATTGATCAACCGATCTCGGCATTGTTGTCTGATTTGAAAGAACGCGGTTTGCTCGATGAGACATTGGTGATCTGGTCGGGAGAGTTTGGGCGGACTCCACTTAACGAAGAACGTAATAAGTCCAAATTTCTAGGGCGCGATCATCATCCTCATTGCTTCACCATCTGGATGGCAGGTGGCGGCGTGAAAGCGGGTCACACACACGGTCAAACCGATGATTTGGGTTATTTTGTGACGGATGGAAAAGTGACAGTCAACGACCTGCAAGCGACCATACTGCATCAGATGGGAATCGATCCGTATCAACTCAAATATCCTTATCTGGGTCTCGATCAGCGCTTGATTGGCCCGAGCAACGAACCCGTGATTCAGCATGAATTACTCGGCTGAGAGCGATCTTGCTGTGATTCGATTCAATCACTAAAATGGTGGACTTAAACTCGACCTGACCGATCAAGGATGATCGATATGCGTGGTAGTCGCAGAATTTGTAAACGCTGGCTGTGTAGTCTGTTGGCACTGACCTTACTGGTGCAATCCATTTCTTGTGGCACGATTCTCTATCCAGAACGAGTTGGGCAGACGCGCGGAGCACTCGACTATAAAGTGGTCGCCTTAGACACGATTGGTCTACTGCTATTTGTCGTTCCCGGTGCCATCGCATTTGCGGTCGACTTCTACAACGGGACTATCTACCTGCCCGGAGAATCTTTCCGTGGGCAGTCTCCCGATATGGTGGCGACTTCAGATTGGGAATCCATTCTGTTGCCAGCAGATGTCGATTCTCAAGAAAAACTCCAACAGTTCCTGAGTCAAGAAACAGGACATTCAATTATATTGGAGCATGAAGCGATTGAAGTTTACGAACTTAAAAATCTGCCGACAGAAGCCCCCGTCACGCTAAAAGAGAGACAGAGTGAGAGATTTTTCGGTCAAATCAATTGGAAGAAGATGTTGACTCTGGGGCTACACAAAGAAAAAGCCCCGATTCCATCACGAACCGAGGCTTTTTGATTTATTGTTCTCTGTATGTCTTCAACCCAACGGCATTGGTTCCGGGGTGAGTGTAAACGGGAAGACTTTGATCGCTTCACCAATGGGGTAGTCATCTTTGTAGGTTAATTGTGCGGCACGATCTGCAGCGAATTGAAGTTCCGTAAATCGAAGTCCACAGAAGATATCGCTTTCTGTTTCGGCAGCAACATCGGCAAAGACTTCTCCTGCGGACGCTGCATGACGACGCACTCCGTGAATGCTGTATTCGCGAACCTTCATGCCTGCGGCAGAGATTTTGACGAGACCCTTCAAAAACCTTCCCACAGGTGAGTCGGGAATGCTGACACGTTGCAGCCGGTCCCATTCTTCGTGTGATTCCCAGTAGTAACCGTGATTGAATAGATCGATGGCCGTAAGATAACTACGGTTTTCGGCCCACTCGTCGGCGACCAGTGGTTTCATGTTCTTGAATTTCCGACCGTGACTGTGACCTTTTGGATCACGAAACGGATGCGGCGTAGTGGTGTGCAGGATGTGTGCATAATCCGGCAACGATGCGGCGGGTAATAAACGGGGAATTTTTTCGGTATCAACCATCTCTTCACATTTCAATCGGAGTGACCGTAGAGAGTAGACATTACGCATCATATGCACAGAAGGACACTATGCGGTTTGGGGATTACATCTCCAAACGTAATGATCATGAACATTCAGGATAGCGTAACGACATGATTTGGACAGATGCATTTCGGGGAAAAAATGTAGCTTTTCAACGATTTCAGTCCGATTACGCAGACTTGTCGTCCAGAGCGGCCCGTAAATCACGCTTAATTCGTGACATCATGCCCAAGACACCTTGTTGCCGAGTCATACCTAAGGCGTTTTCGAGGCCGAATATCGGTAACAGGTCATCCGGGAGACTAAGGACCTCAGCGGGATCGGATTGATCGATTCCCTCAACAATGAGAGAGACGAGACCTCTCACCGTGGGAGATTTTTTGGGAACGTCGGCTTCAATGAACGTTTTGCCATCGATGACTCCGACCCGGAGAAAAACCGGTGTTTGGCATTCTTGAATTCGGCACTCTTCATTGCCAAACAGGGGAGAAAATTGGCCCGACTCAGTGGGGAGTGTTTCTGCAAAATCGATCAATACTTGCAATCGGTCTTGATCGTCCAAGCCTTCGAATTCTTCGGTAAGTTCGTAAAGTTTTAATGTCATCAGGCTGGTTTCACAAAGCTCATATGTAGTTCTGAGTGTCGTAAGTGAAGCTGTACCCATTCTTCAGGAGTCAATTTTCCAAAAGCTGGATGGTCGGCCTTCGGCTCTTCACGTTGAAATCGATCAATCGCTCGTTTGAGATTGGCGAGAGATTCTTCGATGGGAGTCTCTTGTAAGGGGAGCTTTTCCTCTTGTGCCTTTGGAAGTTTGAACCCTGATGGCATCTTCTCTCGAAGATATTTCTTTTTCAGAAAATTACTCGCAACAATTCGCACATAAAACGGCGATTTATAGCCAAAACCATCAATGGATCGGTTTAAGGAATCTGCCAAGTGTTGCAGGATTCTCCCATAACTCCAGCTCCCCACGGTACGGTGAGGATGCGATGCCAGAAACTCAGCATCGGAAAGAACTGCCGAGATCGACGAGTATTCGACGGGACGACGCTCATTCCCATCGGGTTTCATTTGCTGCTTTTCTTCACTCTTCTCAAGAGGAACATTCATAAGATTTGTTCAACCAAAGTGATCTCTAGGCGGGTTTCTTCCATTTTTGATGTTTTGAACAACATTGCAAGCCCCGATATGAGTCTCTTTTTACAATACCGCTCATTCAGTAAGATGAACGGCATACTGACAACACTTTCGTCTTCTCCAAAGGAACTTAAGAATGGTGGATCATGGTCTGAATCAGAAACAATTGGCCGATTTGGCCTCATTCGATACTCCCACCGTATGTAATGCGATCGAATTATTTGATGTTCGACCTCGAAACGTCGGATTTATGAATGAGTCGATTAAGGCATGTTTTCCCAAGATGCCTCCTATGGTCGGTTATGCCCTCACTTCCACTTTCCGCAGTATGTCTCCTCCACGTGATGGCGATGTTTATGCCAGCATGTCGAAACAAGTGGAAGCCTATGAGTCTCTTCCCGGACCTCCAGTTATCACATTTCAGGATTTGGATGAACCAGTCCTTTCGGCGACGTTTGGAGAGGTAATGTGTACGACGTATCAAGCATTTGGTGCGAAGGGGTTGATTACTTCCGGGGCGGGTCGTGATCTTGATCAAGTTGAAGCGATTGGTTTCCCGACGTTCACAAATGGAGCGATTTGCGCTCACGGGTATTGCCATATTCTTTCGGTGGGCGTTCCTGTCTCTGTTGGTGGAATCACTGTCTATCAAGGTGATCTTTTACATGGTGATCTCAATGGGATCGCAACGGTTCCTCATGAAATTGCAGGACAAGTCGCCGATGCTTGCCGCGAGCTAATGGCAGCCGAAGATATTGTTCTCAATTATGTTCGTGGTGAGAATATCACTCCTGATGGACTCAACGAAGCTCGCGTCGAATGTGCAGCCCTGATGAAAAAGTTGAGCGAAGAATTACAGGCGTAACTTCTAGGCTCAGCTTTCTGAAGGATGCGGCATGTTAGAGTCGGGAGTCAAGAATGAAACCTTGCCGGAGAAGTCTGCGCAGAAACTGTTGTCAAGATTTCCTCCGTTCAACCGAGTGCTGCGATCTTTGCCAGCACGCCGTCGACCCGGTCTCTACTATGAAACTCTGGCAAATTTAGGTTCCGGTGGAATCGTTCGTCTGTTTCCCATTTCTCTCGTGATATTGGAAACCATTCTTGATGCGGATCTGTTCTATCAAATGATCATCGCATCGGTTTTTTATGGAGCGAATTTGTCGAGTCCGCTGTTTACCTGGTTGTCAGGACATGTCCGGGTTCGTTGGTTAGTCATCGGGCCTTTGTTTCTGATGGCTGTCGCATTGTTTGCTATTATCATTGCGCCCAATTCGCCTCTATTTCTAACGGTGCTTGTCAGTCTCGTTTTGGGCTTACGCGTTTCCGCGCGCATCGGCGAAATGAATATGTTCCGATTGATCTACCCCGATGAACATGTTTCCACGGCCGTTGGGTGGACACGATCAATGGCGGCGATTTCAGGATTGATCTTAACACTGACAGCCTGGGCCTGGTTGGAATGGGCTCCCGACCAATATTGGGGACTTTTCTGGTTTGCTGGCATGGGGATGTTTTTTGGAGGTTGGGCCTATGCACGCATTCCCACACATCGAAAAAACTTCTACTCGGGTACAAAATCGAGTTCTCCGATTCCTGCGTTTATCAAAGGCATGAAACAATTCATAGGAGACAGGCGCTTTCTACGATATGAACTCGCCTTTTTCATCGTGGGAACTGGGAATCAGCTTGCGATGTATCTTGTCCCGAATGTTTTGAATGAACAGATGGAGGTCAGCCGGTCCAATATCAATCTGGTAGCCGTCGTTCTTCCCAGTATCACGATCATTCTTACCGCTCCTCTATGGGGACGTTTTCTCAAGCATCAAACTCCCATGTTGGCACGAGGTATCTTTAGCTTAATGCAGGCGATGACGTTTGCCCTTTATGCTTACGGAGGAGTTTGTCAGGAACTCTGGCCATTTTATGTCGGAACTCTCATTCATTCGTGCAGCGTCGCAGGAGGAGCAATCAACTGGCTCACGGGAAGTTTCTATTTTGCAGGCCCCGAATTGTCGGCTTTATACAGTGGCATTCATGTTTTTTTAACAGGCATTCGTGGCATCCTTGTTCCCGTGGTTGGCCGCATGATTTACATTTCGGGACCAACGGGATTAGGGTATGACGGGCTGGGACAAGGGCCTTGGATATTTCTGATCTGTGTGGCTTTAAGCCTCATTGCGGCTTTAATTTTCTTTTATGCACAACATCAGGAAATGCGAACTGCTGTGAGTAGATGAATGAACTTTAGGTTCAACATAATTTCTTTGAATTCACAACACGAATTGAGGATACTTGTTTCAGTCAAGCCTCTTGCTTTATGGAAAGCCAAATCGCTATGAAACGCATGCTCATTTTATGCTTGGTGACGTTATCGATCTGCATCGGAACTCTGATTGCCGTCAATCAGTCGAATCAACTCACAGAAGCGTCGTTGCAAAAGACTGGCACGAAACCACTAAGCCAATTGTTGCCTGCGGATCCTGTGCTCTATTTCAATTGGGACGGGTTTAAAGGTCACGAGGAAGGATGGCAGCAAACTGTTGCCTACGAATCTCTTGTGGAATCGGGGCTCACACCGACATTACTCGAAATTATTAAATCTGTCGCCAAGCTTGGCGGACTGCAAGCTCAAGACGCGGTCGATATGTTGTTGACTCAAGGCTTACAGAGAGGCTTTATGAGTTGTGTAATCTTGCAACCGATGCAAGGTGGACCACCTCTTCCTGCGATGTATATGGGATTTCGGGACGGCGATGAATACAATCCCGTCTTGACTCAGATGATGGCGTCAGCATTTCAGGGTGAAGTACAAAGTGGTACGGTCGAGTCGATCAGTTTTCGATCTATTGTCATCCCAGAAACTCCTGGAGTACAATTCGGCTGGTGGACTCAGAGTGGCCACTTGATGGTCACAGTTGGAATGGATGTGGCGAGTAATATTTCCAACTTACTGGATGATGAGTTTCGAAATGTGACGCAATTCCAACAGTGGAATTCGATGTCCACAGCAGATGATTTCACCGTCTGTAGTACAGTCTGGTTCGATTTCGCACAACTGGCTGAAACTTACGGCCCGATGCCATTACCTCTTCCTCCTGTGGATGGCAAGAGACTCGTCGTCTCTGATGCTCTTCAGAAATTGGGATTAGCCAATTTGCAGACGATCAGCGCGAAGTCAGGGTTTCACGGGGAGGCCGTTTGGTCGGAATCGGAAATCGTGGCTCCTGGTGAGAGAGCCGGACTATTGGCAGGAATCAATAGTGATACCCTAACTCTTGATGATCTTCCGCCCCTTCCCCAGTCGACTGGTTTTTTCCAATTCGGTCTCACGGATTGGCCGGGAGCGTGGGATGGTCTGCTGGAAATGTATGGATCTCTCAGTGAAGTGGCCCCTCCGGGGACTCTACCACCGGCAGAGTTCGGTCTCGATTTTGCGAAAAACTTTCTGGGTTTTGATGTTCGAGAAGATCTTATCGCGTATTTAGGAAGCCGCTATGGGGTCTTTATCGACGATTCTCAAGCGTCATTTATGCTTCCCAGTCTTGCCATGATGGTTGAAGTCACGGACTCGGCAAGTTTATTGCCAACATTGACAAGCTGTGTCGACAAAATTCGCGAGCTCGCCCCTCCTGAGATGGTGGCAGTTGATGTTTTTGAGAAGCAGGGGCGTTCATTTGGTTTGATCAATTTCGGCGGTGGAATGTTTTCTCTGACTGTGGCGTTGGATGAAAATTGGCTCATTCTGGGAATGTCACCACAGATTGTCGAAGCGACTTTATTGAGGATTGATGGGAAGTTGCCGAGTTGGAAACCTTCAGACGAATGGCTAACAGCCTACAAAGATCGTCCTTCTGAGTTTGTGAGTCTTAGTTCTATGGATGTCAGACAAGGTTATCAGGCCATTGCTTCGATCTTGCCTGTACTCTATGGCTTTGGTCAGGGCATGATGAAGCAGATGTCACAACAGGGGCTGGGGCCACAGATTGAGATCGATGTGTCGGCGGCCGATTTCCCCCCCGTAGCGCTCGTGACTCAAAAACTGTTTCCTTCCATTACTGTCGGAACAAAGACGGATCGAGGAATGAAATGGACGACTCGGTCATCGGCTCCCGGAATCTCAGTCTCAAATGCAGGGACGATGACGGCTGCCCCGGTACTGATTGCCTTGTTACTTCCAGCCGTTCAACAAGCACGACAAGCTGCCCGAAGAAGCGCGTCGATGAATAATCTCAAACAATTGGCTTTGGCGATGCATAATTTTCACGACACTTGGAATCATTTTCCCTCTGGGACTGGTGTCCCTCAAGAAAAAGAGCATTTGGATCAGTTAAAGTTAAAAAGCGAAGATCGATTAAGTTGGTTACTCGCACTCAGCCCCTACTATGATCAAGCTCCGGTCTACAACCAGATCAAGCGAAATGAGGCTTGGAATTCAAAAGTGAATTCGCAGATAACAATCACAGAGATCCCGACTCTTTTAAACCCCGGCTTGTCGCTCAAGTATGACAAGTTTCCACCCACACACTATGTCGGAATAGCCGGTGTGGGAAAAGACGCACCAGATTTGAAACTTCCCCATAAACGGGCAGGGGTGTTTGGATATGATCGAAAAACACGGATGCGTGACATCAGAGATGGCACATCGAATACGATGATGATCTCGGAAGCGAGTGCCCAATTTGGCCCGTGGGCGGCAGGAGGCAAGGCGACCCTTCGCTCACTCACACAAAAACCGTACATCAATGGCCCGGACGGAATTGGTGGTCCTTACACAGGCGGCTGTAATGTCTCGTTCGCGGATGGGTCGGTTCGGTTTATCTCCGAGAATATCGACCCGTCTGTGTTCGAAGCACTCTCAACAATTGCAGGTGGAGAAGTGGTCGGTGAAATACCTTGACGATACCTATTCAGTAGGGAGGTAAAAGCCTGCGAAATCCGTGAAAGAGGACAACTGACAAGAATACAAAGTTTCTCAATAGTCTCTTCCAATGAGGAGGCCAATGACTGTGTACTACTTTCGTTTCTTCATACAAAGTAGAGGAGAGCGAGTTACCGAGTTGCTCTATGAGGCGAGTCGATAATGGCCACTCACAAATTTGTTCAATCCATTCCTGTGGAATCCCTTTTGCCCCTGCACCCGCTCCAACGATGCCACCCACAATAGCGGCTGTTGTATCGGTATCGCCCCCGCAGCGAATGACCGACATAACAGCCTCTTGGTAATCATTTTGATATGACAACCAAGTATGTATGGCAACAGGAACGGTGTGGTAAACGTATCCTGTGACACCGGAATCAAGCCCGATTGAATCTGCGTATTCTTCTGTTGAATCTCCTTTCCTGACACTTTCAATCACCTTCATTATGAGTTCGAGGAATTCTTTTGCCGAGTCTTCGAGGCAATTTGATAGTTTTGATAAGTATCTTTCTCCAGAGATCTCTTTTTGAGTTGTCGAACACTGAGCTGCGAGAGCGACTGCGAGAGCTCCATACTCCGCCTTGGGATCACTATGTGTGAGTCTGGTTGAACGTGTCACGAGATCTATGAGTTGTTGATCATTGGTTGCACAGACACCGAGTATCGCCTAGCGCATGGCAGGTCCGTTTCCTGCTGAGAAAACACCACTTTGGGACGGCGGTAATCCTCTCCATAACCTCACGATTGCTCGTAGCGTCTCCAGTCCCACTCCTGCAGGAAGTGCTGCCAGCCAATATCGAAACTGTCGAGCGAGGACTTCTTCGAAGACTTGAGGGTTTCCTTGGGATAAAAGAATCGCATTGGCCACCATGCAAGAGTGTTCTGTGTCATCGGAAAACATTCCTCTGCGGAAAAAGAAACGATACCGATTCGGCTCACCCAAGAGTTTATGCCCTCGTCGCCGAGACAATCCTTCGTAGGGGAGGCCTAACGCATCCCCTACGGCGGTTCCGAGTAAGCAACCGATGATAGCTTGTTGCTGCGTGATTATCGGATTTGGTGATAATTCCATCATCATGAAGTTTATGCAGGGTCAGGAGCAAACCGAAACGGTTCTGAACCAATTTCATAACCGGGATGCAAAGCGACATTGATCATCAGGCCGATGGCAAATGAGGTCGAAAGCAGGCTTGATCCTCCGTAGCTGACTAATGGTAATGTCAGGCCGGTGATTGGCATCAATCCCACCGTCATTCCAGTATTGATGATTGATTGTGCGGCTAGCATGGAAACAATGCCGACACAGAGCAGCCGTCCGTAAGGTTCTTTCGTCGATTTTGAGATTTTTAATCCTTGCCAGAACAAGATGAAATAAAA
The DNA here is from genome assembly GCA_030836185.1 of Planctomycetota bacterium. Taxonomy (GTDB): domain Bacteria; phylum Planctomycetota; class Planctomycetia; order Planctomycetales; family Planctomycetaceae; genus JABURQ01. The sequence continues at coordinate 30,286 of JAURQH010000053.1, forward strand.
GGCCAGTGTCAGCAGACTGCCGGTCACTCCCCAGCGTTCTGAGATCAATGAAAAGATAAAATCTGTTCGTCCCGCAGGGAGATGGTAGGCTCGGGGATCATCAATGGGCATCCCGCTTATTTCGCTCCCGGAGAGACCACCCAGCGCAATCACCTGTTTGGATTGATGTAAGTGATATCCATCTCCGGTTGGGAGATCTCCACCGTCTTCCTGGAGGAACAATGTCACCACTCGCGACTTTTGCTCAGCGCTCATACCGATCCAAAGAGCGGGTAGAGTGCATACTCCGAGAAAGACGATCAATGCGAGATGTCTTACACGCGCACCGGCTGCAAACAGCATGGCGAACAGAATCGGTAAAAAAACGAGTGATGTTCCCAGATCGGGTTCTTTCAAAATAAGCCCCACCGGAACAAGAGTCAGCAGAAAGGGGACGATGAGACCGGTCAGGCGACGATAATTCTGTCGATACATCAAATAATGCGACAATGCCATGATGTATGTCAGCTTGGCAAACTCGGAGGGCTGGACGTTCAGAACTCCCATTGGTATCCAGCGATGAGAACCATTTTGTACAGGCATAAAGAAGACCAGCACAAGAAAACCAAGGCAGAGAAAAAACAGAGGGAGACTGATATGGCGCATTTCGCGGTACGGGTATTTCGTGGCAATCATCATTGTGGGAATTGCCAACACGATCCAAAACATTTGGCGACTCAGATGGTCACTGCCGATGAGCAGATCGCTGCGTTCAATTCCCGTCAGCCCAATCAACATCAGGCCGATTGCTGCAGCAATCATGAGCCATGGCGTACGGGTTGACCAATGTGAATAGGCATTCATCGTCAATTGTCTCTACATCGTTAGAGTAATACTCGAATTTTAGATTCTGAGCCAAATCACGGATAGTCTGATTTTTAGGTTTCCAACTGCTTAGAACTGCTTTTGACGACACGGTGGAAGTGCAATTCCACCTCGCGATTGAGGACTCGTTTCAACCCTTTTACAAGACAATGAGGCTCGTTTTGGGTTTCACCTTCATGCTTGATTTGCTCGAGAGACGTTCCCGGTGAAACGGTGAAGGTGCTTTGGTGAATGATCTGGTTACCCGCATCGAGTTCGGGAATGATGAAATGAGCCGTTGCTCCATAAGTGAGCATACGATGACTGAAAGCGTCTTCGTAAGGCCGAAATCCTGGAAATGAAGGCAATAAACCGTGATGCAGGTTAATAATTCTCCCTCCTGCGAATCTCCAACATGTACCAGCAGGCAACACTCGCATGTATCTCGCGAGCACAATGTAATCCACATTATATTCATCAAATATCTGCACCATTCGTTCGTTGTCAGGGTTCCCTTTTTCATCGGCAGCGAGATGCCAGTCGATTTTTGCATCGTTAGCCAAGGATTCAGCCGCAGTTCGATTTCCAACGATGACAGAGACTTCACAATCGAGTTCACCTGATTGAACAGCGTTCAGAATGGCTTGGGCCGGTTCAAGGCGATATGTGGTACAGATCGCAATCTTGGGCTTTTGATCTGATCCATCACGTGACCAAACACGAATGGAGAGTCCCGTTTGTTGAGAAATTTCTGCAAATCTCTCGCGGACAATTTCCAGATCAGTGGCCGTCCCATCAAATTCGATTCTGACCAACATCGCGAACAGTCGTTCCTGATCATGGTCGTACATCTGAATTTCGTAAATGTTGGCCCCCAAGCTTGTCACATAATGAACAATCGGGTCGGCCAAACCCCGATTGTCGGGTCCAACAGCAGTGATCGTAAGTTGCACTCATGACTCCATTAATGACTTGCGAATCTCAATTAAAGACTTCCGATGAGTATTCACCAGAAGCTTAACTCCTCTTGGCGATTATCGGAAGATCTCTTAAATTTACGCTTCCTCGGTGCAAGACTTTTTGGTCTGCGCGTCTTGTTCATATCTCTATCACAAAATCAGACCTCATTACAAGAACCATGAATCGATTCAAAATTTCTAATTTGTTGATTCTTGTATGCCTGGGATTGGCATCATGTCGACTTCCGGCGTTAAAGCTGTTGATGTCAACGGTCGAACCACTCGACACGACGTTGCATTACGACTCATCGTCTGCGAAAGAACTGATCGGCAAGACAGAGCCTGATCGTGACAGCCTGTATTGGAATTACAAATGGAGATATCGGGACAGTTTAGCAGAACCCGTTACCGTCGTGGATTGGCAGGAGAAGGTCTCTTCAACTTGGGACGTTCTGTATGTCACCAATCGAAAAATTAGCCAAGATGAGAACGACACTCATTTTGGAAGTTATGGCAATGAATGGGGGATCACTCCCGAATATGGCAGTTGCTACGTGAAACTTCCGCATCGACCCCTCGGTAAGGAAGTTCGTATTGAAAAACCCTCTCCACTTAAAAAATTGGTGCCTGTGGGATTTCGGAAGAGTTCAGAAACACCTGCTGACGATAATGGCTTGCACGTCGAAGTGGATCGCCCACGACCACAGGATCGAGAGCTATTCTTCCATAATCTGAAAAACCAGATTGATCGGTCTCGTCAACGCGATGTGCTCTTGTTTGTACATGGGTTTAATGTCGACTATCAATCAGCCGTGACTCGCACCGCACAAGTTGCCGCCGACTTGCCTTTCAATGGAGCCGTGGTCAGTTATAGCTGGCCCTCTCAGGGTGGTTTGAAGAATTACCGAATGGATGGAGACATTGTCGATCAATCGGTTCCCGCGTTCGCGGAATTCTTGACAGAGATGGGTGGGCGCTTACCGGCAGATGTATGAATTAATATTGTCGTTCATAGCATGGGGAATCGTTTGGTGATGCGTTCTCTGGGGAGATTGCCTCGCCAATTCACAACTCCCAAGAGATTCGCAAACATTGTCTTTTGCGCCCCGGATGTGGGGGCGACAGAGTTCCGAGAAAAGATCTCTTATGCAAAAGCGGTCAGTGAAAATGTGACACTCTATTGCTGCATGAACGATGCGGCCTTGAATACCTCTTATCTTCTGAATGGAGAAGATCGTGCCGGTGCTCCAAATGTCCCTATCATTATCGAGGGTGTGGAGACTATCGAGTGTGCGTTACACGACACCAGTCTTCTGGGACATTCTTACTATGGAAACAGCTCTGCGATAATGCGAGATTTGTTTTCGATTCCGAAAGAACAAACACTGGCAGATGAGCGGAAGTGGTTGAGAAAAAACAAGATCCCATTTCATGGCGAAATGTGGATATTTCAGGACTTCCCAGTCAACTTGACTTGGACATGGCATTTTGAAGAACAAGCAGTACCTGACACAACCGGAAGAGTACAACTGACTTCGGAATGATCTCAGGAGCCGAAGTTAAGACAGCGGATTCTGTTCTAACTTACCAGCGTCTCTTGTTGAGTCGGACTGTTTTCTTTCGATTTCATATTTTCTTCTCGATGGAAACGCGCATTGAGAGATTCCCAGTCGATGACGAGTCCCCCTCCTAGAGACTCATGCTGTTTCCCCCAATTCATCAATAGGTCGAGGCAGGCATGATCGATGTAATCAAGATGTTGAAAATCAACTCGCAATTCGAAGCCTTTAGGGACACGGTCCAGTTCTTCTGCGAGTAATGGTAGTCGTAGAAAAGTTGCAGCACCATTGAGGAGTAGGTGAGCTTTCTTGTTCTCACGGTCAACAGTCAGATCGGTTTTCAGATGGCTAAAAGTGTAGAGTAATTTGAATGCCGATAAACCAATCCCGGCAAGGACTCCCGATAACAGATCGACCGAGACGATCGTGGAGACGGTTACGATATAAATTGCGATTTCTCCATATCCGTACTTCTTCAGGTCTCTGAAATTCTTCGGGAAGTTCATAAGTTTGATTCCCGTGTAGACCAGCATTGCAGCGAGACAGGCAGTCGGGATTGATCGCAGTAGCCAGCCCAGTAACGCCACAAAAATCAGAAGCCACAATCCGTGCATGACCGCGGACCATCGGGTTTTCCCTCCAGCTTGCACATTGGCGGCAGATCGTACAATTACTCCTGTCATCGGTAACGCCCCCACTAAACCACAAGCCATGTTGCCGACACCTTGAGCCGTTAACTCTCGGTCGTATTTCGTTCTTGGGCCGGAGTGCATCTGATCGACGGCCACCGCACATAGCAAAGTTTCCGCACTGGCAACGACGGCAATCAGCAGACCGCTTTGAATCAAACTGATCCAGGGGGCGTTCTGTAAAACAATCCAGCTCGGAAAGTGAATCTCAGAAAATAAATTGTCGGGGATTTCGACATAGAACACTGGAAGACTATAAATCGTGGCAAGAACAGTGGCCGCCACGACGGCAATCAATGGAGGTGGGACGACTCGGAACTTTTTGGGAACGACGCTGCTCCAGATCAGTATGAGGCCAATGGTAAACATACCTACTTTGGCTGCCCAGCGATGATTCTTCAAACTGGACATCAATTTCTCCATCGACTCTGCGGCTGCCTTCTGATCCTTTTTGACATCTGTCAGTTTGGATTCATCAGTCAAGTCATCTCGTGCGATCTGACTGGCAACAAGCGCTTTGGCCATTCGGTTTGTAAGCTCTTTTTGTTTTTGCACGCTTGAATGTGTGAATTCAAAGTTTCTCACTTCTTCTTCGAGAGTTTCTAGTTCATTGGTGATCGCTGATTGCTGCTCGGCGACCTCTTCAAATTGAAGCAGTTCGCGTTCAATGTCGGCCTCTTGAGGATTATCGACAGCCTGCTCGGCAACCTTTTCGTAGAGTTGGACTTGCCTCTCGTGAAGGTCCCCAAATGCAATCAGGTGTTGCTTGCGAATGTTGCGTTCCTCCGCGTCTGTCCACTCTGGTAAGGGAAGTCCCTTTTCTATGGCCTCGGGAATGCTGATCAGATTTTTGAGGCCACCTTCTTTGGGTTTGTCATCCACCATGACATGAAACTGACTGGCAAAGATCAAAACTCCAATCCCAGAGAGCATCCCTTTGATGACGGCCGGAGAGACGGCTCGAAACCATTGGCCGAGCTTCAAGACACCTGCCAATAGCTGAAATATTCCACCAATTACAACAACTGTCCCCAGCATCTCGAGTCCATGTTGCTGTACCACGGAATAAACAATTACCGTTAATCCAGCCGCAGGCCCGGAAACCTGTAACGGAGCACCCGCGATAAGACCAACAACCAAGCCACCAATGATCCCGGTCAATAAACCGGCGGAAACGGGTACGCCTGAAGCAATGGCGATCCCCATACATAAAGGGAGTGCGACCAGAAAAACAACGACCGATGCAGGGAAGTCGTTTTTGAGCTTCGTGATCATTCCATCCGTGGAGGAGTTTTCAGGTGAAGTATTCATCGATGGCATACCCTTCAGTCACGATAACTAAATGAATTGATTGCACTCATCGCTACAAAATGCAGCCGAACAAATTGATGGCCTTATTAGTCACTTCTAAGTGTCGACAGTACCGGCGTTGTTAGGGCTTGAATGACCGCCGCAAATGCGGAAATCATTCCCGCACAAAATACTCCCAATAGTAAATAGAGCAATGAAAACCATGGGACATCGGCTCCAACGCTCAAAAGGTGTGGTGACATTGAAAACAACGCTGCTCCCGAACCGCTGATCAATCCCCACAATAGCAGAAAGGCGTTCTCCAGTAAAACCAATTGAGTAATTGACCCATTTCGGAATCCGACTGCTCTCAGCAGAGACAGCTCTCCACCTCGTTCGATGACATTACGAAGCATAACAGTTCCCAAACCGATGGTTCCGAGCAGAAGTCCCAGCCCACCGAGAGTCTGAAATGTCTTCAAATAGGTGTTCTGAACTTTTAAGAACGCATCCAGTCGATTGCCAACACGATTTGTGTCAAACCCAAACTGGTTCAGGCCAGTTTCGAGGTAATGACTGAGTAACTTGGCATCCTCTTGAGTGAGTTCCTGAACATTTTCAGTCGGCCCACCAATCAGGAACCATTCATAGCCTTCCCGATCAGGGAACAGTTCAAGGAAATCTTCCTCTGATGCGACCAGCACACCTTGGAAAATCGATCCGGTGAACGCTCCAACAATTTGTAGCCAAGCTATGGGGTTTTCTCCGTTGGGAACAGGAATGCGGTCTCCAATACCTTTGTGAAGTGAGTATTGAAGTGTATTGAGATCACCGAATACCGGATAAACAGCGAGGCCATCTTCATCGGGAGGTAACTGCTCATTGAGAAGCGTCCAAGGGTGCTCGTCGCTGACTCCCGAAAACGAGAACCCTCCTCGTTCACGCATTTTTGCCGTCGCTCCGATAACAGTGGGAAGGGTTGTCTGGTACGGATTCAGGCAACTGGCGTCTTCACCGGGCTGTCGGCGGAAGGCGAGAATTTCTGTCTTTTCCAGAATGGCGATGATTTCGGGAGACTCTTTCATTTCAGGTTGATTGATAAATTCAAGTGCTTCATCGCGTCCTGAAACAGAGTTGAGATTAGGGAGAATCGGCTGTGAAGATTCAGCCACCAATCGAAATCCACCATTGCCGGAATCGAGTTGTGGGCCCTCTGCGGTGGGGTTCTTTTGACCGGCAGCGACCGCAACAATCACAAATGTTGCAGAACTGATCAATCCCGTTGTGAAAACTGTTCGAGAACGATTTCGGGAAGCGTTCCGCACTGCGAAATGTGCTAGCGCAGAGTTTCCGACGCCCTGAATTGCCAACTCTTTGTCTCGTGAAATCCAAGACGACATCGTGAGTAATGAGCAGGTAAGCCCCAACATTCCGACAATAAAAAACATCACGACTTTCACAGACAATCCCGCAAAAGCTTCCATATCCGGAATGATACCAAAAATGGTAAGAAGGAGCAAGGTCAAGGCAACTCCACCTGTCAACCAGCCATAGTATCGAGTTCGCGTTACGGTTTTGCGGCGTGACTCTTCACGGAAGATGCCGTTCAGCATTGACCTGTAAGATTGACCTTTGAGTTGCCGAAGGGACCAGAGAATGGCACCACTGGCAACAACGATTGAGATCACGGCTCCGATCAGCAAGCTGCTTGGCTTGACGGCAATATTCAGTTCGCTCGTTCCAATCGCACCAACCCAACGTGTGGTGAGTGCGGTCATCATGGCGTCGGCGTACAGGATTGAAGCATACGCACCAACACCAGCACCGATGAAAATAACCAATAATGACTCCACGACAATATGACGCTTGACCATTCTGTCGGTCCAGCCGATTGAATGCAGCAGTCCGATCTCTGAAATACGTTGTTCGATTCCGAGTCGAAAGAGTAGTCCAATCAAAAGCATTGCCGAGATAATCAAAAAGAAACTGAATGCGATGAACAAAGCACTAAAATCTGTGGTGCCTTGTGACGCTTGTAATCCAAGAGCTTTGACGGGCCGAAACGCGATTCCCGCAGACACCGGATCGTAGGCTTCGAGTATCGCATCTTCAACTTGTCTCTCAAATGTTGATAAATCATTCAATGCAACGTCAGTAGCGAAGCGATAAGAGGTCAAGTTGCCGTATCGGCTATGCCATAAGTTTTGTGCGGTGTTGAGGGACACAAACGCTTTCGGAGTTGCCCGATATGCCTTCGTCATCTTGGTGGGGTCATCAGGATCAACTCCCCCTTCCCAATATCCTTCATCCGCATCTGTCAATCGACCGAGATCCATTTCGAATGGCTGATCCCATTCGTCGTAGGAATCGACATCGGTGATGCCGAGAAGTTTCGGAGTGAGCCCGAGATCATCCAACGGTCCTTCTAGTTGAACAATCCCAACGATTTCAAAAGAGAGTTCGACCTCTGGCAGTTCGCCATGCGATCCCACAACGTGCCATTTGACTTTGATTTTATCGCCGACTTTGACTTTGAGATTGTCAGCCAGCCAACTGTTCAACACAATCTGGTCGTCATTCATTTTGTCAGGCCACTCACCCGATCTCATCAATGGCGGTCCGAAGGGGGACGAATTCAGTGTCGCTCGGTCGAGACCTGCGATGACGGAGTACATCGAATAATTTTCAGGATCAGAAATGTTTCCTAATTCATTGGCAAGATAAACAAGAACCGGTGATGCTTGACAACCCAGAGAATTGGCTGCTTTGCTGGCCGCAGATTCTGTGTTCGTATCAAGAATCATCTGATGACTTTCCAAAGTCACATAGGAGCGATCTTCGATCGTGCGAACCTTCAGTTGCAAGTCGTCCAGGGTGAGGCAATCTTTCAATTGCCGATTCAAATAATTGTTTGAGGTATTGGCCGATTCTAATTGGTGAGAGCTTGTTCCTTTCGCGGCAACAAACAAAGAATTGATTTTTGCAGGCATCCCTTCTGGGTGCTTTGGCGACCGACGGACTGCTGCCAGATCGAGATAAACCTGTAACTCTTCCAGCGAGACATAGGCATTAAGCGTCAGCTTTTGTGAGGGGTTGAGTTGAAAACGGTCTGCCGATGATTGGCCACTGAGAATATGCGAGACATTGAACGTCAGTTCTTGGGAAGTCTCTTTTCGCTCGCCCAAAATCGACCCGCGTGGAATGGTGGCAGGCAACTCCACGTACAAGGAAATATCATCTCCCGGCTTGGCTTGTAGTGCCTCTGCGGTTTGTTGCGAGAGAATAATTTCTCGACCGACAGGTGCAGAGACATCATCAGGACCGATCATCGACCAAAGCCGTTGATCGATTCCCCACAAGCCGACCTGATTCGCTCGAAGTGTTTCCTTGCTTTCATTGGAGGTGAATTGCAACGCAGCCGAAAGTGATAATCCCGGAGCCACAGCCGAATACTCGTTTGTAAACTCAGGGGATGATGCAATTTCTTCAGCAAGCTCCTCGCGGAAGAATCTTGGGCTGCTCAGTGCGTAATCGACTTTACCCAAGCGTTTCAGACTAATGAGGCTGAGGCTTTCTTTGACGGAATCCCCAACAATTAAAGCTCCTCCGATAACAGTCGAACCGGCAACGACTCCCAGTAATACGGCGAGGTTGGTTTTCCAGTAATACAGGAGGCTTTTGAAGATCAATCGAATTGTGCTCATGAATTGCTCACATCAACCAGTGTTCCGTTTTGCAAATCAAGTCGTCGTGAAAACCGGTTGGCCAATTCGATGGAGTGAGTGACACAAAGCAGCATCGTGTCTTGTTCGCTGGCGAGTTCGAGTAACAAATCCCCCACTCCATCGGCAGTGGATGGGTCCAGACTCCCCGTCGGCTCATCAGCCAACAGCAATGCAGGAGCGTTAATAAGTGACCGACAAACAGCGACTCGTTGACGTTCTCCCCCCGAGAGTTGTCCCGGACGATGATTGAGCCTTTCGTGTAAACCCACTTTTCCTAACAATTTCTCAGCGCGTTCTTTTTTGTCTTGAGGGTCGAGTGAAGCGGGGATTGTTGGAATCAGAACATTTTCAAGAACCGTGCATTGCGGTAGCAAATGGTGTTCCTGGAAAATGAACCCGATCTCTTGATTGCGAATATCGGCTTGTCTGTCTTTGGACAGACCACACATGTTCTCCCCCAAAAGTTCGTAACTTCCCGATGTGGGAGAGTCGAGGAGTCCTAAAATGTATAGCAGGGTACTTTTCCCACAACCGCTTGGGCCGGTGACGCAAACAGAGTCTCCTTTGGACATTTCGAGTCCAACTCCGTTCAAGATTTCCAGATGGCCGGTTGCCGACGAGAAGGTTTTTGTCAAATTCTGAACACTCAGGTTGCTCACGACAGAATACCTCAAGACGGATCGTGGGAATAATCTTCTTTAATTTGGTCGAAGTACAAGCTGGGAATTTCAATCGACTTCATTTTTTCACCACGCTGGAAATGACAACAGACGGTTTTCATCGTACCACGCACCAGACGGGTTTGGTCTCGCCAGAATTCAAAATTGTAAGTGATTGATTTCACACCTTTACGATACACGGCCAGCCGTATTTCCAGCATGTCTTCATAATAGGCCGGAGCTTCGAAGTTGCACGACGCTGAAACTCGCGGCCAACCGATAATTGAAGCATCGTCATTGTGGTGCATGACCGTCAAATTGAGCGAACGGAAGAATTCGTGTTCTGTTTCTTCCATGTACTTATAGAACTGTGAGAAATGCACAATTCCAGCCATATCGGTCTCCGCGAATTGTACGCGACGACGATGAATGAATTGTGGCGGATCTGGAAAAGGCTCTTTCACGATCATCCTGATAGGAAAAGTTGTCTCAGCTTAAGCGGCAGACTTCTCTGGGAAAAACCTCTGTAGAGTTTCTTCAGTCGGCTTGGGGGTTACGAGCGAGACGATCACCATGACAAATGCTGTCAGGAAGAACATCGTCATGACGGGCATTGTGGGATATAACTCCCCGCCGAAGGGAATATCAACCGTGAATGTTTCGTTCGATCCAAACCCAGATTCACGGAACAGATAAAGCCAGCTTGCCGCACAAGTAATGACGGCCGCATAGGCTCCCGATTTGGTGAGTTTTTTCCAATAAAGCGACGCAAAGACAAGTGGAAACAAACTGGCATAACCACTAAAACACCAGATCCCCAACGTGAAGACGCGACGAGGTTCAAACAAACTGAAGACATAAACCACGGCAACGATGGCAATAATAAATGCTCTCGCAATCATAATGGTTTGTTTTTCGCTGTAGCGACCTTTGCCACCGTAATGCACAACGATGTCTTCGGTGAACATAGTTCCCAAGCAAAGAAACTGACTATCTAACGATGACATGATGGCTGCCAAAACACCGGCAGAGAGTAGGCCAGTCATCACTGGGCCGTTGAGACTGCTCACCATAAATGGGAGAATTGCATTTGGTTTTTGTGCAATAGGAGGTGGGATTTGAATCAAATCAGTAGTCGCCCACAATCCGATTAAAATGCACGGGCACCACACAATCATAATGAAAAAGGGATGCGCGACGACAGGTAGCTTAAAAGAGCTCGCGCTTTTCGCCGTTAACCAATGCTGGAAGAGGTGAGGAAACATACCCACCGATAACGGCACGAAAAAGTAGGTGGCAAACTGAGTTTTTGACATGTGCATACGAGTGAGTTTGTCGGCATCCACGGCGGCACTCGCTTTACGAAGGCTGGCCATTAATGTGTCTTCTCCCCCCAGCTTCATGGCAATCACATAGAATGTGACCATTCCAAGAACCATGAAAACGCAAGTTTGGAATGTATTGGCCCAAGCGGTTCCCCGCATTCCACCAAAGAAAACATAAATTAATACGACAATGCAAATGACAAACGATGCTAACGGTTTGGGAACACCGCCTTTAGAGCCCCCTTCGTCCATCATCGTTGCCACAGTTCCTTCAGCAGCATCCTCTGGAAGTTCGCCAACCTCCAAAACACTGGGGAAGGTACCTTCCTCAAATGTTCGCATTGTGACGGCATTGATGAATGTCCCGGAAGCCATCACACCGATGAGCAGATAGGGAATCACCATCGCAACCAATACCGGAAACAGAATTACTCCAATTTTATCACTTTGCAATCGGTCGCGAAAATATTGAATTTGAGTTGTGTAGCCATACTTTTTACCAAGAGACCACAGTTTGACTCCCAGGATGAAAAAACAGAGGGAGTGAATGATGCCCGATGAAGAAGCGAGTAAGCCGTAAACACCGGCTCCTTCGACATAGGCTTCTCCCGTGGAACCAACCAGCGCAAAGGCCGTCATCGTCGTGCCGAACAGAGACATCAAAAGCATGAAGGGACCAATCGAATGGCTGGCCAACATGTAGTCCTTGGAGGTTCCTTTGAACAGGCGACTAGAAAACAATCCCAGACAAAGTAATAGAGCGATGTATCCACCGATAATGCCGAGAACGATCATGCGTCACCCCCTTCCGAAATTTCCGCCAAAACCTCTTCCTCAACATCATCGGGCCACGCAATTCGTGTTGCCATGAACCAGATCACAGACGCACTAAATGAAATGCACATGTGATAAAACAATGTGACGGGAATGAAACCGAAGACCAGATTGGAATTGTCCCAATTCCAATTGTCCTGATGCAGGATGATCAGCAGGATCACCAAGCCGGCAATGATGAGCCGACCTTGTTTCAATTTGAGTTGATTCGACATTTGAGAATCCGAAAGTGATAGTGCGTGGTCTCGATTCGAAGGCGGGGCTTGAAGACATAAATGACTTCAAGTCGTGACAGTGTAACAGCATCCTGTTACTCACGAAACGATCAAATGGGAGAGATTTTCCATCTCTTGAAGCTCATGCACGCCGCTGTTCTCGGAGTGAATCGCGACGTGATGCCGGATCTTGACGATAATAAGTCTGCAACGACTGATAAACTTCAGGATATTCAATCAGTAGTTGCCCCGGTGCCGAAAAGAACGCTTCCGTGCTGACAGCGAAGAATTCACCCGGATTTGTCAAACCATAGCGTCGAATCACCGACGGCTCACGCTGTCGAATTCGTGTTCTGAGTTGATCATATCCGTGATTCATCACTTGAGACCAGCTTTGATATTCGTCTTCCGAAGCCATAGGTGGAGTTCCGTCGACGAAACGACCATTCATCATGTCAATTTGGTGGGAAAACTCGTGGTAAACCAGGTTTTCCGCATCGATATTCCTGGCCCCTTCCAGCGAGTGCCTCCACGAAAGTATGACTGGTCCCTGCCACCAGGCTTCTCCCATACGCGCTGAACCTCGATCAGTGACGATGCCCATCTGATTTTGAGTGCTATTTGGGGCTCGATAAGCATCTGGATAGACCAAAATCGAAAGGACGTGGTCAAAATAGATTGGTCCCAATGCCGAGACCATCATTCCAACCTGAGCAGAAATGAGAACTTTCATGGTATCAGTGAGCTGTAATCCCCCGCATCCTTCCCAGTTTTTCTCTCTTATGAATATCTGGATGAAGCGTTTGATCGATGACTTCATTTCAGGAGAAATTCGAGACCATTCTGCATAATCAGAGTGTAATGTTTCTTCCCAGTCTTGTGGAAAAGAAAGTTCTGCCCACTTACGGCGTTTTCGTGCGGTCCACCAGTTCCACATCTCAGAAGCCCCTCGCTCAACGCATCAAAACCCTTGGATCTATAGGGATTTGAAACTTTCATTCACATGAAGATCCATCAGATTAGTGTTTTTAATGCTCTTATCTTATTTCATACATTTGATTTAGGGTAGACCAATCGCGATTCCTTGACGCGCAAAGAAAATGTGGAAATATATCGATTTTTCCGAAAGTGCGAGCCGCAATCGGTCGATAGGATCTCTGTCAGAGGGTTTGGTTTCAACTGGCTCGTGAATTGATCCATACCCTGCAGTATTTTCACTCGAGCTCTGTCAAGGATGATGACATGAAACTCAAGAAGATGGCTTTAGCGGCTTGTTTGTTTATGCCCACACTCTTTACCGGTTGTGGAATGGCTCCCTACGCGATGATTCCGTTTGGATACGCGGGTATGGTCGGAAGTATGCAAACCAATATGGGTGGTCAGACTTTGCCTTCCTCGTATTACCTGCGTGATGATGTGCAATATTATCCAGCCGGTCCTGAGGAACAGCTTCCTAACCTGAAGCGTGCTCTTCGTCAGTATAATCTGGAACAAGATGCGAATCTCGACGCTCAGTGAATCTGTGCATCGAGTCGTTTGGCAAGTCTGCTCGATCAGGGCTAATGTCATCCGGTTCCAAAAGGATATTGAGCAAACTGAATGCGTCACGATGTGCAAGTGATGCATTCAGTGCCTGATCGAGATCTCCTTCTGTAAACGCCTCGAAGCCCCAGCCTCCCCGAGGAGGTCAGGCATCTCATGGTATTCCCAGTTCGGAATATCATTGAACGGGCCTTTCTGAATAAATCGTTCGGTGTCCCCTTTGTTTTTTAACACGACAATCGGGTTGAATCCATGGCGTTTAGATGTTGAGAGTTCGAGACAGGTCATCTGGAAGACTCCGTCTCCCACGAGCACAAGGGGGCGGAGCTTCTTCCGGGCGACCTGAACTCTTCATTCTAAGGAATCGCTGACGCCACAGGTATCTGAAGATCTGGTTTCTTAAGGCCACTCGCTCTAAATAAGCACTCTCCCACATCTGTGTTGACCACCTGAGCGTTTCTTTAAGTGCGATTAATCGACCAGAATGAAGATCCGCTATTTCTTCGCTTGCACCTTTTCTTGCAGTGAATGCAATTTCTGGAGTGCTTCAAGTGGCGTCAATTGATTGATATCAAGCCCTTGCAATTCATCAACAACCGGATGGGGTTCGCCCCCGAAGAGAGAAAGTTGTCGATTTTGTTTGTGTGTCTCGCGAACGGGGACTTTAGGTTTGCCGCGCTCGTCGAGATGATCTTCTTCCAGCGACTCCAGGATAATGCCTGCGCGGTCGAGAACCTGTTGGGGCACACCTGCTAAGCGGGCAACATGAATTCCGTAACTTTTGTCGGCAGTTCCTTCCACAATTTTGTGCAGAAAAATCACATCAGATTCCTGCTCGCGAACGGCCACATTCCAGTTAGTTGCCTGTTTTAAGGTTTGTGTGAGTTCCGTCAGTTCATGATAATGTGTGGCAAATAAGGTGCGAGCCTTGATGACATCGTGTAGGTACTCGGTGACGGCCCAAGCCAGAGAGATGCCATCGTAGGTACTCGTTCCGCGTCCAATTTCATCGAGAATGACCAGTGACCGATCTGTTGCCGCATTGAGGATGCGAGCGGTTTCGGTCATTTCTACCATAAATGTTGAGTGGCCTTTCCCGAGTTCATCACTGGCTCCGACACGAGCAAATATACGATCAGCAATTCCAATACGAGCCTCACTGGCCGGAACATAACTTCCCATTTGAGCAAGGATCGCGAGTAACGCAGATTGGCGGATGTATGTGCTTTTTCCCGCCATATTGGGACCAGTGATGATCTGCAAAAAACCTGTTTGTCCTCCTAGCCGGGTATCATTGGGGACAAATTCTCCCGCATCCAGAATATGATCCAGAACTGGGTGACGCCCCTCACGAATGTCGAGCGCTGAATCGACAGTCATTTGAGGACGACAATAACCTTTCTGATTGGCAAGATGAGCCAAGCCCATTAAAACGTCAGTGATGGCGAGAAGCTCGGCAGTGTTTTGAAGCCGTTCGACTTGTTCTGCCACACGCTCACTAAGCTCGTCGTACAATTGCTGTTCGAGCGTGATGGCTCGTTCTTCCGCCTGCAACACTTTCTCTTCGTATTCTTTCAGTTCCGGCGTGATGTACCGTTCCTGATTCTTCAGCGTCTGTTTACGGATAAAGTGATCGGGCACTTTACTTTGGTGAGCTGCAGTGACTTCCAGATAGTATCCAAAGACTTTATTGAAGCCGACCTTCAAATTCGGGATGCCGGTCGTTTCGGATTGCTCTGCCTGATAGGAGGCAATCCATTCTTTGCCGCCTTTGGAAAGTGTGCGAAATTCATCTAATTCTTCGTTCACTTTGCTGCGAATCATTCCACCGTCCGAAACAAGGAGTGGGGGATCATCGACAAGATTTTTGTCGATGTCGGAACGAACATCTGCACACAGATCAAAGCGGGACTCAATCTCCTGAAGAAGAGCCGAAGATCGACCCGTCATTTTTGCTTTCAGAGCCGGAAGGATTGAAAGAGTCTTTGACAAAAAACTGAGATCTTTGGGTGAGACACGTCGCGTCGCACAACGAGCCGTCAGGCGTTGCAGGTCATATGCATCATCAAGAAGCTCGCGGACATCCTGCATCAAACTGAGATTGGTGATGATCTCGCCAACCGCATCGAGTCGTTGGTTGATCTGGTTTATGTCGGTCAGCGGGTTGGTTAACCAGTCTCCTAACAGCCGAGCCCCCATTGACGTGACTGTTTGGTCGATGACATCCAATAAGCTGTTGTCTCGCGTAGCCTCGCGAATGGTGGTTGTTAATTCGAGGCTTCTACGTGTTGCCTCATCGATAATTAAATTTTGTCCACGACGATAAGGGATAATACGAGTGATGTGAGATAACGAGGTTTTTTGAGTCTCCTGGACATATTCCAACAACACACCGGCAGCCGTTGTGGCGGGAGATTCCTCGTCGATATCAAATCCTTCGAGGGTCGCTGCCTGAAAATGCTCTTTCAATGTTCTGCGACACTCATTGTGGGAGTAACACCAGGCAGGGCGTTCGGTGATGAGAGTGGAATTCGTTGAATATTCCGAACGACCAAGCAGGTCTTCCTTCATTTTTTCCGGGATCAAAAGCTCTGAAGGTGAGAGGCGTGCAAGTTCGTCAGCCAAATTCTCGGATCCGACCGAGGCGGCTTGAAACTTTCCGGTGGAGAGTTCCAGCCATGCCAAACCGAGTTGTTCTTTCCCGGGAGAAAGAGCGGCCAAAAGATTTTCGGACCGGGGATCAAGAAGCGAATCGTCGGTGAGGGTGCCGGGGGTGACAATTCGTGTCACTTCTCGTTTGACCAATCCTTTAGCTTGTTTCGGATCTTCGACTTGTTCACAGACCGCGGCACGTCGGCCCGCCCGGATTAACTTCTGCAGATAGTTTTCAAGGGAGTGATACGGGAAGCCTGCCATCGGAATGGGATTGTCTGATTTTTTGTCCCGGCTGGTTAACGTGAGACCCAGAATTTTAGCGGCGTCTTTCGCATCTTCGTTGAAGAGTTCGTAGAAGTCTCCCATCCGAAAGAGCAGGATCGTTCCCGGATTTTCCCCCTTGACTTCGAGATACCTCTCCATCATGGGGGTAAGTTTTTGAGCTTTCTTAGCCATGGAATCCGTTCTGTAATCTGCTGGTCTCAATCGTCAGGAAATAACTCGCTCACGCTGGTGCGATCATGGATTGAGCGAATTGCCCGAGCGAGCATCGAAGCGACTGAAATCACTTCAATGTTGGCCGGTGGGCGTTCTTGGCTGGTCTCTATTGTATCTGTGACGAACAGTTTCTTGATCGGGCTATTTTCAATTTTTTCTGCTGAGCCTTTGGCGAGCACGCCGTGCGTGACAACTGCGAAGACATCCTTGGCTCCTCTGGATTTCAGCAGGTTGGCCATACTAATCAGTGACCCACCTGTGATTGTGAAGTCATCAACCATGACGACATTCTTGCCTTTGACCTCTCCAATCACTTCCAGCACTTCGGCGTTTTCAGAATGATCCTTGCGTTGCTTGTTTCCGATGACCACCGGGACTCCCAGTAAATTGGCATAGGCCGACGCTGATTTGGCAAACCCAACATCAGGGCTGCAAACAACCATGTCGGGAATATTCAGCTTGGCAATATGCTGGCAAATCATGTGACGGGCATACAGATGATCGACGGGTATCCCAAAAAAACCTTGAATTTGTGGGGAGTGCAAATCCATCGTCAATACACGATCTGCGCCGGCAGCTTCAATTGCATCCGCACAAACTCGAGCGCGAATCGAAACGCGAGGTTCGTCTTTCTTGTCTCCTTTGGCGTAGGAGAAAAAAGGAATGACGGCAGTCACTTGTCCCGCAGAGGCTCTCTTCAGAGCATCGATCCAGAAGAGCAACTCCACAAAGTTATCGTTGACCGGATAGTGGACGCCTTGAATGATGAATGTGTCTCGCCCGCGAACATTCTCACGAATTCTAACGAACACGTTTCCTTCACTGAACACATGCGATTTACAGGGTGTCAGCGAAACTCCTAATTCACTCGCAATGTTTTGGGCGAGTAGCGGGTTTCCGGAGCCGGCGAGGATTGCCATGTCCCCTTGGGGAGCCTGAAACGAAAGAGGACGCGGCCCGGATTGCGAGGCAAGGGGATCTGGGGCTGACATTATAGTTTTACAGGCTTTCGGTTGAAAACAGTGCTTCAAATCGGTCGCAAACAAGTAAATGTCATCTTAACCGAACGCACATGGAGAACAAGCAGGCAGCCGCGATTCAATGGTCTCAGCCGCCAATTACTGTTTCCTAGTTCCCTATTTTCCAAAGGTGCCCGTCGCTCCGTACGAAAATCGCCCCATCAGATGCGGCGGGTGTCGCCAGAATCTTCTCTCCAAAGTCGTAGTCGGAGATCAGCTTGCCTTCCTCCTTGGACACCTCCACCACTTGAGCCAGCCCGTTTTCACTAAAAAGGTAGACGTACTTTCCAGAGGCAATCGGAGAGGCACTGAAGGGACCAGACACTCGGAATTCCCACAGTTTGTCTCCGGTATCGGGTTCAGCCGCCGTAATGACGCTACCAACAGTCAGTAACATGCCGTTCGTCAGAATCGGGCTGGGAGTCGAAGGACGTAAACGCTTGACGTTCCACAATGCGTCGTCGTTCGGTTTGTTGAGATCAATGGCCGTTATGCCGTTGGATGGGATATAGACAACCTCTCCGCTGACGAGACTCGAAGGGATCGTGGAAGCACCCGAGTCATATTTCCAAACGCTCTTGCCCGTTTTGGGTTCAATCGCGTCAATGCCTTTGGCGGATTGGAGCAGAACAAGTGGTTGTGGCTTCTCGACAATTGTGGGGGATGTCCAGTTTGCTTTTCGGGGGCGTTCCAGTTGCCAGCGTTCTGTGCCATCTTTGACGTTGAGGCCAAATGCGAATGAGTCGGCATCACTTTCTACTTGTACGATCAATGTCTCGTCAATCACGACTGGTGACGATGACATTCCCAAGGAGTTTGTGGCGTTCGGATAGTCATAGTTCATTCCTCTAAACCATCGTAATTTTCCATCGAGGTCAGTGCAGATGACATCATTGCTCGAGAAAGTAATGAAAATACGTTCGCCATCACTGCAGGGAGTGGGAGTCGCGTTGGACATTTTGGGGTGACTGACTGTGCGCCCGGTCGCCCAGAACTGACGTTCGAAAATTTGTGTTCCCGTTTGCTTATTGAAACACAACAAATGCAGACGATCTTGGTCGAATCCGCTACTCGCAGAAACATACACGCGATCCCCCACAACAATCGGTGCAGACAATCCACGCCCCGGTAGATCGACCTCCCATTTGATCGTGTCGCCAGAAATGACATCGGGCAGGGGAGATGCCGAGACTCCCGAAATGTTATTCCCACGGAATTGACGCCAATCTTCCGCACGCAGATTTTGCGTGCAGTTCAAGGTTAAGGTGATAAGTAAGAAAGATCGTATATAGGACATTGCGAGAAACCATTTGTCTGAAGAAGTTGTCGAGTTCATGCCGCCGAGTGATACATTCGTGGAGACCTACTTTGTTGGGTCAAATGGAGCTTTTGGCTGCAATCCTTGGCCCGATTTATCACACACGCGAAATTGCACTTCGTACTTTTGTGCCCAATCCTGTTCCTGCTCATTCTGAAGAATCTTGAAGAGGATTTTGTTGGCCCCTTTTTTCAAAGACACGGGAACACGATACTGATCCCATCGCATGCCGCGATGATATTCTTCCCGAGCGAAGACTAATTCGCCGTTCACCCAAAGTTTCCAGGCGTTTGCGGTCGCCATGCGGAAGAAGACATCCTGATCCTGTTCGCTCTCGTATTCTGAGTACAGATACATCACGGCACCTTTGTAAGGAGCAATCGATTTCGCAATATCGACACTCCCCATCGGGTCGTCAGTCTCGATGGTCTGCCATTGAACATCTCCCTCCATACCTTCATAAGTTGCTGAGAAGTCGAGTTCCGTTTCTGGTGGATAGACAACATCGAAAGACTTCATATCTTTGTTGTCGAATGGTCCGATGGCTTTCCAGCGTGTGAGAAGTCCAAAATGTTCTTGCAGATCGACTTCCACATTAGATTTTTTCAACGTGTCTCGAATCTTGGTGACCTGGCTTTCGACCGACGCACCCTTCAACGCCTTCAGATAGGCATTTTTTTTCTCGTCACCGGAGAGTTCGTCTGCCTCCGTCAGAATTTTATCCACTGCCTGAAAACGAATCTCTGCACTACTGTCCGTGATCATGCCATCGAGCATTTGCTCGGCCTTTTCAGGAGAAGTCTTGTTGATAAGCTCAAAGACCATGGCTCGAGCCTTTTGATGATTGCTCTGATCTTTCAGATAGATCTCAAGTTCACTCATTGGCAGTTTGCCCTCTCCGTTGGTAACG
This sequence comes from Planctomycetota bacterium, assembly GCA_030836185.1. Classification (GTDB taxonomy): domain Bacteria; phylum Planctomycetota; class Planctomycetia; order Planctomycetales; family Planctomycetaceae; genus JABURQ01. The sequence continues at coordinate 50,326 of JAURQH010000053.1, forward strand.
ATCACTTCAAACGCAGAGCGAAGGTAGTTAATCGCGAGTGGATTGGCTTCGTTAAAGCTCTTTAAGATCGCGGGCAAACTTGATTTGTCTGCGGTGCTCAGAGAATCGTAGGCGATTTGTGCTGCGAGATTGCCTTCAGCCCGATGATCCACTTTGAGGATTGTTTTCAAATCCTCTGAAATATCGGCTGAAGCGATTGGAAGGTAGATGGATGAGCCGATGAACAGAAATAATATGACTGGCCGCCGCATGTTTTCTCTCCAGAGATTTTCTAACGATGATTCTGAGATCATAAAGTAGCAAAATCATTCGCCAGACGATAATGAATTCATACTCTTGGAAGGTGGCTAAAAAGAAATCCCGGAATCAATCTACCGGCGGGATGATAGACTGAACCGGGATTTCCGTCATTCAGCACGCTTCTAAATGAGCATTCTGGACTCAATATCGAAGTCCGAAACCGAAGTTTCGTCCTTGGATGTACACACCCGATCCACGATTGCCATAGCAATGGTTGTGGCCGTAATGCCCAAAGTTTCCGCGGTTACGGTAATACGAACCGTAATATGGGGTTGAGTATCGATAAGTCCGATAGCTTGATCGATAGGGTGAGGAATAGCCGTAATTGGAATATCCCCGTCCATAACCAGAACGGCAACCGCCAGCATTTGCAGTCTCGACGTTGGCTAACAATGTGATGGCTGCCAGTGACAGCCCGCAGATTAGGACCCGCATAGTAATTGTCTCCTTTCAAAGGTGGGAAAAAATGGTGGGTCTATCGGATGTCGTTGCAGATAAAATGCCAAGCGCGCTAACCAATCCTTAAATAATCTGTATGTTGTTACCAAGTATTGGTTTATCCCCTGCTGTTTAGGTTGATGGAAGCTTAATCAGATCAGCAACAGTGTGTCATAAGCACAAAAGATGTTGTCGTTATGACAACATCTTTTCATCCCAATGATATGTGGCAGAATATTTCTCGAATTGTCTTCTTGGTGAATAAGCGATTAAAATCGATGATCCCTCGAGGTACGGCTCTGATATGTGTTGTTGCCTTACTGCTACATTGACGACACCATGACCTTACCTGGTCGCTACAGTCGAGAAGTGCCTTGTGATAAATGTCCTTCCAAAAAACACTGTCATCAACATGATAGAGGCCGTATATTGTGATCAGTCAATTGATCACAATCTTGATTGATTTGATCGGTCCCTGTTCCCTTCGTTTCTAAACACGAGGATTTATATGAGTTCCACCACAAGACGCGATTTTTTGAAGTCGGGGACGGCTGCCGCAGCGGCTGCTTCGATGCCTTATTTCTTTACCGCAGAGTCAGCGCGCGCTGCTGCATTTCAGAGTCCCAATGAGCGTCCGGTTCTCGGCTGTATTGGCACGGGAAGCCGCTGGGGCGCAGTTGGTCCCAACGCAATGCAGTTTTCAGACTGTGTCGCAGTTTCTGATGTTGATGCCCTCCATCTTGATGCTGGTCGAGACAGAGTGAAGGGAATCCAATCCAAAAAAGGCTTCGATGGCCATATCGCCATGTACGAAGACTATCGGGCTATTCTGGACCGTGATGATATTGATGTCGTCACAATTGTCACACCCGATCATTGGCACTCAAAAATCGCCATTGAAGCGATGCAGGCTGGTAAAGATGTCTATTGCGAAAAGCCACTGACTTTGACAATCATGGAAGGTAAACAGATCATCAAAGTCCTGGAAGAAACCAACCGAGTCTTTCAGGTGGGGACTCAGCAACGTAGTGAAATGGGACTCCGTTTCCTCGAAGCCGTCGCCATGGTTCGCGATGGGCGAATCGGGGAAGTGAAAAAAGTGACCTGTAACATCGGTCGTTCCCCTGTCTGTGAATCGATTCCCAAAGTTGATGTGCCACAAGGACTCAACTGGGATATGTGGCAAGGGCAAGTCGCCCCCAAAGATTTCCGACATCGTCCAAGTGGACGCTGGGGAAATTCTCGTTGTCATTATGAATTCCGCTGGTGGTACGAGTACTCAGGCGGGAAAATGACCGACTGGGGTGCACATCACGTTGATATCGCACAATGGGCGATTGGCCAGAATGGTCCAGATCAAGGACCAGTCAGTGTCGAGGGAACGGCCAAGCATCCGATTGAAATGCAGAATGGATACGCGGTTGAAGATGACCGTTACAACACCGCCGAACAGTTTGACATTCAAGTCATGTTCGGGAACGGCGTTGAAATGAACATCGTGAGTGACTCCTCTGATGGCAATGGTATTCTGTTTGAAGGAACCAAAGGCCGTTTCCATGTCAGTCGTGGTCGCACCAAAGGTGGTCCCGTTGAAGAATTGAAAAGCAATCCTCTTCCAGAGGGTGCCATTGCAGAAGTTTATGGTGGCAAAGACCCGGCCAAGAACAATGCTCACATGGCCAACTTTTTTGATTGCCTTGTGAGTCGGGAAAAACCGATCTCGGATGTTTGGAGCCATCATCGTGCGATGACAACCTGTCATCTGGCAAATATTGCTATTCGTCTTGGTCAGAAGCTCGAATGGGATCCTGCCACTCAGCAGATCACCAATGATACCGAAGCCAACACCTGGCAATCACGCGAACAACGCAAAGGATACGAGATTAACGTCTCAGTCTGAATGTTGTTGATTCCATTGATGAACGAATCGCGGACGGCTCTTACATTTGAGAGCCGTCCGCTTTTTTTATAGGCGGCTCACGACTCCCCAAATTCCTGTGATCAGTAGACCTAGGCAGGAGAGCACCAGCATTGTGTCCCACAGCTTACTTGGTTTCAGCCGCTGATCAGTCATGCGATAGCGGAAGAAGAGAGACCCCAGCCCGATCATAGGCAACATAACGGCCTGTGCCATCCCGGCGATCAAGACGAGAGTCACTGGATCGGCACCCGTGAGATACATCGAGAAACTGAGTAGCGGAATCAACGTGCAAAAGAAGAGTAATGTTCGGTCGTGAGTTTTGGGATTATCACGGCCGATCAAACCAAAGACTTTGCAGCCATCGACATACATACGTGCGTTTCCTGCATTAGCAACTAGAAATGTCGAGTAGAGAACGGCAATCGCTCCGATCAAGAAGAGCCATCCAGCATACTCACCAAACACCGGGACATAAGCAGATGCCAGAGTGCTCACCATACGAATGCCTTCAGGGTCGCGACCCTCGTTGAAGAGAACCGCAACGCCCATCATGTAAAACGCGATGGTTGCCACGGTGTAAACAACCATCGACAGAAACGCGTCATACAGCATGACTCGCATCCAGCCTTTAGCCCGATGAGCCCATGCTGCGTCATCGGAACGGACACCGGCCCATTTTGCATAACCTTTTTCGAGACACCAATACGGATAAGTGATCAACTCGGTTGCGCCGACACCAATAATTCCGAAAGTTGCCAGAGCTGTCAGTAAAGGGTCTTTTTCTCCTGGCACCTTCTCGGGAAGTCCTCCCGTGAGTCCACCCATGAACTGTGAAAGTGAAATACTCCATTGCTCTGTCATCTGAAGGGAAATGACATTCCCAATTGTGATGAGCGTGAAGGCGACCACCAGGATTGTCGAAATGTTCTGCAGGAGATGATATCGTCCTGCCCAAAGAAGTATGATTGTGATTAAGGTGCCGACCCCAGCCCATATTTTGTCGTCTTGTGTCGCTGGTTCAATCGCTACAGCGACCAGTGATTTCGCCGCAGATATTTGTGAGTCATCTTGAAAGTCTGCGGCCTGTTGCAATGAGAAAGCAGATGCGGCTGCGGCAACTCCGCGATTTCGATCCCGATTCACGTCTGAGAGTTCGGCGGCTAAAATCGCATGGCCGTGCAATGCCCTTTGTAACTGTGCCGGTGTCATTTCCAATAAGTACTTTACGGCGTCAGGTAGCCCCTCGGTCTCAGTCAGTGATTTGAGAAGTTCGGTATTCGCTTGACTGAGATGTTCACGCAATTCTTTCCTTGCTGAAATTTTTTCCTGCGATGGAGAAGAAAGCACTCCCAGGGCAGGGGACTGTCCTGCTTCTGTCTTGATCAATCGTTCAGCTTGCTCATTAATTTTTAAGAGAAGCTCTTGGTCTACTTGGTCGATGAGTTGTCGAGTCGAACTGATGGATTTTGAAAGCCAGGCTTTTTCGAAGGATTTATATTTTTCGTCGCTAATTTCATCAGGGTCAGCCACATTTCGGCTCAGCCTTAAGTCCCACTCTGAAAGCAGATAAGAATCCTGATCGATGTATCGATTGATTTGTGAGACCGATGGAATCTGAATCGCTTCACGGAAATCTCCAGTGATGGGCATCGAGATAGCCATCGACTGGCCGACGCCACCCACGATGCCACCGAGTTGACCAATCGTGCACAGCATCATAAAGAGCCAGAACCAGACGATCCAATTGACCTTCAATCGTGGGCCAGGGACGCGATTTAATGCGGTGAGTGTCGTTTCACCGTGAGTAATCGTATAACGTCCAAGCTCAATTTGGACGAAAACTTTGATCAAGCAGCCAAGAATGATGAGCCAAAGCAAAGTAATTCCGGCCTGAGCACCGGTTTTAGTGGTCGCGATGAGTTCGCCAGAGCCCACAATGGCACCCGCAATAATGAGTCCGGGGCCGAGTCGTTTGAGGATCCCAAAAAAGTCGGTTGGAGCCGGAATTGCTTCCGAATTATCGAGAGGAGATGCTTCCCCGTCTGCTTGAGGAGTCTCATCGGGCGAGTCTTGTGTCTTATCGTTCATTGAACGTCCTTCATGATCGAGCTCTCGGAGTGTCTGTCAGTTGTTCCGAGAGCATTCGATCCGTGTATGCAAAATGTGTGGTTGGCGAATGTACTTGGAGAAGCAACTTCAATCAAGAACTGATTTTGAGGCCGTTCACAACGATCATGCCGTTTTTCAGGGACTGCCGCTTATTGACTTATCAAGAAAATGAGTCAACAGCCGAAAAGCATGGCTGAAAAATGGTCAGTGGTGAGATATAGTAAAGAGAGACCCAAACGGGGTTAAATGGCCTTTCCAAAACCTCCTCACTGTTCACACATACCATGTTTGAATCAAGCGTTCCCGACTCAATCAATCTCAATTTTCAGGTGCCCGGTACACACCGACTGCGGTTCACACACGATCTGTTTGGACGTCAGTTGGGCATTCTGGGTGATCTTCTGGAATCTTCGCCTGGCCGCACACCTAAAGTCCAATTCTGGTTGGATGAAGCCGTTGCTGCCGCGAATCCACAGCTTAAAACAAGGCTCAATGATTTCGCCAAATCGCAACAGTGGAAATTGGAGTTTGCTGGAAACATACAAACAGTTCCGGGAGGCGAAGCGGTCAAAAATGACATTCATCTTCTTGAACGAATGCTAAAAGTGATCAATGCTCATGATCTTGATCGACGCAGTTATATTGTGGTCGTTGGTGGTGGAGCGGTTTTAGATGCAGTGGGTTTTGCAGCGGCAATTGCGCATCGCGGAATTCGTCTGATTCGAATCCCAACGACGACATTAGCTCAAGCGGATTCAGGAGTCGGTGTTAAGAATAGCGTCAATCTTTTTCAGAAAAAAAATTGGGTCGGGACATTTGCTGTCCCTTGGGCCGTCATCAACGACACCACTTTGTTGGAGACTCTCCCTGCCCGCGATTTTTCTTGCGGTTTCAGTGAAGCCATAAAAGTTGCGCTATTGAAAGACGCCAGTTTCTTCAACTGGCTTTGCGAAAATGCTTCTGCAATACAAAACCGAGAGACTCAAGCATGCTCAACGGCTATTCGTGAATCTTCACGTTGGCATATTCAACATATTACTGCGGGGGGAGACCCGTTTGAAGCTCTGGAAGCACGACCTCTTGATTTTGGGCATTGGTCAGCACACAAGCTCGAAGTGATGACTGAGTTTGAGGTTCGTCATGGAGAAGCGGTGGCAATCGGAGTTGCTCTGGACTGTCTCTATTCTGCTCGTCTTTTCAAGTTCTCACACGCAGAAGCGGTCAAAGCCATTAACGCATTAAAGGCGTTAGGGATTCCGATGTGGCATCCACTTTTGAATGATACAATCAATCTTTTTGAAGGCTTGGAAGAATTTCGACAGCACCTTGGCGGTCGTCTGACGATCACCATGCTGGACGCTCCCGGTGTGCCTATTAACATTCATGAAATTGATCAGGATGCGATGAAAGAATCTCTGCAAGAGCTTTCTGAGCTAGTGGCATCTGACGCTGTCGATGTTGGATGAAGGTCATCGAGGCTTTCACGAAAGGAAACCGTGAGCGCAGAAATAGATGGCATACAGTGGCCGAACAAAGGGCATGCGGCCACCCATTTGGTCTCGGAGATGAAGCGATGAATGCACTTGGATACACCCTTGTCGTTGCCAGTCTTGCGGGATTCATCGCTTTTCTTGCTCTCTGGCTTGTCGCGGAGAATCGTTGGTCAAAGCGATGGCGCATCACCTTGGGCCTACTGGCGATCTTGACAGCCATGCCTGTCACTGCGTTGGCGACCGTCGCCATTATTCAGCTCGACGACCAATCCTACTACGCGGCGTCCGTTCGGACACTGCTGGACGAGACTGTTGTTGCACTTGAGTCCGGCGAGCCTGGTTTTCTCCATCGACTCAAGACCTTTCGAGAGAAGCAGGTGTTGACGTACGAATCACGAAACAACCTCCTCGAGAACTCCCGAGCTTTCAGGGATGATGGTCAGGTCCTGCGAAACAATACGCAGAAGACATTGAAAGAGCCGAATGCTTCATCTTCGTCGAACCACGCAAGTGCCTTACCGAATATCCGCGCATTACTTGAGGCCGGGCGTGATACCAAATCGTTGCCTGCGCGAATCGTGGTTCGCCTGGACGCCAATGCCGGTGACAGTGACAGCAGACTAAAGGAGACGTGGGAGTTCTCATCTGGAAAAGTTCATCGAGTTGTCATCGATGAATCGAAGGGTCCTGCTAGGTATCGCCGCGAGAAAACTCTCGCGTTTGATACAACAAACATCAGTCGACAGTTGCTTGACGGGAAGCTCTTTAAAATCGAGGCCGCGGAAGGAACAGGGAAGGCTTGTTTGTTCGCCGGTACTGCCTTTGAGGGTGGCGTCGGAGACCGCGCGATCGAGATTCTCATCGATGGCGAGCCTGCACTTTGGGTCGGTGAGAGTTGCGTCGCTGGAGGTCTGTCGAAAACAGACGCACTTGCATTCAATGCGCTCTACGAGCAACTTGCGTCGCAGGCGCGCGATGCGTTTGGAGCGATTGGCGTACAGGCCACTGAAAACTCCACTCGGATTGCCGTCTCCGTTCTGGACGAAGAACGTGGCGGCATCTACGTCCTTAATGCCGACGGATCTGGAAAACAGCGATTGACAAAGGGCAGAAGTGACATCCTTCCTCGATGGTCACCGGATGGAAAACAGATCGCATTTCTGGCGCGGCGAGAACAAGATCACGAGTTGGTCGCAGAACATGATCTGGCATTCCACTGGTTTCTTTACATTATGGACGCCGACGGCCAGAATCAGCGTCGCGTGACCAAGACGCCGATTGGCATGATTTTTCAGTGGTCGCCGGATGGAACCAGATTTGTGTTCCAGTCCTCCCGCGAGGATGTAAAGAACAAAGCAAAGGATGGTACGGCGTCATCGGCCATCTACGTCATGAAGTCGGACGGCACACAGCAGAAGCGGCTGACACCCGTTGAGAACAATGACGGCTTTCCTTCCTGGTCGCCTGACGGCAAGCAGATCGCTTTCTGCTCGAATCGACATGGCAACAAGGACATCTTCGTGATGAACGCTGATGGAAGCGACGTTCGCCGACTGACCAGTAATGATGCGAACGATTCCGTGCCCGCCTGGTCGCCCGATGGAAAGCAGATTGCCTTTGCATCGTCTCGCGAGAGCGGAACTGCTTACGTAGTGAACGCCGATGGAACCGAGGAATCCTCTCTCGTTGTCCGCGGCCGTCCCGTGGCGTGGTCCCCGGATGGACAATCACTTCTCATCGAAAACGACGGCCAACTTGTCCTCGGCGGCGCGCACGGAAGAAATCCGAAAGAGTTGACACAGGAGGGCATGCCAGCATTGGACGGCGAGTATTCGCCTGATGGAAAGGCCGTTTTTTACCGTTCGAAAGTGAACGGGACGTGGACGCTCATGTCCGTTGACACGGAACAGTCAACTCGGCAACGCATCTGGAGTGATTCAGGAAAGCTCCTTGGTTTCTCCGTATGGGACAAGAAGAGGAACTGAAGAAAGAATCAGGTGCGGCCATCACTGTATAGCGCAGCAGAGAATCATCGATTGCCACCGAGTCAGGTGGCGCGAAAGGAAAAGCCCTCATCGTGTCAAACAACATACTCCAAAAAGCTACCAGGTTACTCGTCTTCGCATTCGTTGCAGTGACGACTGTCCACGCGTCGCCCTCGCATGGGCAAGATGCTGACATCAAAAAGCAGCTCGAAGGAGTAGATCTCGAAGGTGTACAGCAACTTAGGTTAAGCCCCAACGGCGAGTTAGCCGCGGGCTTAACCAAGCTATATGACAATCCCGGGCCGATGTCCGGCTCCTTCTGTCTGATTAAGATCTGGTCTGTCAAAAAGAAGCAGCTCGTACATAAGTTTCGTGTTCCCGGGGCGGTTTACGAAGCCGTTTTCAGTCCGGACAGCGGGACACTCGTTTCTGCGGACAAGACTGGCAATCTTGGATACACCACAAAGATCCGTGCGTGGAACCTCGTGGACGGCTCAGAACGTCAGATTGGCGTTTTTTTTGGAGTAAGCAACAAGTTTTGCTTCAGTCCGGACGGCAATCGTCTGGCGGCTATCCAATTCCCTGAATACAGTTGGCTCAATCCGTTGGGCGAGTACGCATTTAAGCTGAATGTCTGGCAAGTCAAGAAAAGCGGCGGGCTAAGAATCAACATCCCCAATGCACTTGGCGATCACAGGGCAACATTTCTTTTTCATAAGTGGGATGGCAATCCGGAGAGTGATGAGCGAGTGCAAGACATTCTTGCACGAGTGACGCCAGAGCTAAGAGGGTTTAGCCCTGACGGCAAACAACTGATCTGTGATTTTGAAACCGACCCGCGAACCTTTGATTCCCAGACCGGGAGAATTCTGCAGCGACCGGAGATCTGCACTGTCGGCCTGTTCAAATCGATGCTGATGATCGCACCACAGCAGGTTCCTTCGGACGTGAAGTCGCTGACGATTGAAATCACGCCTCGCGAAAAGCCCATTCGATTGGAACAAGCTGCCGATGGCTGGTGGAGGACGGGTCAGGACGGAAAGTACGGTTTCAGGGTTGATGGCAAACACTTTATTTCACGTGAGGGTGACGTCGAGAGAGAAGAGGAAATCCTGAACCTTCTCGGACTGAAAGACGATACGAGCCTTGCGGATCTTTCATCGCTAAAGCATCCCCTCGGCGTGATCAAGATTGAACGTGACGAGACGGAACTGAAGTTTCGGCTCGTGGAGGTCACGGACGGAACTGATGCGGGCGAGACACTGCAAACGGGCGAAGTGCGCTGGACGCGGACGGTCAGCCGTGGGACAGAGTTGCCAGAGATTACGCCGGAGTTTGTGCCGACCAGCACCTACGCTGCCATGTCGCTCAACATGCATGCGATTCTCAAGAAGGTCGATCTCGACGATCCGCTGATCACGAAGCTCAGAACGCTCAGCAATGTTGAGTCTGAGTTCCTGGGCGATCCCCAGATTGAGCGAATGATCTTGTTGTTCCCCTCACAGGTCAAAGATGATGCACATCCCGCATCCCCGTCAGGGGTAGTAATGCAATTTCAGTCTCCTATCAGTCCAAAAGCGTATTTCGACAGGATGGGTCTTTCCAAGTATTATGAATTCTCGCAAGAGGACTACCAGGGGCGGCAGATCCATGTGCCCCGGCTGTCTGAAGGAGTTCGCGCCTTGCGTAAGCCCAGTGACGTCTGGTTTTTCCCTGAAAAGGATGTCGTCGCCAGCGGAACGCGCCTGGTCGTGGAGCAAATGATTGATGGCGAATCGTCCAAGTCTGATGGGAAGAAGTTGGTCAGCGATCTCGATCCCAAGGCTGAACTCCACTTTGTTCTGGCGAACAATGGCAAAATTGACGCGCGTATGCTGGCTTCCGTGTTCGGCCACTTCGATCCGTTGCCAGGCCGGACTTTGGGTCAGGCATTGCGAGATGCGAAACGCATGGAGTTCTTGTTCAATTACGCCGGAGAAGAACCGATCCAGATCACGATCGAGATGAAGGACGGCGCGTCGATGGACCGACTGATGGAACAGATTAAAGGCGTTCTTTCTGTCGCGCCTGGCATGCTCGATGCCATCGAAAAACACGAGATACCACAGGAAGAGGCCATTCAACCTCCATTCCGCGAATTAATCGCGCTTGGTCGGGTCGCTGTCAATAAAATGAAGGTGAAACGCGACGGAACGATCCTCCGGATGACCCTTGGTCAAGTGCAGGGTTTGGAGAAGCTCCCTCAGGCGTACCTTACTTGGTCGATGATCCAAGCAGCCATGTCCGGCCCATGAATTCAAGCGTCAATTTTGTCACAATCAATAAGGTTCATCGAAACTGGACCCCTGGAGCATTCGAAATGCGATACGCTTGCCCTCTGGTTTCGTTATGTCTCTCCCATCTGACTTTCTCGCCGTTGATTTGCAACGCTGAGACTGACCAGGGCGTTGAAGTGCGGCAAGGGGGCAACGCAGTCCAGACTGATGCCCGGAACCGAGTTGCTCAAGGGCGAGTACGGTCTTGCTGGACCTAAAGGCGAACAGGAAGCGATCACGGTCCGTCAATTGGTAGGCCGAGCAAAATAGTTTCATGCTTCATTGATGCGGGAGAACTCAATGCAGCATTTGAATTGGTGAAGAGCAGCAAGTTCAATAGTTTTACTGCTGCTGCCTGCGAAAACGCGGGACGGGCCATGGTCAACAAGGATTATGGGTTGTTAGCAAAGCCAAAATGGCGAAACGGCATCGGCGCTTTTCAAAGTGCTCACCTTTGTATTGTCGCTGCTCTGATGGCCGAAGACAAAAGCAATGTCAATTCTCGGCAGTGAGTCCTTTTAAGCCGCTGTACTTAAACCGTTAGTTGGGCTCACAATCCACACTAATTAATGAAAATTCTTACTTTCTGACCTTCGCTTGCGCGCGTAAGTCGGTGTGCCGCGAAAAGGCATGTTGATTCCAGCAGATGCGAATCCTACCCGGTCACTGTCGCTCCGACCGGAAGCCCCTGGAGCGGTTTTCTGACCTTCCGTTAAGTACAGCGGTCGCTCAGACCATTGTTGGGAACAAAAAGGGAGACAATAAGTGATTTCCACTGAATTTAGCACGGAGGTATTGAGTAAGATTTAATTTTGGATCATCACTCAAATATTGAATGGAAGTCGTGCAGGAGGCC
>JAURQH010000054.1 GCA_030836185.1 Planctomycetota bacterium
GCAAGACGAGTTTTGTAATTTTGTAGGTCATGCTCCTGCATGACTGCTTGTTGGAATCAAAGAATCGACAACCACGAATGACTCGAATCAAGCGAATAAAAAAGGGTGGCGGCGGGCGCTCCGTGAAATGGAAGCCCCCGGAACTTATCAGGATTTTGCATGCGTTGTTGTAAGTTGATTTTGAGCAAACTGATTGGGTGGCTGTGGATGACCGTCAGGTCACCCACAGAGCATGGATCTGTCTGGGGGCTTCGCTACGCTCCGTTCGCCAGCCACCCTCCACTTTCAATGGTTAGTGATTACGCTATCTCATTTCTCAATCAGGATTTACGTTGATCGATGCGAAATGCTGTCGCGCCGGCGGCTCAAAATATCAACGAACCACGAACGCTAACTCTGGTACGAATGAAATTGCAAGATGAGATTGAGAGATCATAAAATTGACGCAAAGCCTCGAAGAGCAAACAAACGCAAAGGGTTCATTCTCTTATTGGGTGGCACTGGCGGCTTGTCCGCCAGTGAGATGAGAGGGAACCAAATTTCATTTACCGCGGAGTTCGCCAAGAACGCCGACGAATTCCAAAATATGTGGCTGGGGCTCTCATCAGCGTGGAAAAAAGATCAATCTCTCAAATCTGATGCAGTCAACAAGTTTCGGAAGGCAAAGACTGCCCCGCAGCTTTGTTACGCACGATCTGTGAATATGAGAGCATCTTTCGGGGCCACCCGCGTCGAATGTGTGGAACGTGCTGACGACCTCGAGGATCTATGAAATTCTTGGTAAGTCGTAAGTGGTATCTATGAAAGGGGATACGGGGAGATGTGTGGCTTGTCTGGAGGAAGTTCTACTCCCGAGAAAATAATTGCATCGCCTCATGCATCTGTATTATAATGAATTTGGATTTCCTCACGTTTATCCCACCTCGCACGTCGCTTTGATTTCATCCATTTCAGAATCAAGCGATTGCTGTAAGGGCATTGACCCGTCATGTCCGATACAGAAAATAACACAATTGGCTGTTAATCCCGTTGAAAGATCGATCATGCTTAATCGTAGAACAATGCTGCAAAGCGTGGCGTCCGGTGCCGGCGCTGCATTTGGCCTCTCCCTTGTTCCCGAACGTCTGCTGGGAGCACCGATCAGCAATTCAAATCCAAAGCGAGTCATCTTTTTCATGCAGAATCAGGGCTTCGATCCGAAGACCTGCATTCCCGAGGGGATGACTGGTAGCAGTTCGCTGGCAAATGCCAAACTTCCCGAGCCCATTAGCGCGCTCGAGCCTTACAAAGAACGACTCCATATTATCAACGGCCTGCACGGCATTCATACCAGCCCTTCACACAGCGCCTTCTTCGGAGCACTCGGTGGATATCGCGGTAGTGATGGCGTTCCTCCCAGTGCATCGACGATTGATTATGAACTGAGCAAGGTGTTGCCACCAACGCTCCTGCCCCATCTCTGCATCGGGATGGACTCGATTGAGAACATGACGTCGAAGCCGACAATTGCGACTTTGTCGGCCAGTGGTGCGGGCCAGCCGATCTTCATGCACTCGAACCCGAATCACTTGTATCAAATGCTATTTGGTGGTATCTCCACCGGCGACATTCGACTCCAACATGAAGCGAAATCGAATCTGTTGAATCAGATCGAAATGCTGGCCGCCGCCAACGGCCAATCGCTGCCATCTGCAGAACGTCAACGCTACAGTCAATACGTGCAGGGATTCAGTGACCTGAATGGCTTGCGCAACCGTCTTGAGACGGTTTCCGATCATTTACGCAAGTTTGCACCCGTTGTGGATGAGCGATACACCAAGCCGAAATTCGAAACCGACTGGCACGATATTCTATTGGACCTCGGCATCTCGGCTCTTACTTCGGGAATCACCAATACACTGACCATCGGTTCGGGACGTGGCGAGATCTTCGGAGCTTGGAAGGGATTGGGTGTCGAGCAACAAGGCCACAACCTGGGTCACATGGAGCAACCCGAAAACCCGATCTGGATCAAAATTCGTCAGTACAATAGCCGTATGCTGGTGAGAATCATGGAAGCATTGGAAAGTATCCCCGAGGGCAGCGGTTCCATGATGGACCACACTTTGATTGTCTACACGAGCAACAACGCAGACAAGCAACATACTAACGGTGCGAACTGGCCCGTCATGCTATTGGGCGACTTCGATGGAGCCTTCAAGACTGGTTGCTTCACGCAACTCGATGGCAAGCGACCTATCAATTCACTCTACGCGACGATTTTGCGTGCCGCCGGGCAGAACTGTGATCGCTTCAATATGGACGACAAGCTGGCCAAGAAGTTCGATGATGGAAACGGTCCGCTGAAGGAACTGCTGGTATGATTACGGTCAGATTTGGGTTGGTCATTATACTCTCATCGAGTTTGATGTCTGTTGCGAGTGGTGAGGCTTATAAGCCAGGTCAAAAAGTCGATTCAGACTACAGCAGCTTTGCTCAGCCGTTTTTGACCAGCCACTGTGTGGACTGCCATGGAGAGACGGAGCCTGAAGGCAATCTCTCGCTCCACGACTTGGGACCAGTGGATGAAGTGAACGCAGCGACCTGGAAAGCTGTTTGGGCACAGGTCTCCTTGCGAGAAATGCCACCTCAAGAAATGACGCAGCCCGATGTCGTCGAAAGGCTGAAGTTTTCTGACTGGGTCGTGGGTGAGTTAACGCGAGTCATGCACGACAAAGGTGGATTTCAGGCCCATCATGATCCCCACAAAGGGAACTTTATTGATCATGCCCTGCTCTTCGGTCCGCTACCCGAAGATATTAAACTCGTGCCGACTTCATCTCCGGCACGTATCTGGCGAGTGACACCACAGGAACACATCACCCGGCTCAACGAATTGATTAACACAGAGCCGGAGTTCGATCCTGAAAAGCCCGGCCTTCGTACTCATGGCGATGTCGTGCCGACCAATCATGGTGGTGAACTCAAACTTTACTTTGGTACGGATCGCATCATTCAGTGGCAAGGTGGCACAGTGGCCTATGCCACATCCGTCAAGAGCGTCCCCGCGATTTTATCCTCAGCACGCAATCATGGTTTGGAAAATTATCCCGATTTCTACACCGTGAATAGCGCAGAAGCGACGCAGATCATGGGTGTTGCAGAGGATATTATTCAGTACATGGCTGAGGGGCCGCTGAGTATCGCCCAGCCGTACCAGATCACCGACGACCCCAAATCAATCGCGGACAAGATGAAAGGCGACCTGCGAGGCCTGCCAACAAGTATCGTCTACAGCACTAAGGTGAAGCGTCCGTTGACGCCGGTCTATGACCTCATGAAAGATGATGGCGTGACCGATGAGCGGTTACGTGCTGCCGTTGATGATCTTTTTGAACGTCTCACCTTCAGGCCTCCGAGTCAAACAGAATCAGACGACTACCTGAAGATTGTCAAGCAGTCCATCGAGAAACTCGGTAAGGAAGAGGGAGCCGTGCTCGGTCTTTCCTCCATCTTCCTCGACAGAGACGCGCTCTTCCGACCAGAGTTGGTTGAATACGGCAAGCCCGACTCTCATGGTCGCGTCATGCTTCAGGACTGGGAATTGGGGCTGGCCGTCAATCATGCCCTGGGATATATCAAGCCCGATGATGAACTTCGCAAGGCCATTGTTGAGGGGCGTATGCGGACCAAGGCAGATGTCAAACGTGAAGTGGAGCGGATGTTGGCTGATGATACTGTTCGCAAGCCACGTGTCTTGCGTTTCTTTCGCGATTACTTCGACTATGACTTGGGTGGCTATATCTGCAAAGACTCAAAAGCATTAGCCGAAACGGGAGTGAAAGCCAGAGGTCAAAATTATTATCGTGCGATGTTTGATGCGACGGCAAGCACTGATCGATTGATTGAACTCATCCTTCATCAAGATCAGGACGTCCTGAAACAACTGCTGACAACGAATAAAGTTGTCGCCACCAAAGACGATAATGTCTTTTTCGGTAAGAAACTTTCCAAAGAGGAACGAGTCGCGGCACAAGCGGAGGCAAAGAAGCTGGAAGTCGAAATTGCTCAGAAAGAGGCCGCCGAACTCGAAGCGGCTCAGAATGAAGTCACCGAGCTAGAAACCAAGTTAGAGGCCAACCCCGAAGAGAAGGCAACGCAGCGATTACTCGCTCAAAAAAAGAAGGCGTTGACGGCGGTCGAAAAGAAGATCGCTGCCGCCAAAAAAAGAAGAAAAGCGAACCAAAATTACAATGTGGCTGAAGCGGATCTCTCGGGAGAGAAAATTTATTCTCGTGTGAGTCGTCGCAGCTTTGGAAACGGGTCCATGAAGCCGGATCGTTTTCTGGCGACAATCCCAGAAGGTCAGCGTTTGGGAATTCTGACTCATCCCAGTTGGTTGGTCTCGCACTCTGATGCCATGGACAATCATGCGATTCTGAGAGGTCGGTGGGTTCGTGAACGTCTTTTGGGCGGCGGGATTCCCGATGTCCCGATTACCGTGGATGCGATGTTGCCGGATGAGCCTGGAAACACACTCCGCAACCGTATGAGGGTCACTAGGGAAACCTATTGCTGGACCTGTCATCAGAAGATGGATCCACTTGGCCTGCCGTTTGAAATGTTCAATCACGCGGGTTTGTATCGGGAAGTAGAACTCGAAAAACCGGTTGATACCACGGGTGAAATCATCGATTCCGGCGACCCGTCGCTTGATGGCAAAGTGGCCAATGCCATCGAGATGATTCAGAAACTCGCGGAAAGTGAACGCGTTGAGCAGGTGTTTGTACGTCATGCTTTCCGGTTTTGGATGGGGCGAAACGAAACGATCAACGATGCCCCTGTTGTTCAGGATGCTTGGCGTGCCTACAAAGACAATAACGGCAGCATGAATGCACTACTCGTCTCACTGCTGACGTCGGATGCGTTTCTCTACCGCACCAGAGATGATCGTGCGTTTGTCGAAGCGAACTGATTCATGGCCCTAAAATGGGTGAATCCCTGAATTCGGCTGAAGGTTAAGGTGCTGGGAGACGTGGATCCGAGCCGCAGAGCTGAAATAGGATTGATGCGGCATAAGAGAAATTTCATCGGAGATTGCCTCGGTGAATGGCTGTTTTATGCTGATAAATGCACTTTTCTCCTTATTGACGCACAAACTGTCTCCGCAAAATTGGGAAGAGAGAGTCGGTGTCCTTTTGGCAGCCTGAGACTTCCGCAGACCAGCCACTTACGTTTTGGTGATTTTATGGGTACACTTCTGGGACCAGATGAGTGTCTGCCGGATTTGTTCCGGTGAGTCACATCATCAATTACAACCTATTCAGGAACGCGGAAACATGGCTGAAGGCACAATCAAGAAGTTGACAGACAAAGGTTTTGGATTCATCGACACGGGAGGTTCAAAAGACCTGTTCTTCCACTCCAAAAGTCTGCAAGGCGCGAATTACGATGACTTGTACGAAGGACAAAAAGTCAGTTTCACAGAAGGTCAAGGACCAAAAGGCCCTTGTGCTGAAAACGTGACATTGGCTTAAAGCTTCTGTGACAAGTTGATAATGAGGTCGGTAGAGAGAGGCTTTGTCAGATCTGGCCAGTTGAGAGACTTCGTCTCCACGAAGGCTTTGGCAGAGTGTTGTGTCCTCCGCAGGACGTCTTGCGATGTGCTGTGGCGAACACAATTTCTCACGACTGGAGTCTCGTTATCTTCTTTCAAGCTGCTTAGTTTTTAAGCGACTCTAATCGCTTGATCTTCGAAAGGATTGTCCATCCATTAATGACCGGTAAGTCATTGGCGAACCGGATGGCTGGACGATCCAGCCAAGGATCACGATGATTCAGGCTTCCAATTGGTCGATGTCGAAGAGAGCATCCACGGTGAGTTTGGAATGTTCTTAGAACTCCGTCCCCGGCCTTCATTGCCGAATCTCCCCGTCGATTTCGTCAAACACTGGATACACACGTTCCCGAGTGAAAGTGAACGTCGAATCGTTCTGATTGCGTGCTCAGTTCTGGTTGGAGACATCGTATGCTTGGCGATCAAGTATCGTGTTTTTCAGGCTCTTGATTTCGACCGTCATTGGCCCGTCTCGCTTGACGCTCAGCAGGATGTAACTGTCTATTCCGGCGAGAAACTTCGAGTTTGGATCGGGATATTGATGGCCCCTGCCGTTCAGGGCTGTGTTGTAGTACGGGGTTCCGTTCACTTCGGCACGTTCGGCAAAGTAACCAAATCCCGTGATGCAGCAAGTACCTCGTTGGAACAAGTCCTGCCATTGTTTCTGGGCTTGATTGCGCACGCTGGCGTTTCGTTCGTTATAGAGCGTCACGACAAAGCCGGGCGATTTTTGCATGAGCTTCTTGTACCATTGAAACTGCTGCGAGTCTTCCCCGAACGCATGACAGGTTTGCCAAGTGGTATTGAAGTCTGAAATGTGATTGAAGTCGAGGCCCACAAATCGCAGACGGAAGTCGGGCAGATCGAAGTACCACTTCCATTCGTCCCCCGGTAGCTCGAAGAAACGCCGAAACGCGGTGGCTTCAACATCATAAACAGGCTCTGCCGGAGGCTTGCTTCCCCGAGGTCGAATCTCCCGGTCATGATTGCCGAGCACGGGCATGAACGGAGTGGAGCGGAATAGCTCCGGGTAGGTGTCAATCAATTTTGCATAAGGCTTGATGCAGTCCTTCTTTCCTTCTCCACACTGATCCCAAAGGCGGGCAATGTTGTCGCCTGCGGTCAGCAGCAGATGCACGTCATCGTTCTGAACAGCAGACAAGTCGGGTTGGCCTTGCCAGTCGGCAACGATGGCCACGCGTAACTCGTCAGTCGGATAAGCCTTGAACGTCATGTCGGCTGAATGCTGATTTCCTGTACTGACTGAATAGTGAAACGTCGTGTCTCGGTGCTTGAGAGGAATTTCGACGTGGTGCAACGTCGTGTCATTGTTCAATTCCACCCGCTGGACATACTTTTCTGTCAAGCCGTAACGCACCACAGAATCACCCGGTTTGTCGCTCATCCAGTTGACCACGATCTTACTGGGATCATTGGTTTTGTGCGTCAGCCAAATGCGTGTGATCTCCTCGGCTTGAATCAACCTGGGGACAAAACACAATACCATAAATAGGAATGCGGGCTTCATTGCGAGCGTTTTCTTTGTTGATTGCGAGATTCGACGTATCGATTGTCTTCAGAGAAGGACGCAGGAACAACAGAATATTTTGGATTTGCTTCCAGTGGACCGAGCTGGGACAATAGCAGCAAATGGCTCAAGAAAATTCTCATTCTCGCCTACTTTGAGGTGAGACGAACCTGGGTTTCTGATGATGGAATGAGGAGTCCTGTCATGACCAAGATTTACCACCCGTTTACTGGCCTGAGATCAAAACCATTGCATGAACCGAAGGGAAGTTCGAGGTGCATGAAAAAAGCCGGCGATTTCTCACCGGCTTCTGTTATCATTCTGATAAGGCTTTGTAAGTCGCTAACGACCAACCCCGTCAGACTTCGACATTGGGTTGGCAGCTCAGATAACGCGAACGTTCTCTGCACGTGGGCCCTTAGGACCTTGTCCTTCGGTGTACTCAACGCGTTGACCTTCTTGAAGATCATCGAATTGGAGTCCATCGAGATTTGACATGTGGAAGAACATATCTTTTCCACTTCCGTCGTCAATGAATCCAAAACCCTTGTCAGTCAGCTTCTTAATCGTACCTTCAGTCATTACTACAACTTTCACTTCACTCAAAACTTTTCCTGAACCTATGACGCCTGAAATACATTTTTCAAAGCCCAAAAATCATTGGTTGCAGTATATTAAGTATACAGTCTCATGGCTTCTTGGTCAATTCCTGCTTAAAAAAAGGGCGGGGAATACTCATTTCGACTTCTTCGGCGTGAAAACCGTCACAAAGCGGTTCATCGAAACGATCAAGCTGGAATGCTTGAACAAGTTCATCATCTTCGGGAAACGGCATTTGGACCTAATGCTGGCCCAGTTCACGGAATACTACAACCACCAGCGCAGCCACATGTCGCGCGATCATCTACCACCGGTCAGATAAGAACCGGATGAAGTCAAACGTCAGATGGCTGGTGAAAACCTTTGACCGGAAGGCGGCGTAGGCTGGCCCGAACGCTAAAGACGCTCTTAAAGTCCAAATAATCTGCTAAAATCTGGCGATTTCAGATTGCCCAAAAGTTCTCTTGAATCTTCGGTCAACTCTATGAAACAACCTCGAGAGCAATTCGTTGATGCTGAGCCAGTGTGAATGCTGTCTTTGTTTATCGAATTCATTGATTGAGCAGGCGAGATTGTCAGTGTTTAGCGAGGAATCCTCTCGTTCGGTCAAAAAATGAAGGATTGATGGAGCTCAAGGTGATAGAATAGCACATACTCTGCGGCAGTTTCTCCGAGGGATTGCCCGAAGTTTCCTACCGACCTTTTCCCAAAATACTCTTCCACTATGAATGCTCATCGACTTTCCTTCGCGTGTCTGACCTTTGGTTTGTGTTCAGCAGCATATTCTGCGGAGCCGACGCCCGAAGAACTGCAATTTTTTGAAACGAAAATTCGTCCCGTGTTGGTGAACTCGTGCTATCAGTGTCACTCGGCGACTGCGAAGACCAACGGAAAGCTGGAAGCGGAATTGTTACTCGACACACGAGAAGGAATTCGTCTGGGGGGTGAAAGTGGTCCGGCTGTTGTGCCGGGCGACTTGGAGAAGAGTCTGTTGATTCAAGCAATTCGTCATACCTCGTTCGAAATGCCTCCCAAATCGAAGCTCGCTGACAACGTCATCGCTGACTTCGAAAAATGGGTGAAAAGCGGTGCCGCCGATCCACGAGAAGGGAAAGTCGAACTCGAAGCGGCTCAAATCGATATTGAAGCGGGGCGGAAACATTGGGCTTTTCAACCGTTAAACTCTTCCCCACCGCCCGATGTTGCTCAAGAAGCGTGGTGCCAAAACGAGATTGATCGCTTTGTCTTGTCTTCGCTTGAGACGCAACAGATTCCTCCCAACTCTTCTGCCGATCGTCGTGTGCTGATACGCCGATTGTATTTTGACGTGTGTGGATTACCTCCCGAACCGGCTGACGTCGAATCGTTTGTGAATGATCCAGATCCTCAGGCTTATGAAAAACTGACGGAACAACTTCTGAGCTCTGAACATTTTGGAGAGCGTTGGGCACGACACTGGCTTGATCTGGCACGGTTTGCAGAGAGTAACGGGTATGCGTTTGATAAAGATCGTCCCGCCGCCTACCACTATCGAGACTTTGTCATCAAGGCGTTCAACCAGGACATGCCTTACGACGAATTTATTCGTTTGCAGATTGCTGGAGACTTGCTGGGCGGTAACGATGAAATGGCTCAGGCTGCAACCGGATTGTTGGCGTCGGGACCATTCACTTCTCAACAGACACAAAAGGAACGCGAACGAAGTCGTTACGAGCAATTAGACGATCTGATCGCGACCGTCGGTACGGCGACGTTGGGATTAACATTAGGTTGTGCGAGATGTCACGATCATAAATTCGATCCGATTCCGAGTCGTGACTACTATCGATTGGTCTCTTCGTTTGCCGAAGTTGGTTTTCAGGACTTTCAGTTCGATCGCCAACCTGAAAAATATCGAGTAGAAAAAGCGGCGTTTGATACCGAGCACAAACCGTTCATCGACGCACGTTTGAGCTATGAAAAAGAGACGCTCCCCGGAAAATTATCTGTTTGGATGGAATCGCGTCCCACAGAGGCGGTCCAACCAAAATTGAGCGGCTGGCATCATGCTGGTCCGTTTCCAGCCGAGAATTATGACAAAGCGTACGACCAGCAATCTCCCCCCGAGAAAAAAGTCGACCTGGCTGAGACCTTTCTGAAGGGGCAAGTGAAATGGGTGCCGCGTCCAGAATGGAAAGACGAGACAGTCCACAACACGTTGACGGGTGAAAACTCGGCCAACTATCTGTTTCGCACCATTACTGCGGCCATTGAAGGGCCACTGGAAATTTCATTGGGTCGCGATGATGGAATTCGCGTCTGGCTGAACGGGAAATCTGTGTTGAACAAAAAAGTGATGGGCGGCGCTGCTCCGGACCAGGATAAAGTGAAACTCGCGCTCAAATCAGGTCGCAATGAGTTGCTGGTTAAGATCATCAATGGAGCTGGCCCTTCAGGTTTCTACTTCAAAGCTCTGCCGACCGGTCCCCCTAAAAACATCGCAGACATTCTCAAACTGGAGGATGACAAACGTAACGATCAACAAAACGCGGAATTGTTGAAATGGTATGCTCCTTATGACGAAGGCTGGCAGGTACTCAATCAGGCCGAGCAAAAACATAACGAACTGCATCCCAAGCAGGATTTGATGCCAATTTTTGCCGCTCGCAAAGGAGGTGCCACCTATAATTTTGGTGCCGATACTCGCAAAGTTTATTTCCTCTCTCGCGGGAACTCCAACGCCAAGCAGGGTTTGGCGACTCCCGGTTTTCTCCAAGTGCTAACAACGGCTCCCGAAGCTGAGAATGAATGGTTGATCAAACAGGAGGGTAACAAAGAAACTCCGCAAGCCGCACGCATCGCCTTTGCCGACTGGCTTGTTGATCACGAACAGGGGGCAGGAAATCTTCTGGCCCGTGTGATTGTCAATCGCCTCTGGCAGCATTACACAGGTCGGGGGATTGTCAGCACTCCCAGTGACTTCGGTACCCAAGGAGAACGTCCAACGCATCCTGAGTTGTTGGATTATCTGGCGAGTCGACTCATTGCTGAAGGATGGCGACTGAAACCGATTCACCGATTGATCCTGAACAGTAGCGCGTATCGTCAAGGAAACAATGTGAGTTCAGCGGGGTTGGAACGGGATCCGGAAAATCAATTATTCTGGCGACATGAACCACGGCGGATCGAAGCAGAGATCGTGCGTGATGCATTGCTCTCAGTCAGTGGCGAACTAGACGAGAAAATGTATGGGCCGGGGTCATTAAAACAGGAAGATCGACGCCGCAGTGTCTATCTCAAAATGAAGCGGGGATCGTTGATCCCGTTCCTGCAATTATTTGATGCCCCTGACGCGATGCAGGGGATTGGGCAACGAAACGCGACAACCGTTCCACCGCAGGCATTGGCCATGATGAACTCTCCGTTCGTTCGCAGCCTCGCGGAAAAATTTGCGCAACGGATTTCGACCGGTACAAATCTCGCAGAGGACTATGCCATTGAGAAGGTTGTCACACAGGGCTATCAAATTGCGCTCGCCCGTGCACCCAGCGAATCTGAACTGACCACGATGACACAATTTATCCAACAGCAAGCGGCCAGCTATGGAGCGACTCCACAATCCACTAATGTCGCAGTCACCGATTTCTGTCAACTGGTATTTTGTCTGAATGAGTTTCTCTTTATTGACTGACCACTGAAAAACGATCTCAATCTCTCTTTTTCGTTTCATAATAAAGTCTCGAGCATGAACGATTCACAATTATCTCATTTTTTGAACCGCCGCCATTTTCTCAAACAATCGGGGCTCGGTGCGGGGGCTTTGGGGCTCACTGCCTTGCTTCAAGACGAAGGGTTATTGAACGCGGCACCTGCCGCGGGAAGCTCACTGGCGACTCGCCCTCCTCATTTTGCTCCGAAGGCCAAACAGGTCATCTGGCTGTTCATGCCGGGTTCTCCTTCTCAAGTCGATACCTTCGATTACAAGCCGCAATTGAAGAATCATGATGGCCAATCGCTGGCAGGCGCCGATCCAAAGACCGGATTCTTCACAACTAGCGGCAAGGTGTTAAAGTCTCCTTTCAAATGGGCACAATATGGTGAATCGGGTGCTTGGGCTTCGGAAATCTTTCCCCACATGACGAAGCATGTCGACGACATGGCATTCATTTATTCCTGTTTTTCACGATCTAACAATCACACTCCCGCAATGTTGGAAATGAACTCAGGAGTCTTTTTGCAAGGTCGGCCTTGTATGGGTTCTTGGGTGAGTTACGGCCTGGGTTCTGCAAATCGCAATCTTCCGGGTTTTGTCGTCATGCATGGTGTGAAGCCGCGAGGAGGAGATCCGATCTGGTCTCCCGGCTTCCTCCCGAAAGTTTATCAACCAACAGCCATTGATGGTCGCAGTGCAACGCCAATTGCAAACTTAGCTCGACGAAACGGGATGACCAATGAACAACAACGCAGTCAATTGGATGTATTGAATGCTCTGAATGCAAAGCACCAAGAATTGCGAGCGCACGAAGCCGATCTGGCTGCGAGGCTGGAGTCGTTTGAGCTTGCTTACCGAATGCAGTCCTCGGCACCCGAAGCGATGGACGTCACGCTCGAAACCAAAACGACTCAAGACGAATATGGAGTCGGTGCGAAGGAAACGGATCTGGTTGCCAAGCAGTGCATCATCGCTCGTCGGTTGATTGAACGCGGTGTGCGTTTTGTCCAACTTTATGCAGGGACAAATGGAGGAGCAGGTGGCGTGGGAGATGTTCCTTGGGATGGTCATGGCGATATCGGAGCCAATCACAGGATTGCTGCCAAGTCGGTTGACCAGCCAATTGGGACTTTGTTGTCCGATTTGAAGGCACGCGGGTTATTAGATTCCACATTGGTAATTTGGGGTGGAGAATTCGGACGGACTTCCGATTCTCAGGGAAGTCTGGGACGCGATCACAATCCGAATGCATTCACCATGTGGATGGCGGGAGGAGGCATCAAGGGGGGAGTTCAATACGGTGCGAGTGATGAATTCGGATATAAAGCCGTTGAAAATCGTGTCGGTGTGAATGATCTGCACGCGACGATTCTGCACTTGCTGGGGATTGATCACGAACGGCTGACTTACCGATTTAACGGTCGAGACTATCGCCTGACCGATGTTGCCGGTGAAATTATTCCAGAATTGCTGGCATAAATTCTATCGTCCTTAACGTAGGGGCAAAAAACTCCAACGAGCTTTGCGGGTCACTTGACACCCACAATCCATGTGGAGACAAATCATGCGGTTCAAGTCGCAAGAAGAGCAAGTGCCACAGATTTCGAGACGCGACTGATATTTTGATTCTTCCAGTTTCTTGACACTATCTACAGCATGCTTGATGGCAGCCTTGGCAAGATTGACGGCTTTCTTGCCGAAACCAGGCTCTCCGTGCTCTCTACCCTGATTCTCATTGCGCTGGCACATTCTTTTAATCCAAATAGAGCAAAAGAGGTTCCATTTGTTCTCCGCCATTGTTGGTCTACCGTAAGACGCGGTTGCAACGGAAACCGCCCCAAAGTTTGTGATCAATCCTCGGCTAATGACTGTCAGTGGACAATCTGCGGGGCTTGGCTACAAATTAGGAAAGTTACTTTAGAGATGACTACTTCAAATTTTAGGCAGCCGGGAGAATTTATCATGAGTCGACAAACAATATCAAAACTTGGTTTTCTGGCAGCAGCCGCAGCCTCATTTGCTTTCTCGGTGGGTCTGTGGTTCAACGGCTTCAAAGAACAAGGCGCATTCGTTGGGCTTTGGGTTCCATCGATTTTGTCATTAGGAACACTAATCATGGCGGGGAATAAATATGAGTGATACCACAATTCTTATTGTCGGAATGTTCGTCTTTGGCATCTCAATATTGTCAACGATGATTGCCGTGATTCCACCGAACAGCAGCGAAGACATAGCGAGACGAAAGGCACTCGAACATCCCAAAGACAAAACATCGTGAGGAGATACTCTGTCCAACAATAATAAATCAAAGAAATTTCGAACGCTTAACACTGGAGCTTATGAGTCTGGTCGGTGATATTTTGCCCCCCCCCCACTCTGGATGTGCGATTGACGATTCTGATGTGATGTCGTCAAGTTTTCATCCCGCTCACGGAGAAAAATTGTCTCGCCCGGTCTGGAACCAGTAGCCGACTGAAACCATATCATCGCGGCCACAGTTGGTGGGACTTCGCGAAGCGTACCGTTGATTTCACTGAAGGGAACAGGTTGAACGGGTTCGGTTTCTTTGGCTGCCGTCGGTTGCACTCGAAGCCCCCTTCACAGACAGCAAATTTCTATAACAGAGCCAGGCACGTATTCGTTTTCGACGCCCCAGCGGAACATGCGGCGAATACGGCCCACATGCTTGTTAATCGTGGATCGGGTGAACTCCGCTGCGATCATGCAGTCGCGAACCTCCTTGAGCAACTTGGGGCCAAACTCCCGGACACGCACACGAGCGCAGTGCTGCACGACAAATCGCAGAGCGGACTTGATGCAGGAATATTCGGAGGTGAGTTCACCGTCTTTGCGGTGATACTCCTGGGTGTGATCGAGGTAGAGCAAGACAAGTTCATCAGTGCGTATCTGTCCCTGAGTAGATCGATCATTCTGTAGAAGCCATTCGGTCAGTATCTCTTCATACTTGGTCTTGGATTCGGGAGAGTTCCAAGTTCCCAGATAGAGCATCTTCTATTGACCATTCAAGCGCACACGCGTGATGGTTTGACCGGTCGGCTTGTGGAGAGAATCGGTAGGTTTTTTCGGGTAAGACATGCGCGGGGACTCCATACACCTAGTGTAAAGGCGGTGTAGTGCCGCGCTGCCCGAAGAGAGCAGGTAATCACAAACTGCGAATCAGCAAGAGTTTACATCAAGTGGAGGATACCGGGCTCGAACCGGTGACCTTTTGGCTGCCAGGAATGGCCAGCAGCTCTTGTCTGCAACTCACAACGTCGAAATACCCTATGTTTTTCGACTTTTTCAATGAGTGGAGATTACACCGAATTTCAGCGGATTTCAACGATTTCGGTAGAAACCGGTAGAGAAGGGCTCGGCTCGACGATGGAACTCGGAGAATGGGCGATAGCAGCTGAAAGAGCGAAGGAATCGAATTCGTTACGCCTGAGCAAAAATGCGCGACGCCCCCCTGACCCCCCTGCGATTGTAACCAAACCACCAACGCATTCAAGATGCAATAGCAGACCTTGTGCATTTATGATGTGCGATTAGAGATCGATCTTGATTCAAAGCGACTACTTCTGACTTGACCATTTTGCCGTTAGACATGACCCACCCTGAGGTCGTCCCGCCCAAAGCCTGCGAGTTCTTCGAAGGCGGGTATTCGTTCCGAGTAATTGACGTGGCCCAAGCTCTGAGACACGAATTAACCCACATTTCCCATTTGACTTCCCACACTTTGGCACGCGATTTGCGCCAGACTCTTGAAAGACAGGGTTGCGGACGATCAACATGCCAAGGTGACAGGGGAACCCAATGGGTGACGCCAAAAATGACGATTTGCGGGTCGGTTTTGACAGTTGCTTGAAGCTAAAATTCTGCGGCAGCAAGGTCACCAGTGATGCCGGGCTGTTGGCCTACCGAGAACTAGATGAAGCACTCGGGCTAACGGAAATGGGCGGAGATGTGCTGACCGATTCACGCCAGGGCCGCAACAAGCAACACCAACTCGTGCCGTTGTTGCGTCAATCGATCTACAGCCGACTAGCAGGCTACGAAGATGTCAACGACGCCGAGCGGTTGTGCGTGGACCCGGCGCTACGCCACGTGGTTGGCGGAAGGGCGAGTCAGCCGGATAAACAAGCGGCGTCGGGTAGCGAGGTGGGCCGCTTCGAGACGGAGACGCTCAGCACGAAGCGCAATCTCATGGCGCTGATAGCGGGCATTGGATTTGTAAGCTATTTCGTCTGGCTGATACTGTGGCTTCTGTTTGGACGTACCGTGTTTGTTGCTACTGAACAGTTGCTTCGCATACGGAAGAAATTGGTGTTTCCCCTGTCATCCGGGATGATTCACAGATCGGATCTGGAGTCCTTTGAGCTGATGGAACTGGTACATGTCAATGACGGGAGGGAAGTCCGCTACTGGGGATTAGATGCAAACCTGTCGGATTCTGCAGTCAGGCTGCTGCCGAAAGAAATCGACTTTGAGACTGCCGACTGGCTGGGCCGAACGCTTGCAGGTTGGTTTGGCGTGTCCTTTGCCAGAGCGCATGAAACGGAAGCGATTCGGTCCAGGTATTATGAGGAACTGGGGTGAACGTGCGTGGGCATTGGAGGCAAACCAGGCGAAGGCACCGTATGGCCCGTGGTGATCGGTGGAAGCTCAACCGCGATCGGAGGATTCGGTTTTCTTCTTTGAGGTAGCCCACCTGGCGGGCCAGTTCCTGCCGTGTGGCGGAGGCCAACAGGGCCAATAACGGATGAAAAATGCGTCCCATCGTGGTACGGTCGTGGTCTTGCGGTATGCTGTAAAACACGGGGAATCAGAGCCCCCCCCCCTGGGGGTCCCTTCCGGGGAAGCAGACTGTCGAGGATGTGCAATTCGCAGGGACAGGATCTGGAACACCGACCTCAAATCCAGTCGGAACTCACCGGTCCACGTCCACGCCGGCGGGCGACAATATGGCATTGATGCACACTATTTTTCTCAACGGAGATCATTTAATGCGAATGTTTCGAACCCTCACCTGCCTAAGCGTTCTGCTTTGTGCCGTTGGCTGCGGAGATTCACCTACGGTCGAGAATTTAAGCGATGCCGGAGCCGGCATGCAGGGCGGGAAATCGCCAATCAAGCAATCGCCTGCCGAACGTCTCGCGGGAACCTATGTTTCCGATAGAGCAGCGAGCATAGCCTTCCTGGAGTCTACCGGGCATTATGACGCCGACAAACTTGCGTCGTTTGGCAGTGTGTTTGGAAAAATGGAAATCACTTACCGCGGCGACACAAGAACGACTGTTATCGACGGGCAGGTCGCGCAACATAAATTCACGATTGTTGATTCCGGACCAAATCATGTCACCATTGAATGCAAGTGGTCGCAGGTGGAAGGAGCGATCGTTGGAGAGGACTCGGAAATCAATCGAATCGAATTTACCGACGACGGATTTTGGCTCGGCAACCAAGAAATTCCCATGAACCAGGTTAAAGAGAAATTTGTGAGGAAGGAGTCGGCGAAGACACGCGACAAAGAAACAGTCCCCAACGACTCCCCCGACCAACCACTCGTCGTCGGTGGTGGAACGGACAACATCGTCCAAGCCAATCCAGAGTACGTCGCACAAAACGAACCACCTCGCCGTTTTGCCCACTTCGAATTCGTTGTCGATCCATCACTCAAGGCTCACGAGCCAAGCGTGTCTTCCGGCAATGTGCCCGACAAGTTCGTCTGGCAGGCCAGACGCAAATACAGAATCGAAGGAAAAACACATGCATTGGATTATTCCCTCGATGGGCGTACGCACACCTTAAGCGCCGGCGGTAAGACGTTCGAACTTGCTAAGGGAAATTATTTTCGTTTCTACATTCTCCCTGGCCCGAGTTTGCTTGTGGATCAACTGCCTGTTGTCGATACAATCGGAGATGCTGCGTCGGAAGACGTTCAGTCGCGAGTAGGAGCTGTGTACGATGCTCATCCTTCGCGCACAGAGATTCCCAAAGCTTCGCGGACTGCAATTCCGGAAGTAAAAACGGATTCCCTTTCGCCCGTCGAACGGAATCTGAAGAAGCTGTCCGAGCAGCTCCTGAATTGAATGAACTCTCACCCTGCAGAAATGCACGACAAACACAATCATCGCGAATGGATCATTGGGGCTTGCCTCGCAACCTCAATCATCAGCGCAGGAGTACTCCTAGTGGGCTGCGGTAGTAAATGGCAGCCGCTCTCGAGTAAGAGCTGGACCGTGCATGATTGCGAGATCCATGAGTGCATTGAGAAATCTGAAAACGATTGGCCCGACCCCACCTACCTGCGAACGTATCGGCTTATTCGAGACGGACGCGAATTGACCGTTGCAAGCTACGAAAATGAGTCGTCGCTCGGCATGATCGATGAGCCGTATGCGGTCGGCGACTTTATCGTGATCCCCACGAGCTGTTATGTCTACCGTGTCGGGCCGGACGACGAAGTCAAGATGTTCGAGCCCGGGATGGCAGACCAGTGGAGTGGCTTTGCGGAACGCCGAGGCATCAACGGGCAATACGATTACCAGGTCGATACCGTTGAGAGAATCGATGGCGGTTGGAAACTGTCCTATGGGTTGGAAGAGGATCTCAATGGCCAACGCCCGAAATGCATCCATTTCGTGACCACCGACGATTGGCAATCGTTCCAAATTGAAACCAACGAAGACGAGGACTAATGCCTCATGAGTGCTTTGCTGGCCGCAAACGACAGACCTCTAGGTGGCGCGCTCGCGCCCGCCCGCTGTTAACCTGACAGCCAAAGGTGCGAAAGCAACCAGACAAGCGGCACTCGATGCGGCCTATCGCGATTTCATTTCTGAAGCCCTCCCTGATATCACCAACCGCTATCATTAGAAGCATGTCGTCTTTACCGACCGATTCTGTTGAGCGGTTTCGCTTTGACGGCGCTGCCGATAAGCTGGTGGAGGAATTGGTGCGGCGGTATGAGTTGAAGCCCGCCCAAGAACCTGCGGAGAGTCCCGTCGAAACGCCCAGTTGGTGGGTACTGCCCGAAGGTGGTGCGTGCTATTTGCGGGGCGGCGGACATCAGTACTTCATGCTGGTTTATCAACCAGAAGCTGGTCGAGTGTTCTTTGAACGCACGCAAGATTGAGTTCTTCGGCCTAGCTCTACTCGCCCGTTTCGGACCGAGACGTCCCGAGCTGCCCTGAAGTGCTGATGTCAGATGGTGCGCCACAAGTGAGTTGCAATTGAGTCCCGCGATGCAAATGCTGTAGAATTAACTGTTTGCGGAAACCGGCCTTTTTCAAGTTTGGCGTCGTCTGGCAGTAGGGGAACGGATGAAAACCTCGACACGTTTCGCAACGACCAAGAATTTTAGATTCCCAGCGAATAGCACGCTCAGTAGACGCCTTTCGGCAGGAAAACACGGCAAACAACCGATAAGCGGTGATCTTATTAATTAGGTGGTGCATGAAAAACCTTGCAGCTGTTAGCAGCCTCACGTTCTGGATTGCGATTGGGGGGGGCTGCGATTCGGGCGGTCAGGTCGCCTCGCGCGGTCAGGTCGTCATTCGTCCCGACAAGCAAGTAACCCACATCACCGAGCCGCTGGACGAGTCCGGCCACGTTGATTATCTGGAGGCAGTTAATCGTCGGTATTCCGAAGGGGTGACCGCGGCGACAAACTGGGAAGTCGCTCTTCTGAGGGAGTTTGGCCCGCCGGAGTTTGAACCGGATACGCTCACCGAATTCTGGAAGCGACTGGGTCTCCAGCCGATCACGCCGGATGAAGACCAACCATTCTTGCAGGGATATCGGTTTGGGAACGAGTATTCTGAGCTGGAAAACAAGGCATTCGAGTCCTTCGACAATTCGCGCGGTCCTTGGACTGCAGCCCAATTCCCCCACGAGGCGCGCTGGCTCGGCATGCGAAAGTCCGCGTTGGATCGGCTCGTCGACGCCTCCAAACGACCGCACAACTACGTGCCGCAGGTGACATCCGCGGAGGATCACGCCAGACGCATTAAAGAGATACAGGGAT
The DNA here is from genome assembly GCA_030836185.1 of Planctomycetota bacterium. Classification (GTDB taxonomy): domain Bacteria; phylum Planctomycetota; class Planctomycetia; order Planctomycetales; family Planctomycetaceae; genus JABURQ01. The sequence continues at coordinate 19,445 of JAURQH010000054.1, forward strand.
TCTTTGACGAGCGGATCAAGTCCAAGGATCCCGGAGAGAGGCTAGGCGCAGCAATCGCCGCATTGCTCACGTCGGAAATGACAATTCGTGCGGCACCGCTGTCGCGCCTTCAGGCTGTTGATTCCGCCCAGCATAGCCGGGAACTGGCACGGATGCTGTATCGAAGGGCTCTGCTGCGAATCGGAGAAGCAGACATCCAAGGCGTTCAATCTGACCTTCAGGCAATTCATCGCGTTGGCTGGCTGACGGGACAGGGCAATCTGGTTCAGTGGATGACGGGCATGGCTATTGAGGAAATGGCCAGCCTGGGCGACCTCGACTTGGTGGAGTCTGGCAAATTGACGAGAGCGGAATGCAAACGGTACTTGCTTTTGCTTCAACAGCTTCCCGCCCCACGCGAAGCGATGGAGTTGCTGAATGTCGAGCTTCGCTACCAAGCATTGGACGCGATCCAATTCGCAGCTGTTCATCATCAAGAGACGGTCCGACAACTGTCCAAGCTCGCCACGGTCGACAAGCGCACCTTGTCCCGTATCCAAGAGCTTGACTGGCCAGAGGTGATGCGGCGAGTCAACCGCCTCTTCGACGAGCAACACGATCTTCACCGCACGCCCGCGCGACGCAAGGAGCTGATCGCCTTTGAGAATACAATGGTGCAGCTGGACTCGGAACAGTATGCCACGACCTTGATCGAGCGGGCGAAGGCGGGACCGGCGGAGCTGACGCAATTCATGGCGCAAATGTACTTCAACCAAATCTCATCGCGTTACCTGCGCCGCGTGGAGTCGCGGCCAAACACGCGACGACGGGTGGTGCAGGCGGGACTGGCGGCCGAGCTATATCGCTTCGAGCATGGAACCTATCCCAAGTCGCTCGAGCCGCTGAAGCCGCTGGTCAGTGAACCATTGGTTGACGCGTTAACCGGCAAACCGTTTCAGCTCAAGACTGTTGAAAACAGCGTCTTGATCTATTCGCTTGGCTTGAATGGAACGGACGAAGGGGGCGTCGACATGGCAAGGCTCGACGGTTGGAGTGGCCCCGGCCCCACGCCCGACGACATTGCAGTCCGTCTCGAGGTACCGTAAACGGCGAATGCCATAACCCTGTAAACATCGGCCAGAAAACGTAGCGCTTGTCGGGGAGTGGTTCGTCGGACTAAAAACGTAGCGCCCAGAGGATCACCTGTTGAGTTTTGATCAGACTCTCTGATTTCCTAGAGATTTCTGATGATGAAACTCAGCAGGAGGTCAGGGTGTTTACCGATATGCAGAAATGGGCCGAAATTCGTCGCCGCGTGTTGACCGGTGAGATCAGCAAACGCGCTGCCTGTGCCGAATTCGAGATTCACTGGGATACGCTCCAGAAGATTCTCACTCACACCGAACCGCCCGGGTATCGCCAGACCAAACCACGCAAATCAAAGATTGATCCGTTCCGACCGATCATTGAAGAAATTCTCACCACTGACCGGCAGGTGCATCGCAAGCAGCGGCATACGATCCATAAGATCTTTCAGCGGCTGAAAGACGAGCATGGCTACACAGGCGGCATGACGATCGTCAGCCATGTGGTCCGGGCCTGGAAACAGCAGACCCGCGAGGTGTTCTTGCCGCTGTCGCATCCGCCGGGGGAAGCTCAGGTTGACTTTGGTTATGCCGATGTCTGGCTGAATGGAGAACAGGTCAAGGTGGCGCTGTTCATGATGACGCTGCCGTACTCGGATGCGATCTTCATCC
>JAURQH010000055.1 GCA_030836185.1 Planctomycetota bacterium
AGTGCCCCAAACGAGGGAGTCAATGCGGGTGTCAGTCACGCATAGCACAGCATGCCAGCGCATAGAGAAACCCCTTGTCTGCAGGAGTTATTCGCTCCAGAGTAAGGGGTTTTCTGCAAATGGGGCTGACAGGAATCGAACCTGCACTCCGTTAAGGAACGGGATCCTAAATCGAGACCTGTTAACAGCTTATGATTGAAAAACCTCTGTAAATGTAGCTTGAAACTCATTTTTCAAGAATTTTCAAATTCCCGAAAAAACTCGGGAAAACCGGTCAAATCCGAGACATACAGGAGTCAGTGACACCTGCTGACCGGAGATGTTTCTGTGCCAAGTTCCAATGCAAAGCCAACTTTCCAGAATCTTCTTGCGCGCGGAGGTGTGCTCAACCACCTGCAGGAAACGGAAGCCAGTTGAGCTGATAATTTTCCATCGATTCGGCTTCATCAGGGTGTAAATTCATGTGATCAATCGTTCCGTGCCAATTGCTTCGATTCTCAAAAAAACTTCGCAGATTTCCTGGTAAATTGCTGTTCTGGTGGAATATCTCATTAGACGGCCTCTTTTCCAGAGAACAGCATGCCCCAGGATCAGCCTAATTCTCCTCAGGATCGAACTGCGGACCGGGAAGCCCGGTACGCCGAATTCGTCGGTTTACTGGCTCGGCACGATCTTTCCATTCGGCGATTTATCCGCTCATTGATGCCGGGTTCGGAAGGGGTCGACGATGTGCTTCAAGAAACAGCGATGGAGTGCTGGAAGAAGTTTTCGGACTTTTCTCCAGAGTCTCCCGAGGATGCAGCAAACGAGTTTGTTCGCTGGGCTTGTGTCATTGCTCGGTATAAAGCAATGAGTTGGCAACGTGACCGCTCTCGGGATCGACTTGTGTTTCGGGAAGGTGTCGTAGAGGCATTGGCTCAATCGGCACTCGAACATCTCGACCAGCGGGAAGAGGAACGACAAGCGATTCAACATTGCCTGAGCAAATTGGAAGAATCTCAGCGTCGACTGGTGCTGAGTGTTCACTCTCCTGGCGAATCGATCGCCCGTATTGCCAGCGAGACTGGGGAGCACGCCAGGCGTCTTTACAGCAAGCTCAATGTCCTGCGAGGCCTGCTCCTCGATTGTGTTAGCCAGCAACTATCGGAGGATCTCGGGCATGAATGAACACATTCGAGGATCAATCTTTCAACTGATTGACGGAACCATTTCCGATCAGGATTTTGAACGACTGCAAGAAGCCATTGAAGCGGATTCGTCAGTGCGAGAGGAATATTTGCGAGCGGTCGGTCTCAATGAATCATTGCAGGAACTCGCAATCGATTCCGCAGAACTCTCCGGGAACGAGAAGGCGAAACCAGCTGCGGATGCCCCCTCTTCAGTTCAATCATCGCGAAAATCATTTCTGCTAGCTGTGGCATTGGTATTGGTGGTGGTCATTGTCGTGGGAGACATTGGTTTTTGGATTTATCGGGCAAACTCAACCGATCAGCCCGAAACTTTGATCACAGACCGTGAAGACGAGACCACACAAACTCAAATCGCCGGACACGCCACATTACGACGAGCCGTGGATGTCGAATGGCCCGATGAGCAGAGACATCACCTCGAAGGTGACGTTCTTCCGAACGGTCTACTGAAGTTTGATGTGGGACTTGCGGAGATCGATTTCTTTTGTGGAGCGACGTTGATTGTTGAAGGGCCGGCGACTCTCGATATCGAATCGGACTGGTCAGTTCGGGTGTTGAATGGACGCTTGAGAGCCACCGTCCCGCCCGCTGCGAGAGGATTTATCGTCAAGGCTGCTGATTCCGAGATCATCGACCTGGGGACGGAGTTTGCCCTGAATGTAAGTCCCGAACACGCTCGTTTGGAAGTCATCGACGGCGAAGTGGAAATACGCGGCGGTCATCACGATGGCAAACACTTGCTCACGGGTCACAGTGAACTGCTTAAAGGGGAAGAGGCACCCACGAATATCTTCCAAAATCTGACAACCGCCAGTGAACTGCAGCAACATCGAGAAAAAGCGAATCAAGAAGTATTCGCTCGTTGGCAGAATCATTCGCAAGAGTTGAGAAATGACGAAAGGCTCATCGCCTATTACCCCATCACCGACTCGCAACAACAGCGAGCGGTTGAGAACGCTGCTGATTCTGGTTCCGGTCGCGATGGGTTAGTCGTCGGTCCCGTGGCAAAAACAAACGGTCGGTTCGGTCAGGAGTCGACTGGCCTTCAATTTGATCGTCATGGAGCGAGAGTCCGCACCCGTATCGATGGCGAGTTTCAAGCGTTCTCTTTTGCCTGCTGGGTACGTATCGACAGCCTCGAACATCGTTACAGCGCGTTATTCATGGGTGATGGTTATGAAAATGGAGAACCGCATTGGCAAATTCGTGACGACGGTCGATTGATGTTTTCTGTGATGGTCGACGATTCAAAAGAGATCAACTACTTCAGCAAACTCGAACAGAAAATGGTAATAGATGCCGGCTTGCACCGCGTCTATCTGACCGAGCCCATCTGGGATCTCACAAAAAGCGGCAAATGGTTTCATCTCGCGGCTGTCTACGATCCCAAGTCTCGCCGTGTCGCGCAATATGTGGACGGCCAACTGGTCAGCGAGCAGGAAATTGAAGACAAGTATCACATCTCCACACTACGGATCGGCCCGGCTGAGATTGGTAACTGGGGCCAACCGTTTCGGAAGACGCCAGTCTTCTCTGTCAGAAATCTTAACGGAACCATCGACGAACTGGCGATCTTCAACGCGGCATTAACCACAGAAGAAATCCACCACATGTATGAAATGGGAAAACCTCTTGGATACTAATGCGCTCAGCATCCGAATCATGGTAAAGAATCATTCCAATCCTTTTACACTGACAAACGTCATGCGCGTCATGATGTTGTTGTCACTCTGCTTGCCCAGTCTTCTGTCACAGGCGAATGCCGGGGATCGTCCTAACATTGTCCTCATTCTGTGTGATGATCTGGGCTATGCGGATGTGGGCTTCAATGCCAAGCAATTTGGAGTCAACACAGATGTGGTGACTCCGAATATCGACTCAATTGCAAGCAAAGGGACTATCTTTTCACAGGCTTACGTAGCCCATCCGTTTTGTGGTCCCAGCCGCATGGCGCTTCTGTCAGGACGAATGCCGCACTGCTTTGGCGGGCAGAAAAACCTACCAGATGTGGCTAAGAACTTACGTGACTACAACGAAAAGGGCATTCCGGAATCCGAAACTCTGATCAGTACGGTATTGCACAATTCCGGATACCGTACTGCCTGTATCGGCAAATGGCATCTTGGTGATGCCAAGCCGTTTCATCCAAACTCGCGCGGCTTCGATGAGTTCTTCGGGTTCCTTGGTGGTGGTCATCAATACTACCCGTCGATCACGGACAAAGTTGAACCCAAGGTCAACGACTATCAATTCTATTTGCAACGAAATCGTGAGGACTCAAAATCACCCGAAGGTGCTTATCTGACGGACATGCTCACGGATGAAGCCTCGAAATTTATCACGCAAAGCGTCGCGGCAGACGAGCCATTTTTTCTTTACCTCGCCTACAATGCTCCCCATTCACCCTTGCAGGGCAAAACAGAAGACTTGAAGTTTCTCTACCCGGATCACAAGCCTTCCAATCCCCAAAACGGCATCAATTTTCAAGATTACGAGAAGCGTCAAAACTATGTCGCCATGGTGTACGCAGTCGACCGAGGCGTCGGGCAACTTTTCAAGACGCTGAATGACCCGAACCAGGATCAAGACACGGCGGATTCCGTTGTGAACAACACTCTGGTCGTGTTTCTGAGTGACAATGGCGGGAAAATCTTACAGGCCGGAAATAACGCTCCATTAATGGATGACAAGGGATCCACTCACGAAGGAGGAATCCGCGTTCCGATGTTCATGCACTGGCCTGGTAAGCTGCCTGTTGGTCAGGTCTTTGAACACCCGGTCCTCGCACTCGATCTCTATCCGACGTTTGCTGGTCTGGCGAGTGCAGAAATACCGGATAACAAGATGCTGGATGGAGAAGATATCTGGGCAGACCTCAAGGAAGGCCGCAATCCGCATCGTGACGAAACGATTTTCTGGCTCAGGCATCACGGTGGGGGCAATGAAATCGCGATTCGCCACGGCGATCTGAAAGCCTATCGAAAAAACTTTGGAAACTGGCAGGTTTTCGACGTCACCTCGGATGTGGGTGAGTCTTCCGATCTGGCAAAAGCTAACTCGAACTTTCTCAAGCAGCGAATTCCCGAAGGCGCGTCGTGGGCGAAGACTCATTTGGAACCTCAGTGGCACGATACGGAAGGTAGTCTGAAGAGTTGGATCGAAAACGACATGCCAAAATATGACGAGTCTTTCGCCTTAAAGTCTCCACAGATTTCAGCTGCCATAACCGAACCACCTAAAAGACAAGCTCCCACCGATTGGACGAAAGCTGAGTACATTGCAGTGGAGAAGATCAAATGGAAAAAAAATGGATGGCGTTGGAATCTCTCCAAGGTCGAATCCAACTTTGCGGAGATTGATACGAATAATGACGGAATCGCCTCCGGCAAGGAACGACAGGCTTGGTTTGCAAACAAGAAGGGGAATTAACGAGAATGAAAAATCAACTGATCTTTATCGCTATTTTGCTGTTCCTCTGTCAGGTCGCAAACGCTGCGGACAAGCCAAACATTCTGTTTATCGCTATTGACGATTTGAGACCCGAACTCGGTTGTTACGGTTCTCCTATTGCCGTCACTCCTCATCTGGATGGAATCGCCAAGGACGGACTGCTGTTCAATCGCGCCTACTGCCAGCAGGCGATCTGCCGACCATCACGAGCCAGTTTGATGACCGGCATGCGACCGGAATCAACGGGACTCTTTCACAACTATGTTTCGCTAAGGGAATTGCAGCCCGACATTCTGACACTGCCAGAGCATCTGATTAAACAAGGTTATGAGACTGCGTATGTCGGCAAAATATTCCACAATGGAGATACTGATGAGGAGCGATCGTGGAGTCGGCCAGCTGCGAAATGGATAGGCCCGAACATTAAGGTGCCGAACGGACCATATCGACTCCCGGAGAACGTCAAACTTCGCAACGAAAACTTCAAGGAAATGTTCGCGAAGTATGGTGAGGCTGCCAAACGAGGTCTTGCCAGTGGGCCGGCTTTTGAAAAAGCGGATGTTCCCGATCACGCATATCCAGATGGCTTCAACACTTTATTGGCCATCAAAACAATGAAGCAAATGGCAGGCGGCGACAAACCCTTCTTTCTGGGGATGGGATACAAGCTGCCTCACTTAAACTGGTGCGCTCCAGCCAAGTATTGGGATCTTTACGACCCCCAAAAAATCCCCATGGCAACCGAAGACAACTCTCCGGAAAATGGAGCCGCAATGGGCCTCCATGCTTCCTTTGAATTACGCACTCGATCCAACATTCCCAAACATGGACCGATTGGGCCGGAACTCGCACGGACACTCAAACATGCTTATCTCGCATCGACGAGCTATGTCGACGCTCAGATCGGTTTGCTGTTGGAAGCATTAGAAGAAGCGGGCGTTCGCGACAACACAATCATCGTCGTCTGGGGGGATCACGGTTGGCATCTCGGAGATATGGGCGTTTGGGGAAAGGCAACAAACTACGAGATTGCAACGCGCGTCCCCATGATGATCTGGACTCCCCACATGAAAAAACGGGGAGCCAACTCTGATGCATTGGTCGAGCTTGTGGATATTTTCCCGACACTGTGTGAGTTGGCAGAAGTCCCTGTTCCCGAGCACCTAGAAGGACACAGCTTTGTTCCCTTGCTCAACGATCCTCATCAGTCCTGGAAATCAGCCGCTTTCAGCCAATATCCCAATCCGGCTCTGCGCGAGTGGGCCGCCAATCCGCTTTCGCAAGGGATGCGAGAAACCTGGTTCGGTCCTCTCATCGAAGAGGTCGAACAACGAATCATCGACCAACAGGGAGAGGCATGGAATCGCGAATTGTTTGAAAAGCATCTGATGGGATACACCATGCGGACCGATCGCTATCGATTGGTTGTCTGGCGCGATCACCGTCACCTCAAAGTCAAGCCGATCTTTGTCGAACTGTTCGATCATCAATCCGATCCAAACGAGACAAAAAACATTGCGGCTGACAATCCGGAATTGGTTGAAAAGCTGACCGCACAGATGAACGCAGGATGGAAGGCAGCCAAATGAGAAATACATTGATAATGAAACCTACCCAGTCGATTCGGATCGTCGTTGGTTGTATTTGCGCAGTCTTCTGCGATCATTCGTCGGCTGATGCCGAAGATATCGACTTTCAACGCGACATCGCTCCGATTCTGGAAGAGCGATGCTGGTACTGTCATGGCGAAGACGAGCAGGAATCGGGGCTACGACTCGATCTGCGTCCCATGATGTTGCGGGGTGGGGATTCGGGCTTACCCGCTGTCGTTCCCCGGAATCCTGAGAAGAGTTATCTGCTGGAAGTTGTCAAACATCTCGATCCCGATGTGAAGATGCCTCCTGATGAGGACAAAATTCCCGCGAAGGAAATCGATCTTTTGACGAGATGGATCAAGAAAGGGGCAATCTGGCCCGGCCAGATGGATGCCGTTTTTGAAGAAGAATCGACTCACTGGGCGTTCCAATCGGTCACGCGGCCTAATGTTCCCGAACAGAATGAAGTAGGGAACCCTATCGATGCTTTCCTGAAACAAAAACTGATCGAGCGGCAACTCTCATTTTCTCGACCGGCAGATCCTCAATCCCTCATCCGACGAGTTTCGATTGTTCTCACTGGACTCCCTCCGACACCGGAAGAAACTAAGCAGTTCCTTACTGAATACGAACAGAATGCTGATAGAGCTTATGAAGCTCTCGTCGATCGATTGCTCGACTCTCCCCATTTTGGAGAACGCTGGGCGCAACACTGGCTCGATGTGATTCGCTGGGCGGAAACCAACGGCTCTGAAGCCAACCTGTATCGCAAGAATGCCTGGATCTATCGCGACTATGTGGTCCGGGCATTCAACGAAGACAAGCCCTACGATCAGTTTGTTCGAGAACAACTTGCCGGTGACTCGTTGGGTGTCGGGGAAGCGACCGGTTTTCTCGCAGCGGGGCCTCATGTCCCAGCCGCGACAGTCGGACGAGAACCTTCTGCAATTCGTCAGGCACGTGCAGATCGCATGGATGAAATCATGCAAACCGTGGGAGCTTCCATGATGGGGCTGACCGTCGGCTGCGCCCGTTGCCACAATCACAAATTTGATCCAATCTCCATCAAAGACTACTACTCGATGACGGCCGTCTTTCAGGATGTGGAATTTGGTAGCCGGCATCCGGAATACTCACCAGAACACCCACTGCGACAGCGTGGACAGGAACTCTGGAAGCTCATTGCCGAACAACGAAAGACGCTTCGAGAGTTTGGCGGATGGGAGGAAAACTGGGGCGCCTATCGCGAGTTACACTTCAAGCCCATCACCACAAAATCCATTCGTGTTCGATTCAAGATGCCGAATGTCGGGCTGGATGAACTCGAAGTTCTCGGACCAGACAAACAGAATCGCAATCTGGCACACAAACGGTTGGGAACAAAGGTCTCTGGTTATCCGGAAGAAGGTGTTGAAGGCAGGAATCCTATCAATCGTGTGAACGATGGTGAATATGGCACGATGACTTGGCGAGCTCAGGTTGGAAAGAATTCCGAGGAAAAGCCCTGGGTACAGTTCGACTTCTCCGAGTCTCAGACCATCAATCGCCTGCGGTTGAGTAGTAATCGCGAATACTTTTACGACACCGATTATCTCGACAACAAACCTTATCTTCCGCGCTACGAATGTGATGTCGATATTCTGAAGCCAGATGGAACATGGCAGCCGTGGGTGGGGACATGGTTTGTCAACAAGAAGCTTTCCGAGAAACATCCCGAGCGTGCAACGGCTCTGAAGGAAATCCAGCGGTTAATCGATCTACTGGCCGAAGAAGGACCACGCCCGAGTTTTGTGGGACGCTTTGTGCAGCCTCAAGTAACTCGTGTCTTGTTGCGCGGGAGTCCCGAGAATCCTCGGGATGAAGTCACCCCTGCAGGCCCGGAACTCTTTGACGGAGATCTTGGATTGAATTCAGAAGCTGGGGGCTCTCTGCGACGGGCGAAATTCGCTGATTGGGCGACAGACGAAGATAACCCACTGACAGGGCGAGTGATGGTCAACCGCATCTGGCATCACGTCTTTGGTCGCGGAATTGTCACCACAACAAGTGACTTCGGGCATGCCGGCGCTCTGCCGACACATCCCGAACTGCTCGATTGGCTGGCGGCCGAGTTTGTTAAACCGACGGTATCCAATGGCCCCTCCTGGTCGATGAAATCGATGATCCGATTGATGGTCCTGTCGGACGCATTCCGTCAATCGAGTGAACCCAACGCTATCGGCATCGAACGGGATGCAGATTCCACTCTGCTATGGCGGTTCACTCCCAAGCGAGTGGAGGCCGAAGTCATTCGAGATTCGATATTACAAGCCTCGGGACTGCTTGATGAGAGCATCGGTGGTCGCAGCTATCGCATACACAACGAGAAAAAAACATACGCGCAATGGGAAGTGATCGACAATCACGGCCCAGAAACTTGGAGACGAATGCTCTATCAGGAGCGAATGCGTCGCGTCGATGACCAGATCTTTACAGCCTTCGACTTTCCCGATTGCGGCCAGGTGCGAGCCAAGCGACCTGTGTCCACAACTCCCCTCCAAGCACTCAACTTGATGAACAGCGACTTCGTTCTCGAACAGTCCAAGCGAATTGCTCAAAGAGCCTCTCAAGACTCAGAGACGAATATCGAGAAAGCGGTTCATCGCTGTTTTCACCTCCTTCTCGGTCGGTCTCCTGAGCAGGGGGAATTAGAGGCTTGTCTGCAACTGGCGCGTGAAAAAGACCTTTCGCTGGTTTGCCGTGCTCTGATTAACTCCAACGAATTTGCCTTTTTACCTTAGGTCAATCATGTCGAATCCCGAACAACTTTCATTACTCGGCCGGTCTCTACTCGACCGACGGACTTTTCTGGGAACTGCGGGACTTTCTACGGCTGGTTTGGCGTTAGCCAGTCTCCTCGATGGCGAAGGACTGTTAGCGAGTGACAAACCACAAACGGTCGGCGGCGAGGCCCCGATCCGACCCGACATCGATCCCAACAATCCGTATGCGCCTCGCAAATCCCATTTTGTTTCACCGGCCAAACAGGTTCTTGTGATCTACTGTCCGGGAGCCGTCAGTCATGTCGATACGTTCGATTACAAACCGGCTCTGAGCAAGCTTCACGGTCAGAAACCTCCCGGCATTCCCGAAGTCACTTTTGAAGGACCTACAGGGAACATTGCGAAACCTTTTTGGGATTTCAAGCCGCGCGGCGAAACCGGAAAAATGGTTTCGGATCTCCTCCCTCATCTTGCTGAACAGGTGGATGACTTCTGCTTTTTACACTCGATGACCACTGACACGAGTGCCCATCCGCAGGGCGAAAACTTTATGAACACCGGCTTCACGATGGAAGGATTTCCGTCGTTCGGTGCGTGGGTAACATATGCACTGGGGACAGACAATCAGGAACTCCCTGCCTTCGTCGCAATCAACGACCCACGCGGATTGGCACGCAGCGGGAAGAATAACTTCGGAAACGGCTTTCTGCCTGCCGCATTTCAGGGAACAGACTTTAACGCCAAGAATCCCCCCAATAATTTGAACCGACCAGAGATGCTGTCTGCCGCTGATGATCGAAAAACAGCGGATTTACTCTCCCGTCTCAACGCTCGACACTTGGAGAAGTACCCAAACGATGCGAATTTGGCAGGCCGGATTGCAAGCTACGAACTGGCCGGCAAAATGCAAACCTCTGTCCCCGAAGTCATGGACCTCTCTGGAGAATCCGCCTCCACTCTCAAAGCGTATGGTGTCGAAGGGGGAAGCGAGTTGCGAGGCGAATACGCGAAGAACTGCATTCTGGCTCGACGATTGATCGAAAAAGGAGTTCGGGTCGTTCAACTTTTCAACGGCAGTGATCCGTCAGGTGGCAACGGCATCACCAACTGGGATTCACATTCCGATATTCTGAAAACTCATGCAATGCAGGCGGAGATCATGGATCAGCCGACAGCCGCGCTCCTCGCCGATATGAAACAACGTGGTCTTCTCGACCATACGCTTGTGGTCTGGGCAACCGAATTTGGGCGAATGCCATTCCTGCAATCGAATGGGACAGGACGCGATCACAACCCCGATGCGTTTACCTGTTTTCTGACGGGCGCGGGTGTGAAGCGAGGATTCAGTTACGGTGAAAGTGATGAATTCGGTTTCAAAGCGATGACCGACAAAACAACGGTCTACGACTTCAACGCCACACTCTTGCATCTGATGGGATTGGATCACGAACGGCTGACGTTCTATCACAACGGCCTCGAACGTCGTCTGACGAACGTCCACGGTCATGTGGTCGATGCGGTATTGGCATAGGTGTGACATTCTGCATTTCACTAAACATTCTACAGAACATATGAGTCACGATGAAATTGTCGTGACGACCTCAATTTCAGGATATGATGTTCACTTTCTGCAATCTCGTTGCGTGCGGAGGTCGCTCAGACCACCTGCGGAAGCGAGGAATCCCTCAAAAATTCGGGGTGTACTTAACCGCCTGCAGATACGGTTACTGGCTTCGCTGTATCAGCAGTCCTTCACACATGAAAAAACCCCTTGCTCGCAGGTGCATCACGCTGCAATACAAGGGGTTTTCGTCAAATGGGGCTGACAGGAATCGAACCTGCACTCCGTTAAGGAACGGGATCCTAAATCCCGCGCGTCTGCCAGTTCCGCCACAGCCCCGTGTGAGAACTCTTGACCAAGTTTAAGGTTCTCAGGTTCGGTTTGCCAAGTCTAACAA
>JAURQH010000056.1 GCA_030836185.1 Planctomycetota bacterium
GATACACCATGCCGATGGTCTTGATGTCGCACCATCCCATCTTGCGAAGTTCGGCAGGAGCCGGGGCGACCGTGTAGGCGCGCAGTTCGTCGCGACCATGGCTCCGCTCGGTGGTCTTATGAGTCCGTACTCGCGAGTCGCCAAAGCCGTTCTCAGCATAGCGAACGAACTCCGCAGCGATGATCTCTCGCAACGACTTCTGATTCCCTTTCACAGTGAGAATGTAATCCGCCTCTTGTTTGCGGATCGCTTGGGCGGTCTCCTGCTGACAGTGCGGTAGACCAACAATAACGGAGAACAAATCTTTCATTCACGCAGCCAGGCTGGCTGCGTAGTCTTTCTCGAATTCCTCAGGCGTCTGGTAGTTTAACGTCTGGTGGATTCGTTCGGTATTGTCGGACATCTTTGTGTTCGCAAAGCAAACAGATGCCTCGATGTACTTGAACACACTCATTCTCGCTTCCCCCAGATTCTCAAATCGCTCGTGACTCGTTCATTTCATTGATTTGGAAAGGGGCCAGGTTGCTGACGCTCCAAGCACAGGACTTCCTTCATGGTTCTCGTATAGATGCGGCCGTTGCTGTAGACGGGCTGGTTGAGGCTCCAAGTTTGCCCGGCGTGACCGAGATCGTTGATCGAAAGGAGTGCGGCCTCATTGAACTTTTCAGCGTGGATGTCGATCACATAGGTCGTGCCGAGCATTGTCGTCACGTACAACTTGTTGCCGACGCAAATAGGTGTCGCTGCGGAAACGTGTCCCCAGCCGGTCCCTTTGGATCGTTTATCGACGATGCCGACATCGACGCCGCGTGAGTTTTTTGTATCGTTGACGATGGCTTTGTCCCAGAGAAGTTGATCGGGGTGATTGTGCTTGCGGACCACTTGTAAGGGGACTTCGAGATATTCGACTTGGCCCGTTCTGATATGAACACGACCGAGGTCGTGTGATTCGTGTGTCATAAAATAGTGATGATTGCCGACGAGCAAATTGGCCATATTTGTTGTGGGTGTCTGGTTTGGTCGTCGATTGATTTTTAGCTGGGTATTTTCTTCAACGCGGTAGCGATTATCTTCGCGATCAAAAAAAGTTCGCGTAACATTCTGATCAAGAACTTGTTTTGCCAAGAGCTCTCCGCTGATGGTATCGACGACAATGTGATGCGACCCATCAAACCAACAGCAGACTTTCTCGTTCCAGGTGGACGTATAATGAGAGCTACCTTTTGGGATTTCATATGTCCAAAGCGTTTTGCCGGGTGTTTTCTCAGCAAGGCTCGTCAAGCCAAAGCCGTACGGCTTCTCGGGGGGAGCATGTCCGCCTCCTCGACCGTGCAAGATGGCTAGCTCACCTTCTTGTGTAAATCCAATGGTTGGTGTGTTGTGCACCGCAGTTCCCGCCTCAGCCACCCACTTTAATTTACCCGTCAACTTGTCATATGCATGCAGATACATCCAATACTGTTTGGGATCGACTCCAGGAGGAAGCGGCTTGTGCATACCAACATTGGCGCCCTGTTTGTTGAGCACTTCGACGAATAGTAGAGTATCGCCGTAGAGAATAGGTTCGAATTGTCGAGAATGATGCCGGGTTCGTGGTTGCCAAGCGCGTGTCCATATTTTATTGCCGCTGTGATCCCAACAACCTATAAAACCGCTGGCATTAAAGAACCAGACATGCGTGTCATCTGTCACGGGGGAAGGAGACGTTGAGTCGCTGAAGATCCCGGCGTACTTCAAAGGGCGAACACCGGGTAAAGAGACTTGCCACAAAATCTCACCATTTGTGGCATTCAGACAATAGCCGACGACATCAGAACCCATCGGCGGTTTTCCGGAGTCGGCGGGCCATAGAGAATTGGTGGTTGTAAAGAGTTTATCGTCCCAGACAACGGTGCAACTCTGCCCGCTTTCGGGAAGCGGAGTTCTCCAGAGCACATTCTGGTTTCTTGAAACACTCCAGTGGGTCGGTGCTTCACCGGTTGCCTGATAGTTTCCATTTGGGCCTGCGGCTTGATGCCAATGAGGCGTTTCGGCCAATAGCTGAGTACAAAATAGAGTCCCGCATAAGCATGTGAGGAAAAATTGCATTTCAGTCCGTCTTGGTAACTTCATGTAGAGCTCATTTTCCTGAAGGTCTCTGCGGTTTGTTGCTTCCAATCCCTACAGCACAATGCCGTTATCGAGTCATGTTGGTACTTCGTCTCACAAAGTGTTTCATCTTGTCAGACAGCTTGCAACATGAGAGATTATTTGCCAAAACTGCCCGCATAAGCAGGGATATGAGGTGATTTCTGTCAAATAGCCGATTTGATTCAAAAAAAGCCTGCTTTTTAAGGGCTTTCATTTCGGTTTCTACAAAGTAATCCCTCTTTTCAAATCTGTAGAAATTCCCTACAAATCGTGTTGATACTCAACCAATTCCTCAAGGATGCCAGTGCATTTTCGGTTGAGTGTCACTGAGACACGATATCAAGCCACGAGAATTTTGCAGCCTTACTTTTCTGTTTTGCACCTGCCAACGGACAGACCGGTTTTCTCGACAATGAAGAATTCTCATTATCTGGAACAACTCGACAAGGGGGTCGAAAAAGCGCGCAATCAATCCGTCGTGATCTGCGGACTCGTTCGAGATCTGGAAGAGATTTTGCCGCTGACTTTGTGGCGTATGGAAAAGATGGGAGAGATGTTTGGTGATTACCAAATTGTCATTTACGAAAATGATTCTAAGGATCATTCGTTAAAAATCCTGCAAGACCACACTGCCCGGAATCCTAGAATTCATCTCCTTTCTGATTGCTTGGGAGATCCTGTGAACCCGCCGATTCGCTGCTTGAATCGAGTGGAACGAATGGCGACCTATCGTAATCAATATCGAGAGTACGTGAGCGATCATTTTTCACACTATGATCTTGTTATTGTTGTCGATATGGATCTTCCTGGTGGATGGGATTTGAATGGCATTTCTCATTCACTGGCTCACAATGACTGGGACTTTATCGGCTCTTATGGCCTCATCCGAAAAAACTATCTGAATCGACAAAAAAGTTTACAATACGATGCTTGGGCTTATCGAGAGTTCGGGAACTATAATGCGTTAACGACCAAGCAAGTGAACTATCTTCATTGGCCTGAAAACGCAGGATTGATACCCGTCTATTCCTGCTTTGGTGGAATGGGAATCTATCGCATGGAGGCACTTGTTGAATGCGAATACCGGGGAGGAGATTGCGAACACGTTTCGTTGCATCGACAAATGCGAAAAAAAGGGATGGATCGATTATTTCTCAATCCACGCCAAGTCACCGATTATGGAGTGCGTGACTCTCGGGCGTGTCGTTGGTTGCGAACTCTCGGTCTCTTCAAGCCGATTGACGCTTCTCTACCAGAACCATTTTTTGAAACGATTTCTCTTCCCATCACGGGATCGTTCATGAGAGAGCCTTCCCAAAATCCATTGGATGCCTTGGTGGATGTGAAAAAATCCAAGCAGATGCGAGCTGCATAATTTCGTATCGCAATCGAGCCCCGCATGAAGGGTGCTTTCTGAAGCTCGGTTTGTCGCTGTGTGTCGCTGGCATGGAAGGCTTATACGACTTATAGTCGAACGATACCGTTTTCTCTCAGTCAAGATATCTCCGCATGCCAGAAACCAACTTCGATTTTGATCAACTCCCCGAACGCAGAGGAACCGGAGCCATCAAGTGGGATCGCTTCCCGGATTACACACCCTTTTGGGTGGCCGACATGGACTTTGCGTCACCCGACTGTGTGATCGACGCAATGCGTCGTCGTGTTGATCATGGTGTGTTTGGTTACGCACATGCTCACGATGGATTGATCGAATCGGTGTTGGGTTATCTGCAAGACACGCATCATGTTCAGGTTGATGAGAAAGAGTTAGTTCATCTGCCCGGTATGGTGTTGGCGCTCTCTCTTGCCTGTCGCGCTCTATGCGAACCCGGCGATCAAGTGATGATCAATTCGCCTGTTTATTATCCGTTTTTCAAAGTTGCCGGTGATGCCGGAGCGGAGTTGATCGATGTCCCTTTCACTCGTGATGAAACAACGTGGAGATTCGATTGGGACGCAATGGAATCAGCCGTCACTCCACGGACTCGAATTCTGATTCTCTGCAATCCTCAAAATCCGCTCGGTCGAGTTTTTACAGAAGATGAGATCCACAAACTCGCTGAGTTTTGTGAGCGGCACGATTTAGTATTACTTTCGGACGAAATTCATTGTGATTTGATTCTTGATCCTGAGCAATCACATTACAGTGCCTTGCGACTTCCAGAATCATTTCAAAGCCGTTTGATGACTTTGATGGCCCCCAGCAAGACCTATAACATTGCCGGGCTCGGTTATTCGTTTGCTGTCATCAAAGATGCTGAGCTACGAAAAAAATTCAATGATGCACGCGGCTGTACAGTTTCCGAAGTCAACGCACTTTCGATGTATGCTGCGGAAGCCGCCTACAAATCGGGTGAACCGTGGCGTCGTGATTTGATCGATTACCTCAGCGGGAATCGAGACTTGCTGGCGGATTTTATTGATCAGGAGATGCCAGTCTTAAAAGTTCAGGAGCATGCCGCCACTTATCTGTATTGGATTGATTGTTCGGCACTCGAAGTTTCTCACCTGGTCCAGTTTTTTGCGAAAGAAGCGGGAGTATTTTTGACTGATGGCACTCCGTTCGGTAGCAGTCAGCACGTGCGATTCAATTTTGGTTGTCCGCGTGAGCACATGCTCAAAGGACTGCAAGCCATGAAAGAAGCGATTGAGAACAAGCTTGCCGCCACCAAACAGATGTAAAAGATGGACCGCTCAAGACGCCTGAACATCCTGTGTCCATCACTTCGACACTGAGAGTCTGCAAAAAAATCCAGAACTTTGTTGCAGCTCAATGCCAGTCGTGCATCATGGATTGATTGTGATTCTGTTTTTTCATTCTGTGCTTACTAATCAGGGTTCCCGCATGAATTCCACTTCAAAAGTTGGCCGTCGTTCTTTTCTTAAAATGACCGCGTTTAGTCTGGGTTGCGGTTCCTTAACGAATGCTTTTCAGCAACTTTCTGCGGAGTCTAAATTCGACTCTCAAGCACTCTCCTACGGCCCTCTTTCTCCCGTCGAGGATCAGGCCACCGGTTTACCGTTACTCGAACTTCCCGAAGGGTTTCGATATTCCACATTTTGCTGGTCGAGAGACGAGATGAGCGACGGAACAATCACGCCGGGCGCACATGATGGAATGGGTGTGATTCAAGACGATAGTGGCATCTTGACATTATGTCGTAATCATGAGCTTTCAGGATCAACCGCCGCATTCGGCCCCTCTGCCATTCAGTATGATGAAACGGTGGGTGGTGGATGCTCGATGCTTCAATTCGATGCCGGTCAAGGTGTCTGGTTAGATGCGCGACCTGCACTATCGGGAACGGTTCGCAATTGCGCGGGTGGGCCAACACCCTGGAACAGTTGGCTCTCTTGTGAAGAGACGGTTGACGGGCCGGTTGACGAAAACAAATCCGACGAAATGACACATGGTTGGATTTTCGAAGTCCCCGCAGAAGGTGTGACAAACGCATTACCACTTAAAGACATGGGCCGATTCGTCCATGAAGCGATTGCCGTCGATCCAGATACGGGCATTGTTTATGAAACGGAAGATCGCGGGACCGCGGGATTGTATCGATTTCTGCCACGTACCCCTGGCAAACTTGCAGAAGGTGGGCAGTTGCAAATGCTACAGGTCAAAGGCCAAATGGACCTGCGCAAAAGTGATTCCGTCGGGATCAAATACGATTGCCAATGGGTGACGATTGATGATCCATGTCGGGCACACGCCGATACCGAGAAACAAGATCAACTTGGTTGTTACTCGCAAGGAAAAGCAAAAGGCGCAACGACATTCGCAAGATTAGAAGGTTGCTGGTATGGAAACGGCTTAATCTATTTTGATTCCACCAGCGGTGGACCAAAGAGTGCCGGTCAAATTTGGCAATACGATCCCAAAGAAGAACAGTTAATGTTGTTGTTTGCTTCGCCTTCCAACAAAGTTCTCGACCAACCAGATAACTTGGCTGTCAGCCCACGAGGAGGAATCGTGTTATGTGAGGATGGTCGAGAAAAGCCACAGCGTCTTCATGGTCTCACGCCCGATGGTAAACTCTTCACATTCGCGCGAAACAATGTGCGGTTGCAAGGCGAACGAAATGGTTTCAAAGGAGATTTCCGCGGCTCGGAATGGGCCGGTTCGACATTCAGCCCAGACGGAAAATGGCTCTTCGTGAATCTGCAAACGCCCGGCATCACATTTGCGATTACCGGTCCGTGGGGGAGCGGCCTGTTGTAGATCTGATTATTCGATGTCCGCTCACCAACACTCAGAGAACTTTGGTCGAAAATACCACCATGAATCATACGCAGCGCTTGCTCAGCCGGAATTTCGTGACGGGTTTCGTTCTTCTTTGGCTAAGTCTGTCGGTTAGCTTGGCAAAAGAGAGGCCGAATGTACTCTTCATCGTGGCCGATGACCTGAATTGTGCCATCGGTCCCTACGGCGACACAGTGGCTCAGACTCCAAATCTGGACCGATTGGCCGCGCGAGGCATCACGTTTGAACGAGCTTACTGTCAGCAGGCGGTTTGTAATCCTTCGCGTTCATCATTTTTGACCGGCCTTCGGATCGATACTGTCGGCGTTGATGACCTGCGCAAATATTTTCGCGAGACCGCCAAAAATGGCCAATCACTGGTGACTCTGCCCGAGCACTTTAAAAATCATGGCTACTTCTGCCAGAACATTGGCAAGATGTTTCACAATATGGGTGAGACCCAAGACCGACGTTCCTGGTCGATTGACGAAGTGTTATTCAAAGGGACACATGCAGCCGATACGGTCTACGGCAATCAATTAAAGTTTGGCGAAAAATCTCCTTACAAAGCACCCGTCACTGAAGCCCACGAGGTTTCTGATGTCGTTTATCGGGATGGACAAATTGCCAATTTGGCTGCGACCATGTTGCGTGATTACGCGGGTAGCGAACAACCGTTTTTTCTGGCGGTCGGTTTTTGGCGTCCACATCTTCCGTTTGTCGCCCCGAAAAAATATTGGGACCAGTACGACCCAAGTTTGATTCCGCTGCCAAATCCATCAACAGCACCTCAAAATGTTCCCGAGATTGCCCTGCACTCCTCTCGTGAAATTAAAGGCTACGGGCTGACACCCAAAGATCGACCCTTTACAGAACAAGAAATTCGTCATTATCGACACGGCTACTATGCGTCGATTAGTTTTATGGACGCCCAGATTGGTGAAATTCTGGAGGCCTTGAAACAGAGCGGACAAGCGGAAAACACCATCGTGGCATTCA
The DNA here is from genome assembly GCA_030836185.1 of Planctomycetota bacterium. Classification (GTDB taxonomy): domain Bacteria; phylum Planctomycetota; class Planctomycetia; order Planctomycetales; family Planctomycetaceae; genus JABURQ01. The sequence continues at coordinate 7,373 of JAURQH010000056.1, forward strand.
CTTCAGATCATGGTTTCCATATTGGCGAACAAACATTGTGGGGAAAAACATCCAACTTTGAACTCGATGCGCGTGTCCCGCTCATCATTGCCGATCCGCGACAGGAAACACATCACGGGCAATCAACGAAGGCACTCGCAGAATTGATCGATCTCTACCCCACGTTGGCTGAACTCGCCGGAATTGATCAAAACCTCTCTCCACGATTAGAAGGAATCAGTTTGGCGAAGGTTGTGACTAATCCTTCGTTGTCGGTCAAAGACTTTGCGCTCACACAGCATCAGCAACCGTTTTACGGTTCTGAGAAAAACTGGCAAGCGATGGGGTATTCGTTAAGAACGGATCGTTGGCGATACACGGAATGGCGGTCATTGAAAGATCAACAGGTGATGGTCCGTGAATTGTACGATCACAACAATGATCCACTGGAGACACGCAATGTGGCCCACGAAGTCGCCAACACTGAAGTCATTTTTCAATTGGCGGATCAACTTCAGGAAGTGATCAACAAGTAAAAATGAGTTTTCCTATGTGATCTGAATTAAGGTGTCGATAAAATTCGGAGCCCTCATGACTCATTCTCTTTCGCATCGCGCGCATCGAGATTTTTGAACAGGCGATAGATGTCCCTGGCTCCGAACGGCACGATCACAATCGCCAAGATCAGATAACTTCCCAATCCCAGAAGCAACACTGTTTGCCAGAATGCGATCCAACTTTGTTCGCTCATGATGCCGGCTCCTTCTCAGGAATTGAAGTTGAATCGGGGAATATCAACGATCCCGCGACAAACAACATAATACACAATCCATAGACGGCCAACGCGACCGATTCGGCAGAGATCATTGCGGCGATCGACTCACCAACAATGCTCTGCAAAGATTCCACAAACAGGCCGGCAATGGCAAACAGACCTCCGCACATTCCCCAGATCGCTCCGGTACTTGAGGCACGTTTCCAGTACATGCCGCCAATCAGCGCCGTTGCCGATCCGCTTACATAAACCGTGCCGGTTACCCCCATGTACGTCCAAACGCTTTCTGGCAGTTCGTACCAAATCCCCCAGATCAGCAGGAACACTCCGATCAGGATCACCGTCACTCGTGTGTAGCGGATGCTGTCGCGATCAGACAGTTTTTCAACACCTTTGATGGGGGCAATAATGTCTTGCGATGTGATTGAGGCCCACGCGAGCAGATAACTGTCGTGGGTGGACATGAACGCCGCCATCAAACCGGCTACCAGAAGCCCCAGCAAGCCGGAAGGAACGATCTTGCCGATCAATAATGGCATCGCCTGTGAGGAATGGCCGACCGCGACCGTATTTCCATCGAGTCCAAAATAACGGCTCAATTCGGGATGCTGTTGCATGTAGACAAATGCGGTAATTCCCCATAAGGCGGGAATCGCGAAGCGAGCAAAAAAGCCGGGAGCGCCCAGAAAGAAGGTTTGTCGCGTGGTTCGCTCATCCTTTGTTGTTAATGCTCGAGTCACTTCGGGAGCCCAACAAAGCGACGCTGCGAAGGTCAGGCAGACCATCCAGATGACGTACGTCCAACCAAATGAATCGGGATGAACAGGATTAAATGCCGCCTCCCCCCCGTTCAGTGCTCCACGTGGACACGATGTTGCTCCAGCCGAGTCCCGGAGACTCTAAGCACATCAAAATTCCCAGGCCAAGACCCAAACTAAGTATTACAAACTGCACATAGTCAGTGACCAAGACGGCGACCATTCCACCGAGAACCGTATAGGCCAACACCATCACGATCAACAGGCTAGTGATCAGGTTCACAATGGTCTCGGCCGATTCTCCCGAATCGACCAAGCCGGTGGCATAGGCGATGAACGTGGCTCCCATTTTGGGGAAGAGGCCCATGTTGAGAACCCCCGCCAGCACGCAGATCGAGCCAGCCAAGACTCTCACTCTGCGATCGAATCGAATTTCAAAGTACTCAGGGATCGTTGTTAGGCTTAATTCACCTAACCTACTGATGACAAAACCGGACGCGCCTAATCCCATCGTGACAAGCATCGCAACGAGCGGCACAAACAGGTAAGCGAAGCCTCGATTGAAACCGTCCATTGAGGCATACATCAAAGTGACGAGTCCGAGACCGGTTCCGATAAAGCTCGCGATGCTGAGAGCCGTCCCCGCCTGTCGTCCGCCCACCAGATAATCACTCGCACTGTGGACATGACGATTGACGTAGACACCGAACGTCGCTGTCCCCAGAAGGTAGCAGACCACGATTAACCAGTCCCAACCGGTAAAATTTGTTTCAAGCATGCGTGACTCAAGGTGTAAGTGTCATCAGCATCGCGAGCGATGACTCGATTGAAACACCGCACGCCGTGGAGTGCCAGCAGAAACTGAAGAATCCAGTGGAGAGATTCGATATTACAAATAAGAAGCTAACTCGGGTTCTCAAAATTGTGATCTGTCCTCACTAATCCCGCTTCATGTCGCCATGATAGAGTTCGATAAACTTCAGATCGTGAAACGTGCTTGTGTTGAGAAATGATTTGATCATAGAGTTTGTTTGGAGTGATGGGGCATTGTGCCTGAAATGCGAACTCGGCAACTAATCGACGTTCGCGCGTCAGTCGCCGATTTTGTTCGGAAAGTGCTCTCTCAAATTGTTGGATGCGAGAGTGTGTCATGAGCTTCCAGAATATGAGTGCGATACCTCACTTCACCGCGTGTACCAGCATCATGTCGTGGCCTTGTGCCGACCATTTGGTCGAGCCAATCAACACAATGCGGCTTCCCGATTGCAATAACTGGTTGGCTTTGCCCCATTCGACCACAAAGTTCAGTAATTGTTCGGGGGATTCTTCGACAACATGGGTCATCAAAGGGGCCACTCCCCAATAGAGGCACATACGTCGCGAAGTATCAACTTGATCGGTGAGTGCTAACAGCGTCACGGGACTGCGTTGTTTGGAGATTGCCATTGCGGTTTTCCCGCTATGAGTCGCGACGACCATCAAATCGGCGTTCAAATGTTCGGCGGCTGTTGATGCCGCCAATGTCACACCTTCGGTCACAAGTCGTGCGCGGGTCCGTTCTTCACTGAGGGTATCCCCAAACTTCTGCATGGTGACATGTCGTTCGACTTCCCGCGCAATTCGACTCATCGTGGAAACGGCTTCGACCGGATATTTGCCGATGGCTGACTCCCCGGAAAGCATGATGGCATCAGTTCCATCAAGAATCGCATTGGCAACATCGCTCGCTTCGGCTCGCGTCGGCCGTTCGTTCTGCTGCATGCTGTCGAGCATCTGTGTTGCGGTGATCACGGGAATGCGATGTTGATTACACAGCTTGATGATCTGCTTCTGTAAAGTTGGGACTTTGACAATGTCGGCCTCGACTCCGAGATCACCGCGCGCCACCATAACGGCATCGGTGTGATCGAGGATTTCTTCCAAGGCATCGACGGCTTCCAACTTTTCAATTTTCGCGACAACCTGTGGTTTATGATGGGTGTCTGCGGCCTTGATACGGTCCTTTAACTGTTTAACGTCATCGGCCGTGCGTACAAAGCTGAGTCCTAGAAAATCCAGTTCCTGTTTAAGTGCCCATTCCAGGTCTTCGAGATCTTTGTCGGTCAGGCTGGGTGTCGAAAGTTTGACGCCGGGAAGATTGATCCCTTGACGAGATCGTAACGGTCCCCCTTCTGCCACACGGGAAACCACTTGTCGAGCACTCTCTGATTTTTCGGTGACCACCATTCGCACCGTACCATCGGCCAGCAAGACAGAATCGCCGACTGAAAGATCGTCGATCAGACGATCATAAGTCGATGTCAGTTCTTGCGGACCAGCTTCCGCCTTTTCAACAAAGGTGAATACTTCTCCTTCGCGACAGTAAATCTCATCATCAGCCAGTTCACCCAACCTGATTTTTGGACCGGAAAGATCACCCAGAAGGGCCAATGGTTGCTGTAATTCTTCACTGATATTACGAATGCGAGCGACGACTGTTGCCAACCATTCGTGAGATCCGTGCGCAAAGTTGAGTCGAAAAATATCGACGCCCGCTTCGACCAGAGAGCGCAGCATGTCGAGTGATTCCACCGCCGGCCCGACAGTTGCGATAATCTTGGTCTTCACTCCATGACGCTCACGATAGGGGCGATCTTGCGATCCCATTCACTTCTCCTCAACAGAATTTCAGCGACTTTTGGGGAAATACTTTTCGTTGGCCGATTCAATCGGCTCTCCCGACTTGGCAACCTCCAGAGTGAGCGTTCCTCCGGTGGTCGCGGGTGGCTTGCACATCTTGTCGTTACAGGCCTGATATTTCACATCCATGCGGACCTTCACCGATTTGCCCGCCAAACTTTTGGGGATGGCAATTTGCCCATAAACGACGACCTGCCCTTCGTAAACCATGAGAGGATCGTCAAACCCTTCCAGTTCAAAGGTCTTTCCTTTGGGATATTTGGCCGCTTTCAGAGTGATGCCATCATCCGATTCAATTTTGAATTCGGTCGGAATAAAAAAGTCAGGCTGAGCAGGATTCGTATTGATGTGCCAACCTTTTTCAACATTGATCACAATGGCGACGAGTGCTGTTTGGCCGGGAGGTAATTTTTTCACGTTTAAATAAGGCTTAAATGTGATGACATGCTTCTTTCCCTGAAACGCGACAGGCATTAGGGCATGTCCTGTTGTCAGCACTTTTTGATCAATCGCTCCAGAGGTATTTGTCTCTTCTTTCAAAAAATACTTGGACATCGCCAAGCTCAAAATGCTCAAGCTGCGCGGGCTACGGTCATAGATCGGTGCGAAAACTTTCAACGTTTCTTCGGCACGCTGGCGATATTTGGGTTCACCCGTCAAACGCGATAGTTCTAAAAGATTGATTGCCGAAACGCTATTGCCAGATGGGATCACCGCATCGTACGCAGATTTTGATTTGGCGATCAATTTTTCGTGATCGTGAGACGTAAAGAAAAACGCTTTAGAAGTCTCGTCCCAAAACCGATCAAGCTGTCGGTCGTTCCAGGTTCGAGCGGATGCCAGCCATTGATCGTCATTGGTCGAATGATAAAGCTCCAGCAGTGCTGATACATAAAAGGCATAATCGTCGAGATAAGCATTCAGCTTGGCTTTTCCCTCGCGTGCTGTTCGTAGCAGATGCCCTTCCTCGTCAACCATATTCTGCTGAATGAATTCAGCCGCTTTCACTGCGGCCGCCGTATATCGAGGTTCGTTCAATACCCGACCCGCTTCGGCAAACGCTTCGATCATCAATGCGTTCCAGCTTACCAGAACTTTGTCATCGAGCAGTGGTTGTTCGCGCTTGTTGCGAATGGCCAGAAGCCGCTGCTTCCATGTCTCCAGATTATTACGCAGATCTGATTCTGTCTGTCCCAATTGCTCGGCACTTTCCTTGATCGATTGTGACAAGTGAAGCACATAGCCATGCTCAAACGGATTTGGATTGTTCAGACCATAAACGGCAAAAAACTGTTCCGCTGAATCTTTTCCAAGTGCTTCAGCGATCTCTACTTTTGACCAGACATAATGTTTGCCCTCGACCGAATCGGTCTCGGCATCGATGGCCGAGTAAAAACCTCCGGTTTTGTCGGTCATTTTTGTGAGTACAAATTCCAGCGTTTCGACCGCCGCATCTTTGTAAAGTCGATCTTTGGTTAGCTCCCAGGCGGAGAGATACATGGGGACCAATTGTGCTTGGTCATACAGCATCTTCTCAAAGTGAGGGACCAGCCATTCGCGGTCGGTGCTGTAGCGATGAAAGCCACCTTCTAAATGATCTCGGATTCCACCTTGCGCAATCTCGGTCAAGGTTTTGAGAACCATTTGTTGGGCTTCGTCGTCTTGATCCACACTCGCGGCATGCATCAATAACGACAACTTCGATGGTGTGGGGAACTTCGGTCCATCGGGACGTGCCGCATCGAAATCGATTCCACCATACTCAGGATCATAACTCTCTTTAAGAGCCTGGATGCTGCGGTCAATGTTTGATTCTTTCAGTGTGACGGTGCCCAGATCGAGCATCGGTGTCATCTGCCGCTTGACGACGTTCGTTACGACATTGGCGTTATCACGAATCGATTTTTCATTGGCCTGCCACAATCCCGAGACTCTTTCCATGACCGTCGGAAACCCTGTTCGACCATCTTCGGTATCAGCGGGTGGAAAGTAAGTTCCGCCCGCGAAGGGTTTTCCGTCGGGTGTTAAAAAGATCGAGAGTGGCCAGCCCCCACCGCCGGGAGATCCGATCAATTGGTTGTAGACAATCAGAGAGGTCATGTAGATGTCGTCGACATCGGGACGCTCTTCGCGATCCACTTTAATGTTGATGAACTGTTCGTTCATCGCGGCGGCAATCTCTTTGTTTTCAAAGACCAACCGTTCCATCACGTGACACCAATAGCAACTGCTATAGCCTATCGAAAGAAAGATCGGCTTATTCTCTTTCTTGGCGGCTTCAAATGCCTCTGGCCCCCAGGGATACCAGTTCACGGGGTTATGAGCATGCAGAAGCAGGTAAGGGCTCGATTCATCCGCCAAACGATTGGAGACGATTTTGGGCGAAGGATCTTCGGCCAGACAGACAGCCGTCAGCAGACTGAAAACCGAACTGAGAATCACCAAGGGAAGGCGATATTTTGCACAAGCATTGATCAACATAAAAAGACTCCTTCATCAGGACGATTCACCGATCATTCGGTTCTTCCTGGATAATACCGGATGTGTCCCGTCCCGGTCTGTGATGCGTCTTACAGTCTTCTACAACAGTGTTCTCAATTAACGCCTTGGATGATGATTTGGTTTTAATCGGGAACTGCCGTTTGTTGCAGGATTTGTTCTAAAATTGTGACCGCTCGTTGTCGTTGACTTTCGCGAAGGACGGAACGGCATTGGACACGGTGAGCGAGAACTTCTGTCGAAAGTTTTTTGACATCGTCGGGAATCACGTAGTCACGCCCGGCGACCATCGCTCGACTTTGCAGCGCCCGATAAAAGGTTAAAGCACCACGAGTACTGACTCCCACTTCCAAATCAGGGTGCTCGCGAGTTGCCGTCACAATGTCTAACAGATAGTCGTTGATGGAATCCTCGACTTTGATGTTTCGCACGTCTTTTTGAATGGAAATCAATTCTTCTCCCGTCATCACCGGTTCGAGAGTATCGACGGGTTCGCCGGCTCGATGTTGATTGAGCGCTTGTTTCTCGAATTCCCGGTCGGGATAGCCAACTTCGATTCTCAGCATGAATCGGTCGAGTTGATTTTCCGGTAACGGATAAGTTCCCTCAAACTCAAACGGGTTTTGTGTCGCGAGAACAAAGAATGGAGGAGCAAGTTGATGGGTCGTCCCTTCAATCGAGACTTGTCCCTCGTTCATTGCTTCCAACAAAGCACTCTGGGTTCTGGGTGTTGTCCGGTTAATTTCATCGGCTAACAGAATGTTGGTAAAGACGGGGCCTTCTCGAAACTCAAACTCTCCCTTATTAGGGAGGAAAATACTCGCTCCTAAAATGTCGCTGGGAAGCATGTCGGGAGTGAATTGGAGGCGTGTAAAATCACAGGAGAGAGATTTGGCGATGGCTTTTGCGAGCGATGTTTTGCCCACGCCGGGCGCATCTTCTACCAACAAATGACCACCACCGAACAACGCAACAAGTGAACTTCGGATGGCTTCGGGCTTACCCAACAGCACTTTTCCGATGTTTTCATGCAGTTCCTGAATTTTGGCAAAATGCTGATTAGCCACTCTGATAATCCCTTAATGATGATTTTCAAGGCGAACGTGGTTTGAAGAAATCCCGATGAAGCTGCTTGGATTCAGTGACTAAAGCATGCACCAAGCATACCGGAATTGTAAGCCTCTCTTCTACTTAGGGCACCGGAATTCATCAAATTGATGTCGTTTCATTTGATCCTGTCGTCAAATCAACTAACCCGAAAGGGGTCGCTCTCGTCACAATCAGCAATCTTTCGCTAAATCACCAAGACAAGCCAAGGCTGTGCAAATTCTACTAACACGTTCCGTCTCTTTGACTTCGCCTCAATTGTCGGTCTTCAATATTCCGATGAAGTAATTGTGTCATAAGGCTTTACGCCAATTGTAATCATCGTGGAACTAAGCTCTCTGCAGAGACTGTATGAGTCAAGTCGTGAAGACATGGATGTCTGAGAGGGATCGGAAGCCATTGATAATGGTCTCCGCTGGCTCGAAGTACGCACGATGCTTGTTGGTCAGTGTGGTGCTGGGAAGTTTATCGTTATTCCCATTCTCTGCGACTGGTGAGTGGCGAACGACTCAGTCGCCCTCTGAAATGATGACGACCATCGATCATCCCGAAGTCTTATTTTCAAGTACGACCGAGACAGTTGATTCTCAATTCCAACCGATCACGACTCATCGTGAATCGGCTTCGGCATCGCAAGTTTCTGAACTCGACAGAGTGATGCCGGTTTCGAGCAACCTCATCTCAGAGTGTGAACAACCTTGTTCTGTGACTTCTGATTGTGGTGTCATCGAACGCCCTGTTTGTTCACAGTGCTGTCAATGTAATCAACTATCATTGAGTCGTTTTGATGAGTGTCTCACGCCTTGGGAGTTCCTTGCGAATGATTCCGTCACGTTGTTCCATAACCTCGATGACGATTTTACGAATTTCTGGCAACCAGACAACATTCTTTTCACCAGTGCCGGCCTTGGTCTGGCTTTGGGAATGCGTGGTTCTGTCGATGGTGACGTCCGTGAATACACTCGCGAGCATCCAAAGCGCTGGGGGAAATTCAGCGAAACTCTGGGTGTCATGGGTAATGCTGAGGTTCAAGTTGCGGGAATCGGGTTATTGTATGGCTATGCTTGGCACTCACGTGATTCGGAGTTGATGGACTTTATCCGATTGCTTATTCGCTCTTACGCTTTAACCGGCTTGAGTACCTTGGCGATTAAAGCGGCTACAAATACAGATCGTCCCAGTGATAGCTGGAACGATGGCGAATATGGATTCCCCTCAGCACACGTCTCGCTCTCATTCGCCATCGCCGCCACTGTCGAAGAATATTATGGTCCGCGTGCAGGAATTCCTGCTTACCTGACGGCTTCCTTGATCGGTTGGAGCCGTATTGATGAGCGCGATCATGATCTTTCCGACGTCGTGTTTGGTGCAGTGTTAGGATACGCGATTGCCAAATCAGTCGCTGGAAAAGAACTGCGGAACGATTCCCGCATTCGAATGTTTCCCTGGACCGATCCTGTTGCGAATACCTATGGAACAATGTTCGAATTCGATTTCTGAGTCTCGCAAATCCCATTTTTGTTGAAAAAGGCCTGTCAGCATGGATGCTCGACTTCCCGGACTGAAAAAGAAATTCCAAACCATTTACGCCGACCCTCCGTGGCAGTTTCAAAACCGCACAGGGAAAGTGGCTCCCGAGCACCGTCGCTTGAAACGCTATGAGACAATGTCACTCGATGATATCTGCGACATGCCAGTTGCCGCTCACACGGAAGAAAACGCCCATCTTTATATGTGGGTACCGAATGCGTTACTTCCAGATGGTCTGCGAGTCCTGGATGCTTGGGGATTCAAATACAAATCGAATTTGATCTGGTACAAAATCCGCAAAGATGGTGGCCCGGATGGACGCGGCGTGGGATTCTATTTCCGCAACGTGACTGAAGTTTTACTGTTTGGTCTCAAAGGACGCCTGCGAACTTTGCAACCGGGACGATCTCAGGTCAATCTTCTTTCGAGTCGCAAACGGGAACACTCGCGCAAGCCGGATGAGTTCTACAATTTGATCGAAGATTGTAGTCCGGGGCCTTATCTGGAACTGTTCGCTCGCGAAAAACGCCCCGGTTGGACACAATGGGGCGACCAAATTGATACCTATCACGAGACAAAACGGGTCGCTCCCGGCTATCGTGGAGGAGATGTTGAAGCCGCCTGAATCCGAGTTTCGGGAAGGGGCGTTTCGACGTGGAACCAGTTCACTCCCCCATTCCCATCGCAACTCATCATGCGCGGACTCTTCATCACAGGCACTGATACCGATGTCGGCAAGACCTATGTCACGTCTGCCATCGCACGCCAACTTTGTGCCGAGGGAAAATCGGTCGGGGTCTATAAACCCGCATGTTCGGGAGCAGAAGTTGACGAACACGGAAATTCCTCCTGGCATGACGTGGAAGCTCACTATCAGGCTCTCGGAGGATTCTTTGAGCGAGAGAACATCTGTCCGCAATGCTTTACTCTTCCGGCTGCTCCACCAGTGGCCGCCCGATTAGAGAACCGGGAAGTGAGTTCATCGCTTCTCAAATCTGCTCACGACTGGTGGCAGGACCATGTTGATTTATTGCTGGTCGAAGGAGTGGGAGGCTGGCTTTGCCCCTTAACGAAAACGTCTTTGGTGGCTGACTTTGCGCAAGATTGCGGCTGGCCCGTGGTGATTGTCGCTCCGCGCGGATTGGGAGCCTTGAATCATACTTTATTGACTGTTGAAGCTGTTCGTTCTCGGCATTTACCGCTCGCAGGGATCATTTTGAACGAGCATTGCGCACCATCGGGATCGATTGCTGAACAAACAAATCCAGCAGAACTCGCCAGATTGACCGATGTTCCGATTTTGTCATTGGTGGAATTTGATGCATCAAAGATGTTGCGACAGCCCGGCTCTCAGGACACAATTGATTGGGAACAGATCGCTTCTCAAGGGGAGTGATCAGACTGGTTCTTTATCTTACGCTTATTTGAAACCTGTTCGCATACGGGCAGTGTGATCCCCGGAGTATGCTATGTCTTATGAAGTCGAGTGCGGAGAGTGCAGCGAACAGATTCTGATTGAGGATCTGGGTGTCGAAGTTGCCTGCCCACATTGCGAGACGGTCTTGATTCTGAATGCCGAGGATGTTGCAGAACTCGTAGAAGAAGAAGTTCAGGAAGATGTCACGCAGTCGGAAACATCTGAAACCACAGACGAGCAACAAGCCTTTGACTTCAATTTCACAGACAGTGCCAACGTCGAGCAAACGGAGAATGGCAGTGATAGTGGAGTTGCCTCCGCAATTTTGACGAAAGAAGAAGCTGAAACCGCTGACGAAGAAGCATCGGCAGAAAATACCGTGCAAGCCATCGAGCCTCCCAATTTTGATTTTCTCAATCAGGGCGCGCCTGAGTCTGCATCAACGGATGAAACCGCAGCGACGGAAGAAGAAGCTCCGAACTTCAATTTTACGGATCCTGTTGTCAGCGAGACAACCACCACTGAAGAGACAAAGGCAGGAGAAGCCCCCACGCAAGAATCTGCATCAGCGGAAGAAGAAGCTCCGAGCTTTAATTTTGCGGATCCCGTCGCCAGTGAGACAGCCGCTCCCGAAGAATCAAAGACAGAAGAAGCACCCTCAGAAGAAGTTGATCCCACCGACGAGACTCCAGCAACTGAAGTGGCTGATGCTCCTGGGTTTTCTCTGGATACATCAGAGGCATCAGACGATCAGGAAGCGGAGGTTGATGAAACCGTTGAAGCCACTGATTCGGAAACCGATCAAGAAGTGGCTGCCGTTGAGGAAGAGGTTGAGGAAGAAACGAACGAAGAATCGACGACAGAGCCCGTTGGAGAAAAGCCAATCAGTGATACGGGTGGGTATTCGCGACGATCCCGAGGACCCTCCCCCAAAGTGTTTCAAATTCTGGTCAGTTACTCGATTTTGATCACGATTGCGTTTCTGTACCTGTTTTTCAGTTTCTTTCAGGCCAAGCCCCATCAACTGGAAAGCTTGCCCGATATTGCTCCGGCGGAAGAAGGAGAGTTTCGCTTGATTCGTGAGAATGCGAGTCTTGCACCGGGACACACCCTGCAAATCGGAGAAACTCAGCGATTCGGTAATATCGAGGTGACACCTTTGGGAGTCGTTCGAGGTTCTTTAGAATTTGAGCATTTTCAGGGGGCATTAGGTAATGACGTTCCTCCGACACGCCCTGTCTACAAGTTGAAATTGAAGATCAAGAACGTCTCTGATGATCAAGTTTTTGCTCCACTCGACACAGACCTTCTTGCGCTACGCGAACACGATCCCAAAGATTATGATCGAGTTTATGCCAACAGTTGGGTCTGTAAAGCGAGCAATCTCGGGAACCGGGAAAATCGGGTTCTGATGTACAATCATCCGCCAACCAGCGAATTTGACATCAAGGGTTTTATTGCTCGGCCTCTCACCCCGGGTGAAGAAGTGGAAACCTTTCTTCCAACAGTCGAAGAAGGATTGGGGGTTCTCGAAGGGAACCTTGTCTGGCGGTTTCTCATTCGTAAAGGATTCCATCCTTCGACTATGAATGGAGTTACGACATTGGTTGAAGTGAGTTTTTCCTCTGACAGCATCTCAAAAGAGGCGACCTGATCCTTAAAGCGATCAAGATCTTAGAGACAGAACAATGCGGTCAGGGAAAGTCTTTGCTTACGAAGGGCCTCTCGCTTGCATTACCGACATGACACGTTTATCCTTTTCGATTCGTTTATAGACTAAAACCACTTATTTGACGTTAAAAGAGGTTCCTCAATGGGTCGGTATACCGGACCAAAAGGACGCATCAATCGCCGTATTGGTGCGATCGTTTTTGAAAATGCTGGTGCTGTGAAAGCACTCGAAAATCGCGACTCTCCTCCAGGGCAACATACCCGACGCCGGAAGTTATCTGTCTACGGGACCGCATTGGTCGAGAAACAGAAAATCAAATTCTATTACGGATTGCGACAAAAAGTGCTTCGTAAGTACTTTGATAAAGCCCGCCGTTTGAAGGGCAACACCGGTGAGCAATTGCTGATCCTATGCGAACGTCGGCTCGATAATGTCGTGCGTCGTGCGGGTTACTGCAAAACTCGTCCACAAGCTCGTCAGGGAATCGCACACGGTCATTTTCTCGTGAATGGCAAAAAGATGGATCGTGCATCCTATCTGGTGAAAGCAGGCGATTTGATCACCGTCAAAAATCGTCCCAATCTGATCAACTTATATAAAGAACTCAAAGAAGAAGTCTCCAGCGAACAGACTGGTTGGATTGATTTCGATGGCGCTTCGCTCGAAGCTCGGGTGCAAACATTGCCCAGCTACGAAGATGTCTCACTGCCAGTGGATGTCGGTCAAGTGGTGGCATTGATGTCTCGCTAAGTTCGAGAGAACAAGTTCAAGCAAACCAAAACGCCTTCCATTTTGTGGGAGGCGTTTTTTTGTAAATATCTTTGCTGGCTTCAGTCAGTTCCCGCTACAGTGTGTGACCACAACAAGTCTTGTCGTCAGCGGGAAAGCACATGTCTGCCAACGATCAATATCAAACCGTTTTACTGTTCGGCGCTCCAGGAGCTGGTAAAGGAACTCAGGGGAACATTCTGGGCCATATCCCCGGCTTCTTTCATCTGTCTTGCGGAGAAGTTTTTCGTTCTCTCGACATTCATTCTCCTGAAGGAAAGACTGTTTACGAAACGACGTCTCAAGGGAAATTTGTCCCGGATGAACTAACTATCAAAATTTGGAGAAAGTCTCTCGAAGGACAGGTTGCGCTGTCGAATTACAAACCGCACGAAGACATTCTCATTCTCGACGGGTTGCCGAGAACACTTGAGCAAGTCGAACTTGTGAAAGAGCATATCAATGTCCGTCGCATTCTTTATCTGGTCTGTGAAGATGAGGAGGCAATGATCCATCGTATCCGCAGGCGTGCCATTCGAGAAAATCGGGTCGACGATGCCAACGAATCAATCATCCGACAACGATACGAGGTATTCCACGAACAGACGGCACCCGTGCTGGATTCTTATCCGAGCGAATTGATATCCCAGATCAACGCGATGGGGTCTCCCTCAGAAGTATTGCAATCGGTGCTGAAAGAATTGGTCCCCGTCCAGAAAGCGCATTATCGGCAATTAGGACGAAAGTTTTAGGCAAGCTAACTTCAACTCCTCACTTCACTTTTCGTTTCACGTCGTCAATGCGTTGTTTGGCTTGGGAGGCGTAGGAAGTCTCAGGGAAGTCTCGTAGCAAATCTTCGTAAGAGGTGAGCGCTTTCTGCCATTGTTCGAGTGCTTCATCACACTGGCCGGCCTGATAGAGTGCCGGGGCTTGCCACTGCGGAAACTGATAGAGCAGGTAGACTTTCAAATAGGCTTCCAACGCCGGTTTGTATTTCTTTTGCAGCAGTAATGTTTCACCAATGAGGAACTGGCATTTTGCGGCTGTTTGTGTCTTTTCGCCAAACTCGTCTTTGGTGACATTCTCGAAGGCGACAATCGCGTCTGCAAATTGTGCTTTATTTTTATGGGCGCGGCCCATGATTTCCTGCATCTGATAACGGAACGGCTTGGTCTCTGCAACGCGATTCATTTCCTCGGCAAGTTGGAAGACGCGGTCGTATTTCTTTTGTCGAATCGCCACTTCAGCTTGCAAGACCCACAATCGTGGAAACCAGGATGCCTGTTTGATGTCGGGTTGGTTTCTTTTCCCGAACAGGGTTTCCAGAACTTTACCCGCTTCGGTCGGCTTATCCTGATTCAACAATGCCTCTGCACGATAAAAGTCAGCATCGTTGCGGAAATCATCGTCCGGGTAACGAGTTTGAAATTGTTCGCCGAGTTGATTCACGGACTCCCAATTTCCTGCCGTGATCTCGATGCGAATGAGATGCCCCAACGCCCTTTTCAAAAGAGAGGCATCCGTTTCAGTGTTCTGGGCCAATGTTTGCAATTGAACGCGGGCATTGGCAGAGTCTCCCGAGAGGATCGCAGATTCTGCCAGTGAGAGTCTCGCATTGGCTGCGTACATGCTGCTGGGGTTTTCTTTGAGGAGTCGTTGAAAGATCGTGTCTGAGCGTTCAAAGCGATTGGCGTTGGCGTTCATGACGGCCCATTCGCTTAACAACCGGTCGAGCGCGGGTACGTTGGGAAACCGTTCGATCACAAGTTGATAAGCAAGATCGGCTTCGGGAATTTTCTTCATTGCCTTGAGAGTTCGGGCGGACTCGAGCCCTCCGCGTCGGGCGTAGATGGCTGGTCCTGAGAGTGCCGTCATATCAACGGGTTCTGTCGGTGCAAACATCTCGAAGGTTTTGGCAAACTGTTTCTGTGCGCCTAAGGTTTTCTCACCTTTTCGCAATGATTCGGCCTGCATAAATGCGGCTTCCGGTGCCAATTCGTGGCGTGCAGTTTCCGTCACGATCGTTTCAAAGACGTCAGCAGCCTCCAGAAATTGCTTCTGTTGATAGAGACTCCAACCGAGTCCCGATAACGCAACGGCACGCCAAGTCTCTTTCGGCTCAAGAGTGGCGAGTTTTTCGTACTGATTAGCGGCACGCGAGTATTTTCCCACATCGTAAGAAATTTCGGCGGTTTCAAAGTAGAGCTTGGCTGCCAAGGCCGGTTCTGCGGCTCCGTCACTCAATTGTGCCAGAGCAGCAGAAGTTTTGGCATCGTCGCCCGTCAAGGCGGCGCAAATGGCCTGGATTTGCAACACATCGGCAAAACCCTCGCGCGAGGGTTTTAATTTCAGAAATCGTTCCAGTGCCGCAAGCGATTCTTTCGCTTCGGCGGTGGCGGTTTGAGAGAGTTGTTTGATCCGCTGCTTCAGTTCTGCCCCTGAATCTTCATTCGGCAGCGTCTCAATCAGTTCCAATTGCTTTCGTAATGGGCGCGCTTCAAGGTGTGCAGTCATAGCCAGTCGTCGATGACATTCAGCAGCGATTAAGTAACTCTCGAACAGCTCTGATGAGGATTCAGGTGTGAGTTGATCCAACAACGGTTTTAGTTCTTTGATGGCCTCCGGGCAGCGATCCTGTTTTTCGAGAGCGCGGGCGAGATGATAACGACTGAGTCGGGCTAAAGATTCAGTAGGATGATTGAGTAACTCGCGGAAGATTTCTTCTGCCCGTTTGAGATCTTCCTTTGATCCCTGGCGGACATTGATCTGACCGCCTAACAGTTTCTGATAACCGGAGAGTCCGCTTTCAGGATATTCCTTGTCCATCCGATTCAAGAGTGACGTGGCCGAATCAAGATCGGCAAGCAACAACGCAGACTCTGCCGCAAGATAGAGACTGTCATCTGCAGTGGCGGCTTTGGGATCTACCCGTTGTGAGGCGAGAAACTGTTCCCGTGCTTGTTCGTAGTTGCCCAATTTCAGTTGTGCATCGGCCCACTGGAAAAGCAACGGTGCGGCAGCGGGAACATTGCCGACCCCCTTCACGGCTTCTTCGAATGATTTGGCAGCAGCGGCGAAGTCTTCGAGTGCTTTCTCGCTCAGTCCTTGCCAATAGAGAGCCATGGGCCGTTGTACCCCGGCTTTTGCAGTCTCAGAAAACTGTTCTGTCGCCTGTTCGTATTGCTTCCCTTGAAAATAGGCATAGCCGGCGTTCATGCGGGCTGTCCCCGCGAGGCTGCTTTTCGGGAACTCTTTTGCCAAGCGAGCGTATTCAGTGGCCGACTCTGAAAACTGGGATTGTTCGTAATAGAGTTGCCCGAGCTTCATCAAGGCCTGATCAATTCTCAGTCCGGTGGGGTTTTCGGCGATTTGGCGATAACCGGCAATGGCTTCCTTTGTTTTTCCCGTCGCAACATATGCATTGGCTTGCCCCCACAAAACATCCTCACGCATTTCTCCCTGAGGAAAGGCTTTCAGAGAAGCCGCAAAGCTGGCCAACGCCTCGGCTGGTTTTTTGTTTTGAAGTTGTGCATAGCCGAGAAAGGCCAGCGATTTTTCGCGCGAGGCATGATCGGGAAACTGTTTGTGAAACGTATTGAACTCCTGCTCGGCAGCTTTCATGTCTCCTAATTGAAAACTACTGTATCCGACGTGATAGAGTGCTTCCGGCAGATTTTTGCTATCAGGGTTGTTGGTGGCAAATGTGCGCAGATGCTTTCGAGCGGGTTCGTATTTTTTGAGAGTCAAATTGATGACGCCGAGACGAAATCTGGCCAATTCGGTTCGAGAATGTTTGGGGAACTGCGTGACCAGTTTTTCGAGTGTTTCGGCAGCCGTCTCGTAGCGTTCCTGTCTGATGAGACCGAGCGACAAATTGTAGAGATCGTCTCCTTCATCTGCCTGAACGAACGACGAGACAATCAACGACGCGATCAATACGATCCCGAGAGAGGTAAAATGAGTCATACGAGACATCATGGTTCCATCCGTTAACCGCAAAAAAAAGAGGGGCGAGTGTGTTTCTATCCTATCCCTCGAACCTGAACAGGGGCAAGGCGAACTGCCGATTTCATGACGAGTCGCGTATAGAGTTTTTGATTTCAATCTCCCGATTCGCCGTGCTTTCTCAATTTACGACGATTTTGCAGCCGCTTTACCGCTATTCAATTTGATACGGGCAATTCGCAGCAAACGTTCGTCAGGCTCTGCCGGAGGGGAGACTTGTAACATGACCGGCACCCAAAATGGTCGTTTCGGTTTCTCTTCGGGTAATCCGATTTGCGTTGGCAATTTAAACGGAAGTTGATCGGCGTCGTACATTTCGGCTTTCGCGGGTTGCAGATAGAGACGCCGTTTTTCGATCAATCCGATGAGAACTTCGCAAAATGATCGATTGCAGCCCGAAAAGATGACGCAATTTGGTGAAGCTCGAAGCGCAAGCCCTTCTTCTCCTTCGACCTCTAAATAGTCGGCCAAGTCTCGTTGCAAAGACAATAAGTCGACGGCCGTTCTCGGACGCACATATTCAATGACGGCGGCATTCAGTTGCCCACGTTCGGCGAGTTGCTTCCAACGATCACGGGCTTCGTCTGAAGGGCCTTCCTGTTTCAGCTCCCCGTGACGGTCTTCCGATTCGAGCATCTGGGCCACCATGCTATCAGGAGTCGCCGGTCGGCAGCGTTCTTGAGCCCATTCCCTCAAAGCGAATAGTTCGTCTTCTTTTGTGCGAGACAGCGGGATCGTCAATTCCTGTTGCTTGATAATATCATCTTCAGAGAGGACGTTTTTTTGCGCATATGATTCGAGTAAGGCCGAACTGACAATCTGTTCGATTTCCGCTCCGCTGTAGCCGTCCATTGATTCCGAAAGACGTTCGAGATCAAACTTCTCTGCATCCCAACCTCGTTTGCTCAGATGGACGCCGAGGATTTCTTTGCGTTCTTCAAAGTTCGGCAGGTCCACAAAGAAGAGTTCATCGAAGCGCCCGCGACGAAGTAATTCGGGAGGCAGTTTTTGGACCGAGTTCGCGGTGGCCACAACAAACACCTGTGACCGATGCTCTTCCATCCACGTCAGAAAGGTTCCTACTAAGCGTGACATGGTGGCGTCGCCAGCCGCTTCATCTTCAAAACCGGCAAACGCCTTGTCAATTTCATCGATCCATAACACCACCGGAGCAATTGTCTCGACCAGTTTCAACACATCACGCAAGTTCTTCTCAGAGCCTCCACGATCTGAACTGAGTAACGCCGAGGTCTCCAGACGAATCAGAGGGAAGTGCAACATCTGGGCGGTTACGCGGGCGGTCAAACTTTTTCCGCAACCCTGTACTCCCACGAGAAACACACCTTTCGGCGTCGGAGTCCCCTGCTCTCCTGCACTCGATGTAAACGCATCTGAGCGTTGAATCAACCAGTCTTTCAGTCCGGTCAAGCCACCGATCTCGTTGGCGTTTTCTTCCAGGTCATAAAATTCGAGCAGATCGGAGCCTTGGACCATCTGTCGCTTTTCAGAAACTAACGCCGCATACACTTCGTCGTTGACTTCATCGGCAACATGTAACGTAAAGTGAAACGCACGGCGTGCTTCTTGTGCCGTCAAACCGAGAACCGTCTTGGCAAGCTTTTCACATTGCTCGGGAGTGGGATTCAATTCGCTGCCGGACAGATGCAACTCCCGCACGACGTTATGGAGTTCTTCGATCAGGTCAGACAGCGAAGGGAGCGGCAATGTCATATGAGTGGAGACGCGCGTCAACTCCAGCGGGATCTGCCCGGTCGGCCCCATCAGTAATAGGCTTTGATGTTTTCGTGACAGACTTTCGGCAAGATCGCGCAAGCGTCGAATGACTTTGGGATCGTTCAGATACGGATGAAAATCTTTCAGAACAATCCAACTCTTCTCGGGGAGCTTATCGATTTCCTGCAAAAATTCGAGCGGAGTTTGCGGAGAGACTTCGACGGCTCCACGACCTCCCTGGGTGATGCTCCAGACAATCAGTTGATATCCTAAATCGACCGACATCCCCTGCAACGATTTCAGCCAGCGTTGTTCTTCATGTGTTTGCAAAAAGAATAACGCCTCGCCGGCCAGTAATCGGGAACGGATTTTATCGAAGGAATCGTGTGACATGGCAGTTTGAGATTCTGAGAAAAAGGACAATATTTGATGAAATTCAGTGTCCTTGTTTTCGCCCACAATTTCCAACCTGTTTTCCGTCAGAACTGTGGGATTCCGCTGCCCTTGTCGAAGCTGTCGGAGATTGTCAAAATCAAGTCACTTACAAACCGTGGAATTCTCACCACAATCATCCTGTTGAAAGCCTGCACTCATGAGTCAATTATCACATAATGTCTTTTTTACCCTTAAAGATCAGTCGGAAGAAAAAATCACCGGCTTGGTCAATGCTTGTCACAAATATCTCAAAAATCATCCGGGTGTTGTCTTCTTTGCCGCAGGTCGTTTGGGAGAAGAGTTTCAGCGCCCCGTAAACGATCAGGCGTTTCAGGTGGCCTTACATGTGGTCTTCGAAGACAAAGACGCCCATGATGCCTACCAGACAATTGAGGATCATCTGACTTTTATTGCCGAGAATAAAGAAAACTGGGAACAGGTCCGTGTATTCGATTCGTATGTGACACAATAATTGTACGATCAGGGTCAAATTGAATTCTGTGGTTTTTGAAGATCGCGGGAACTCTCAGAAGACTAACAGCGTCAGAATGATCATGAATCGATTCTATCTAATCGAGGTGAGCCGATGAAAACGATTTTGATCGCGTTGTTATCGATGTTGGTGTTCTCCGGTTGCGATTCCTCGAAGCCCGTAAGCCCCACGAATATTTCTGATGCGCAGAAAGAAATCACTTTCATTCGATCGACTCTGGCGGCCCAATTGAATGTTTCCGAGGAACAGTTAAAAAGTGAAATGCCTTTGGGCGAACTGAACCCGCCGATGGATGAAATGGCGCTGGTGAACCTCGTGATGGCCATCGAGCAAAAATACGATGTCACACTTCCCGAGGACAAGCTACTCACCTCAGACAAGCCCAATCAGCATCACTTAATGTTGGAGCAGAACACGCTCAATAAGCTGGCGATTATCACACACGATGAGCGCAAATCAGCCGAGTCGTCACCAGGGACCACGACGCCCTGAAGTCTGTTCGAGCATCTGGTAGTTGTTGAAGGCTAGAAGCAGAAACATCAAGGCAACGTAGGTTTCGTCCGCTTTCTGCCACGCGACAATCGCAACGCCAACACCAACAATAATGCCCAGCTTGAAAGTGTTGGCCATGCCGCGATAAGGATCGAGGCGCTGGCAGACCTGTTGGGCCACCTGCCCTCCATCGAGAGGGTACACCGGAAGTAAATTAACGAGCCCCCACCACAAATTCACAAATTTCAATTGCAAGAAGATATAAAACATCATGGGGGTCTGCCGGATCCCCTGTTGCGCCATCAAATATTCCACGGCAATGACCACCCCATATAGAATGAACCCCGCCCCAGGCCCGGCCAGCGAAATTAAGACGCTGCGAGTCGGAGTGTAGCCGTAAGAAGGTTGAAACGAAGCCAATCCGCCAAAATGATAAAGTGTGATGTTGGGTGGCCAGCCGAAGTTTCGAGCCATCAAAGCATGTCCCAGTTCATGAACCAGTATCGAGACCAATACAATTCCTGTCCACAAAAGTATTGGAATTAACACATTGACTTGCAGCTCTCGCGCCCAGCCTTCCGAAAACCCCATAATGGCACACAGCACAAAAAATGCCGGATGAATGCGGACCGGGATTCCCAGCACTTGGAAATGTAAGTCGTATTGCGTGTGTGGGACTTGGCCGAACATATTTTCTCTTGGGGTGATTAGGTCAGTAGACCTTCAAAGTGTAGACAATCGATCTCCTTCCGACAATTGGTGGCTGACTCGACCCGGGCGATTCGTTCTCTACAATAGATTTCACCCTTATTCTGTTTCTGAGGTGAATATGTCACAACTGCAATTTTATCAATCGGACCGTGGTTCTGCCGCGATGCTGATTTCGCTGGCACTCGCGGAGGATTTGCGAGAAGTTGGCGATTTGACCTCCGAAAATCTAATCGATCCTGAACTTCAAGCAACAATTAAAGTCGTTTCTCGTCAGCAGGGAGTCGTTGCCGGTCAGCCTGTGGCAGAAATGCTGTTTCAGCAACTCGACCATTCTGTGGTGTGGACGAAACAATTGCCGGACGGTTCCGAAGTCGAACCGGGTTCCGTGATTGCAACAGTCGCAGGACCGGTCGTCTCTCTACTCAAAGGAGAGCGAACCGCACTCAATTTTCTCACTCAACTTTCTGGTGTAGCGACACTCACTCAACAATACGTCGATCTCGTCGCCGACACGAAAGCCGTCATTCTCGATACTCGCAAAACTTGGCCCGGATTTCGCAATCTGGAAAAATATGCCGTCCGCGCAGGAGGTGGAACCAATCATCGGATGGGTCTCTACGACGGCGTGATGATCAAAGACAATCATCTGGCAGCTTGGAACACCAGTGGAGCGGGGACAATCGCCGATGCTATTCAAGAAGTTCGCAATAAAGTGGATCAGGGAATCACGATTGAAGTGGAAGTCGACACGCTCGATCAATTGAAAGCCGCTCTTCCAGCCAAGCCCGATTACATCCTTCTCGACAACATGTCACCGGATTTGTTGCGAGAAGCAGTCGGCATCCGCGATGAGGTGTCTCCAGAAATTTTATTGGAGGCGTCGGGAGGCATCAATTTAGAGACGGTTCGCGCAGTGGCCGAGAGTGGCGTTGATCGTATCAGTATCGGTGCGTTAACTCACTCGGTCATCGGACTCGATATCGGTTTTGATTGGAACTGATCGGTTGTGAAAGTTGTCTGATCCGCAAAAAACAGATGTTTCAGCGATTAGATTTCTGGTAGACTGATGAGTCCTCCATGAAGAATCAACTCTTCAGATTGAACGTCCAACCACTCACTGAGATCGAGGCCACTTTCATGACTACGAAAAAATCTTCGCTTTCACGGCGTACCTTTATGGCTGGCACTGCCGGTGCGATGTCTCTGCCCTTGTTCGTTCCGAAATCAGTTCTCGGAAATGCCGAGAATGCGGCCGCCAACGATAAAATCACTCTGGGATTCATCGGCGTTGGAAAAATGGCCTACGGTTCCCATATGCCGCATTTTTTGAAAATGCCCGAAGTGAAAGTGCTCGCCGTTTGTGATGTCGATACGAATCGACGAGAAGCAGCACAGAAACGAGTCAACGATGCTTATGGCAACAAAGATTGCGATGCCTACAACGATTACGGTGATCTCTTGGCACGCGATGATATCGACGCGGTCGTCATCGCAACTCCCGACCATTGGCATGCGTTGGTGATTCGCGATGCGGTGAAAGCCGGCAAAGATATTTATGCCGAAAAACCCCTGACAAATAATCTCGCCGAAGCAAAAATCGTGATGGACACGGTCAAGAATTCTGAGATCATTTTCCAGACTGGTTCCCAGCAACGGGCCAGCGAAAACTTCCGTCATGCGTGCGAACTCATCCAAAACGGATACCTCGGCAAAATCAGTCGCGTGGAAGTGGGTGTCGGTGGACCGCCGTCTCCTGACAAACTGCCCGGTGAAGAAATGGAACCGGGACTCGATTGGGAACGCTGGTTGGGACCGGCTCCTATGCGAGAATACAGTTCCGTTCTCAGTCCACGGGGTGTCCACAATCATTTCCCGTCTTGGCGTAACTTCCAACCTTATGGTGGCGGTGGCATGACCGACTGGGGCGCGCATCATTTCGATATCGCCCAGTGGGGTCTCGGTATGGATGAATCGGGACCGGTAGAAATTGTCCCGCCGGAAGACCCCAAGCGAGGAAACGGCCTCAAATATATCTACGACAACGGTGTCGAACTTCTTCACGGCGGTAAGAGTGGTGTCACGTTCTTTGGCTCAGAGGGAGAATTGTTCGTCAATCGTGGAAAGCTCTCCAGCACGCCAGAAGAGATCGTCAAGATTAAACTGAAAGATGGTGACGTGCATCTCTACAAAGCACCGGGTGGGAGTCACGGTGGACATCGCCAGGACTGGATTAACTCTGTCAAAAGTCGCAAGCAACCGAACTGCCCAATTGAAATCGGTGCTCGCTCAGTGGCGGTCTGCCATCTTGGGAACATTGCCTATCGACATGCGGAAGAACTGGGAGGCAAGTCGTTGAAATGGGATCCGCAAGAGTGGAAGTTCGTTGGTAATGAAGCCGCCAACAAATGGCAAGATTATCCTTACGAACGTCGTGAAGGATACGAACTCGCCAAAGTCTGATTCTTTACGATGAAGATCATCAAAATTCGAGCGCGTGCTGAATCAATTCGGCACGCGCTTTCCTTTTTTCAATTGTGACTAATCTTTGAGGGCATGATGTCGGCGACTTTGAAATACCCTGTTCTCTTTATCACAGCTTTGCTGCTGATCGCGAATCTCTCGGGCTGCGATTCTATTCCGCCCGATCAATCTGACCAGACTAGAAGCACAGCCGTAGATGAAAGCGAGTCACCGGAGTCTCCTGCGGAACCAGAACCCGAACCGACGCCTTCCGTCTTCACAGACGAAGAACTTGCGGAAGCAACCCAGATGGCTACTGATGTGGGGATCTACATTCGTAAGAACGCTCACGATCAGGTGACGGTTTTCGATACGGCCCGCAATCGCAGTTGGGTAGACGACTATCAATTGCAGGAACTGCTCAAACTGGAATACCTGGAAAATTTAACCGTAGAAGGCCCCGGCGTCACGGATCAGGCCGCCGAAGCAATTGCAAAATTACCGCGACTGACATCGCTCACGATGAAGAACACACTGATCAGCGATGCGGGCATCGCCATGTTGGCGGATGTCAAAAGCTTGAAGATCATTGATTTACGCTTGTCGCCATTGGTGACGGATCAAACAATGCAAACTTTGGCCGAAATGCCTGCTTTGAAAGCCGTTCGTTTAAGCGGTGTGACACAGTTGAGTGATGAAGGTGTCGAAATTCTGTTGGCTTTGCCCGAGTTGAGTGAACTCGATTTACGAAACTGTCGCAATGTGACCAACACCACGATTCAGAAATTGATCGACAAAAAGACGCTGCGAACTCTGAAAATTGGTGGTGGGTCGATCAATGACGAGACTCTCAGCATCTTGTCTGAAATGACGCAACTCACCGGCTTGTCACTCGATAACTGTGATATTACCGATGAAGGATTGCCGAAGCTCGCCGCGTTGCCAATTCGTGACCTGACAGTCTATCAGTGTTCATCGATTACCGATCATGGTGTTGCATTTCTGAAAACGTCATCCGCCTTACAACGGCTCACACTCCGCGATTTACGAATTACTGGCTCAGTTTTGTCTGAGTTACCAAGTTCTGACAAATTGACCAGCCTCAATGTGTCTCAAACCAACTTCGGAGATGAGCAAGCCGAGCAACTTGCGAACTTGTCGAATCTTGTCGATTTGAATGTCAGTGAGACTCCATTGACCGATGCGGCCATCACCAGTCTTTCAAAACTGACGAGTCTGAAAAATCTGATGATGACACAAACTCAAATGACAAGCGACGGCATTGAAAAACTCAAAGCGGCATTGCCCGATTGTTCGATTCGTTCGAACTAATTCAACTGTCTGAACTCAACCTGTTAGCAAAATACATCGAGAATATTATGCGACCTTTCATCTGTTTATCTCTGTGTGCAGTCATGTTTCTTACGGGATGTTCGGACAAGGATGAGACTTCCACGACGGAAGACGACTCCTATTCTCCTCCCGTGTTAGAAGCTCCTGCCAAAGACATGACCCGCGAGATGTCCGTCGAAGAACTGATGGAAAAGCTCGGCGTGGGCGAACGCGGTCAAGCTCAAAAAATTGGCGGCAAAATTCGCAAAGTGCGTCTGGTCCAGACCAACGTGAAAGATCTTTCGCCGTTGAAAGGTCTCGAACTGATTATGCTGGACCTCACATTTTGTTCTGTAAAAGATTTGACTCCCTTGGAAGGGATGCCCCTCGAAGAGCTTTATCTCGAAAAAACCGATATCACGGATGATTCACTGGCAGCACTCACCGACATGCCGTTGAAGATTCTTTATCTCGGCAGTACCGAAGTGACCAATATTTCTCCGCTCTCCGGTTTGCCACTCAGGCAATTGAATCTGCTCGATGCTCCCGTGGAATCGATTCAGGGAATCGAAGAAATGCCTTTGCAAACTTTGTGGGTGCCGGGAACAAATGTCTCGGATCTCTCACCTCTCAAAGGGAAACAACTGCAATCGGTCGATATCGCGCGTTCCAAAGTCACTTCCCTTGCACCGCTGGCCGGAATGACGACTTTACAACGACTTAATATGGAAGCCATCGAAGTGACCGACCTCACTCCGTTGGAAGGGTTGCCGTTGACCCGCTTGATCTTCAATCCTGCCAAGATTGAAAAGGGTCTGGATATGGTGCGTAACATGCCGTCGCTACAGGAAGTCGGTCTCGACTTTGAATCCAAAATGCCTCCAGCACAGTTCTGGACGAAATACGATGCGGGTGAATTTCAATAAGAGATTGTGAGAGAACTCTTGAATCCTGAAGTCGCCTCTTGAGATCCCATCAAAATCCCTGCATGATTGAGGGTGTGGAAGCACTCTCCTCCCCATCCTCATCGGGAAACCTTCATCATGCGTTGGATTTCATTCACATTGGCTCTGTTGGTCTCCACTGGTAGCTCGCATCATCTTCTCTCTGCTGAGGAAAAGAACACGTTCGATTTAACGCTTCGCTCGCGCGTACCGGCCGATGCTGAGAGTGGTCTCTATCATCATCAGTTTGAGGAACAAAAATGGACACCGACAGAGACGGCGATCATTGTTTGCGACATGTGGGATTTGCACCACTGCTACAATGCTGTCCAGCGAGAGACCGAGATGGCTCCCCGCATGAATCGTCTGCTCAAACAAGCTCGCAATTCAGGCGCAACCATTATTCATTCTCCCAGTAGCTGCATGGCTTTCTATGAAGATCACCCTGCTCGTCAGCGAGCCAAGTCGATTGTGAAAGTCGCCAATCTTCCGGAAAAAATTGGTGAGTGGTGTCACCAAATTCCTGCCGAGGAACGAGGCGTCTATCCCATCGATCAAACCGATGGTGGCGAAGACGACGATCCTGTTCAACATGCCAAGTGGGCCAAAGAACTCAAAGCGAAAGGGCTCAACCCGCGCGCTCCGTGGACTCGTCAAACCGACATGCTCACCATCGATAACGATCTCGATTTCATTAGCGACAACGGCGAAGAAATCTGGTCGATTCTGGAAAGAAACAAACTCAAAAATGTGATGCTCGTCGGCGTACACACCAACATGTGCGTTCTCGGGCGTCCCTTCGGATTACGTCAGATGGCTCAGAACGGAAAGAACGTCGTCCTCGTTCGCGACATGACCGACACGATGTACAATCCGGGTGCGTGGCCTTACGTCTCTCATTTCACGGGGACGGACTTGATTATCGAGCACATCGAAAAGTTCGTTTGCCCCACCGTGACCTCGGCAATGATTATTGGTGGAGACGAATTTCGTTTCCAAAACGATACCCGCCCTCACTTGGCCGTCGTGATTGCCGAAGATGAGTATCGGACGAATGAAACATTACTCCCGTTCGTCAAACATCAGTTAGGGAAAAGATTTCGGACCACAATTTTGCACGGCAGCAAAAAGACGCGCAACGACATTCCCAATCTGCATTTGATTGATGATGCCGACGTGTTGATGATCAGCGTGCGTCGTCGCCCATTGCCGGCCGAGCAATTATCACATATTCAAGAGTTTGAAGCGGCCGGGAAACCGATGATCGGCATTCGTACGGCCTCGCATCCCTTTCATTTGAGGAAGAAACCAGCTCCCGAAGGACTGGCCGATTGGCCGACGTTTGATGCCGATGTGTGGGGTGGTAATTACTCAAACCATTATGGTAACGGCCCTGTGACAAAAGTTTCTGTGGCTGTCGGCGCGAAAGATCACGCGATGTTGAAGTCTGTCGATGTCGATACCATGACCAGCAAAGGTTCATTGTATGTTGTTCGCCCGCTTGCCAAGAAAGCCACACCTGTTCTGATGGGTGCGATCCCAGATGAAGAATCGGAACCGATCGCGTGGACCAACATCCGAAAGAACGGCGGCAAATCGTTTTATACGTCACTCGGATACATCGGAAACTTCGAACAGCCCGCGTTCGTTCAATTTCTGGCTAATGCAGTCCATTGGGCTGTCGGTTTGCCGACCCCCGCCAACATTAAGAATCCCACCTCCACTTCCAAAGAGTGAAAGTCCCGCCATGCGACTGATGAGTTTGATCACTACTCTCGTGCTCTCCTGCGCTCTGTTTGTTTCGGCACAAGATCCAAATATTGCTCCACCCAATGAAGACGCCTATCAGGAATGGACTTTGATGAGAGTCCCCGGTACTTGGGATGAAAATTCAGGTGGCGACCTACGCGAGTACGATGGTTTCGCCTGGTATCGTTGTACGTTGCGACTCCCCGGGAACTGGGAGAAAGGAAACGATGTCGAACTCTTCGTGCCGAAGGTGGATAACGCACACGAAGCCTACTTTAACGGTGTGAAAATCGGCGGCGCGGGCAAGTTTCCTCCCGCCTACGAAAGTGGACTCGCGCAAGAAAATACCTACAAGATTCCCGAATCGGCCAAGCATCGCAGCAAAGACAACATCATTGCGATTCGTGTCTTTGATCATGATGGGCGTGGGGGATTCAAGTCGGTAGCCCCGGTCCTCCGCAAGGGAGAACAAGCCATCAATCTCGATGGACGTTGGGAGTTCCGATTGGGGGATGATGTTGAATGGTCCAAAGGGCCAATTGAAGTCACCGCGGCAGCCGAGTATTGGCGCGTCTTTTCTTGGGAAGAAGCACTCGCCAACGCGGCAGGTACCGATCCTCCATTACCGCCCACAGAAGCGATTAAGACATTCACCGTTCCCGAAGATCTCGAACTCGAATTTGTCCTCGCCGAGCCGCAAGTGCAACAGCCGCTATTTATGAACTTTGACGAGCGAGGCCGATTGTGGGTGATGAACTATCGTCAGTATCCCGATCCTGCGGGGCTCAAGATGGTCAGCCGGGATGATTTTTGGCGTTCGGTGTATGACAAACTTCCCCAGCCACCGCCCAATCACACTCCGGGAGCCGACCGCATTACGATTCACGAAGACACCAATGGCGATGGCAAATACGACAAACATAAAACATTCATTGATGGATTGAGTATCGCGTCTTCGTTCGCCAAAGGACGTGGTGGAGTTTTTGTGTTGAATCCTCCGTATCTCCTCTTCTATCCCGACAAAGATAACGACGACGTTCCGGATGGGGATCCAGAAGTGTTACTACAAGGTTTCGGCATGGAAGACACGCACTCGGTCGCCAACTCTCTGCGCTGGGGGCCAGATGGTTGGTTGTATGCCGGGCAAGGAAGTACCGTATCCGGGAACATTCGTAAGCCGGGCGATGACAAACATGCGGTGCATTCGATGGGGCAACTGATCTGGAGATATCATCCCGAAAAACGCATCTACGAAATCTTCGCCGAAGGTGGAGGCAACACTTTCGGCGTCGAAATCGATTCGCAAGGCCGAATCTTCTCGGGTCACAACGGTGGCGACACTCGTGGCTTTCATTATGTACAAGGGGGCTACTACCGAAAGGGCTTCGGCAAGCATGGCCCGCTCTCGAACCCTTACACGTTTGGATATTTCAACAATATGACGCATCACAGCGTCCCGCGTTTCACGCATAACTTCGTCATCTATGATGGAGAGCCCGGTTGGTGTCATACTCTTCCCGAGAAATATCATGGCAAGTTGTTTGGAGTCGAGCCGATGCAGGGTCAGGTCGTCATGTCCTCGTTTGAACCGGAAGGATCATCGTTCAAAACCGAAGATATCAGCCGTCCGATTCTCTCGGAAGATCGACGCTTTCGCCCCGTTGATATTAAAGTGGGGCCTGATGGTGCGATTTATGTGGCCGATTTTTATGAACCGCAGATCAGTCATCGCGAACACTTTGCGGGTCAGATTGATCGATCAAACGGTCGCGTTGTCCGGTTGAAAGCGAAAGGCTCAACGCCGTTACCTCCCTTCGATATGAACAAAGTCGACAGTGCAGGCTTGGTGAAGACATTACTTAAAGGGAATCGGTGGTTCCGTCAGACTGCACTTCGTCTGCTCGCCGACCGACAGGACCAAAGTGTTTTGCCGCAACTCAAACAACAGATCGCCAGTTTGGGAGAACAGACTCGCGTCGATTTTCTGTGGGCCGTCTATCAACTGGGTGGATTGACCGACGAATACGCTGGCGAATTGCTCGCACATGATAATCCTTACATCCGCTTATGGACGGTGCGTTTGTTGGCCGATGAGAAAAAGGTCTCTCCAGCCGTTGCCTATAAACTGGCCGACTTAGCCCGAGCAGAACCGAACATCGAAGTGCGCAGCCAATTGGCTTGCTCGGCAAAACGATTGCCCGCCGATCAGGCGTTGCCGATTGTCGCCAGTCTGCTCACTCATCAGGAAGACGTCGACGACATCCACATCCCTCTTCTTTTGTGGTGGGCGTTGGAAGACAAATCAGACATCGCCGGGCAGGATGTGGTCAACCTTTTTGAAGACGACAGTTTCTGGGGAAATCGGATTGTTGCCGAGACCATTGCCGAGCGATTGATGCGACGCTTCGCTCTCTCGGGCACTCGCCAGGAACTGGTTCTCGCCGCACGATTACTCAATCTCGCACCCGATGATCAATCGCAAAAAAAGTTGCTGGCCGGATTCGAGGAAGCATTCAAAGGACGATCTCTTTCCGGCTTGCCGGAGGAATTGACGGCTGCACTCACAAAAGCGGGTGGTGGTTCTTTGGCATTACAGATTCGACAAGGTAACGCGGAAGCAATTGCGACCGGTTTGCAACAGATCGCCGATCAGAAGACGGCTAAATCAGACCGTATCGAATTGGTGAATACATTTGGCGAGATCGAGCAAGCCAATGCTCTCCCCGTTTTGCTGTCTTTGTTGGAATCGGCTGAAGAGACCGAACTTCTGGCGGCCACGCTTTCTGCCGTACAAAGTTATTCAGACGCAAAAATTGGAACCGCCATCATCAATCGGTATGACGAATTCGATGTCGATGCTCGTGAAATAGCCCAGGCAGTTCTATCGAGCCGAAAAACATGGAGCCTGCAACTGTTGCAAGCGGTCTCCGAAGGTCGGGTAGATAAAACGTCGCTGCCTCTGGACGTCATTCGCAAAATGACGATTCACAACGACCCTCAATTGTCGCAATTGATTACTCAACATTGGCAGGATTTGGAAGGTGCCTCGTCTGCCGAAATGCAGCAACAGATTCAGAAAGTCTCAACACTCATCAAAGGAGATTCGGGCGATCCCTACAAAGGGAAAGTTCTCTTCAAAGGAAGTTGCGGGAAATGCCATCTCTTATATGGAGAAGGAGGCCGCATCGGTCCCGACCTCACCTCGTACAAAAGAGACGACACATTGCGAATTCTACTCAATGTTGTGAATCCTTCTGCCGAGGTTCGTGAAGGGTTTGAAACGGTTTCGGTGATCACCGACGACGGCCGCGTGTTAAACGGCTTTCTGGCCGACCAGGACAATCGTGTCGTCGTGATTCGCGGAGCCGATGGGCAATCTGTGACGGTTTCCCGTGATGAGATCGACGAGATGGTGCCTCAGAAAAAATCACTGATGCCTGAAGGGTTACTCTCGAAAATGAGTGATCAGGAAATTCGCGATCTGTTCGCGTACCTCCGTGGCTCGCAACCAATCAATTAAGTATTGAATGGTATTTTCTGAGCGTTTTTCAATCTCACATTCCCAAACGCTCAACACCGTTTTCAAGATGTCAAGATTCGGAGATTCGGGGACACACCTTGACCGAATCTTGACCAAATGTTGAATCAAATCTTCCCGAATCTTGATTCCGAATCTTCCATACTCTTGAGCAAGTGGTTGGCACCGTTCATCTTGTGTCGATCTTCATTTTGTGAAGACGTGTGGTTTTTTGTGGGTGCGCATTTTCCACCTCACGCGAGATTGCTCTCTTTCTCACGTTGCAGTGGTCCTCATTGATGAACAATGAATGACACTCGAACCCATCCAATGTGCTTGCGCACAATGGCTATGTGTAAGTCGAATTGCCAAAGATCGA
>JAURQH010000057.1 GCA_030836185.1 Planctomycetota bacterium
AGTTGTGAGATGTCGTTCCCCGCATCTCTCAGATCTTCCGCGATCTCCTTTTTCTTTTGTTGGAACTGTTCGTCCGCCCGTTCATTGGCACGTTGGATGTTCTCTTCATCCTGTGCGGCCTTCTCCAATGAGTTCTGAGCGTTCTCTAACGTGTCGTGTGAGATTTCCGACAACGCCTGTTGCATCGCGGGATTCCGCTGCAATTCTGCCTCCAGTTCAGACAGTAACTGCTGGCTTTCCTTGTTCGCTAACTCGGACAATTCCGTGGATGCCTCAAATTGCTGATCCATCTGCCGAGCAATTCCCTGATCCTGTTCGATCTGGCGGAGTTGTTCGCGGGAATCCGCCACATCAAGGCCTTCCTTCAATTTATCGAAATGTTCTGCGACAAATTCGAGTGCTTCGGCCGTCCTTTCCTGTTGCTCCGCGGCGTGAGCCAGCTCCTGAGCCTGTTGTTTGTTGTTTTGCTGCTGTTGGGCTTCTTCCAACTTGCGGTTCATCTGTTGGGCTGGTTCTTGGATCATGGCGATGCTGTCATCTGCGTCACGCGCCCGTTCTAGCTGTTCTTCATCCAGCAGATTCTGTGAATTGGCCTCTACGACCAACGCATCGAAGAGATCTTCAATCTGATCGTTCACCTGTTCCTGTTTTTGTTCGAGTTCTGTGACCACTTGTTGCGTCTCGGGAGTCTTTTGGTTTTCAACTTGATCGGCGGCCTCAATGGTTTCCTCTTCCAATTGGCGCAATTGATCTGCTGCCTGTTGAGCCATTTGAGGAATCGTGGGTGCATACTTGGCAATCGTTTTGCGGGCGTCGTCCATTGTCGGTTCGAGATTAGTGACCACGGAGTTCAGGTCGTTACGAATCTCTAGAAGTTCGTGTGCAGCGCCGACAATGAGATCACGATTCCAGCGTCGCTGGGTGAGTTTCTCATTGGCATCACGGACCGATTGCGACCAGCGAACCTGATCGGCATCCTGAACCAGTTTTCCTTCCACATGGGCTTCGCGTAAATGTCGGGACGCCAGTTCCAATGTCTGTTGGAACAAGTCCCACTGACGCGGATGATCAATGTGTGCTTGCAGACTCTGATGATTCCAGCGTTCCATGCGTATTAAAATATTTAAAACATCACGAGCGAGTATCAGTTCGTGACCAGCTTCCAGAGTGCGATAAGCGGGCGCAATCTCCAAAAACGCTTCAGGAATCTGTGATTCCGAAACGGAAACCGTTCGATGCTGGCTCAGTAGAAAAGTGGCCGCCCGCAATGTGAGGCCTGCATCAGCCGCATATTGAGAATCGGCATCAGCACGAGCCTGCGTCAGCTCTTTCCGTTCGCGGAACTGGTTCATATTCTGTCGCTGTTTTAAATCGACTTCGGCGATGTATCGTTCGGCTTTATTGAGCAATCGACTACTCTCAACAGAATCATCTGATTCGCTCGCCATCACCACCAATCGATTTTCCTGTCGACAGGCTTGGCCCAATTGGTCGAGTATTGGATAAAGAGTCCCTGAACGATTTTCAAAATCTTTACGGATACTAATGATGCGGGATGGCAAATTTCCATCGAGCGCGTCTACACCTTGCTTGCCGACCAATTCTCTATGAAAATCTTGGGACACTCGTTGTAACTGTTTCAGTTTATCTTCAGACTCCATCGATTCCGTGAATTTTGTGCGGTATCCCTCAGTCCACCGCAGTAGTCCGACAATCTGGTCATCAATGGAACGGGGCAATTGAGTGCGATGATCGTGCATTAATCGTTCCAGAACTTCCAATTGCTCGACCACAACCGTTTCTTGTCGATGTAGGCGTTCCCATGTTTGCGTCGGGCTGTCAACTACCAGTTGTTGCTGTTTAAGCAGGGCATCAAAATCAACAGCCAGAGCACTCAAGTAGTTGTGAGACGCTAGCAGTTGATAGTGAGTTGCAACGTTTTTGGCATCATCAGCCGAGCGATTGAACGCTTGTGCGAGATGATTAAAATCGTCGGTTCGCTCTTGTTCATTTTCAGCGTGCAGCATCGAGGTAAGTTTGTAAACTGGAGTGCTCGCGTGTTCTCCTTGAAGTCTGGCGACAACGCGTCCGGTCATCTCGAGGTCGTAGGCGTCTGCTCCTGCTGGCATTTGACTTTCAACCGCCTTAATCTCTGCCAGTAATTGTTCCGCTTGCGTTCTTTGTTTTGTCGCCAAGTCAAGCAGGGCGATACGAGACACTGATTTCTCTTCCTCACCCGATTCGGGGTTCTTCAAACGCTCGATGGCTTCAAGGGCGGAGGCTGATTGCTGTTCTGTTAAAATCGCGAATTTTTCAATTTCATCATGCAGGGCCAACTTGCGTTCCATCACGAGGTGACGCTCGGGATCAAAATCGGGAGCGGCCACCACAATTCTGAGCGGAATCGATTCCCCCGTGTTTCCTTTTCGGTCTGTTGCCACCAGCTTTGTCATGATCTGGTCGCCCGACTTTAAGTCGTGTGGCAAAAGATCCCACTGCCAATTGGCCGTAACTTGGCGTCCCTCTCCGTCATCTGTCGCAATCAATTCCAGCGGCATCACTTCCCATTCGCGTCCATTGACTGAGACATGCTGTTCCAGACTCACAAGGGGCAGATCGTCCTCAGCCATTCCCTTGAGAGCTAGGATGTCGTTCGGTGGCAAAAGCAGTGTTGTGTATTGTTGGTCGACAAACCCGGAAAGGGGAATTAAATCCGGCTGAGGACGGATTTCATATTTAGGGCTGAACAGATTGTCAAAACCTGTCTCGCTCGATACCAGATGCACTTTATAGACGCCTGACTGATCGATGGGGACTGTCGTTTGCCACAATTGTTTATCAGAATCGTCCGATGTGACGTGTGCTAACGGTACAACTTTCACTTCGTCGGAATCCTTCAGATCGATTCGTAGTTCCGCCGAGGAGACTTCTTGATCGAGCTCAAGTATGAGAGTTACTGAAGTGTCTTCCAATACGATCAAATCACCGTGAGGCTCGCTCACAGTAAGATTTGCTAACTGGCTATATTCGGGGTAGTCATAAGTTTTGTGGAACTGCTTCACCCGTGGACGTGGTCGGGATTCAATCAAATAACGCTTCGTGATTGCGTCACCTGCAAAGATACGATATTCGATTGATTCGTCAGCGACATGAATATTGGCTGCGAATTCGGTGTCTGTCCGGGCACGCATTGCTTCCCGCACGACACCTTTGTTGGGTGTGTAGGTTTCCAGCGTGACTTCGCCCACTTTGCCACCAGAAATCTCAACGACGACGGCTACTGTTTCATCTTCCGCCAGTACCAGAGAATGCGGAGTGGGTTCTAAGATCTCGACCTGAATACGGGAGACGCGGGCAATATTCGCACCTGGGAGAAATGCGCGTCGGGCCAGTTGACGGAAACGAGAATCACCTGAACTCAACAGAAACATCGTGATGCCGACGAGCAAAATTGCTGCTACGGCCCATTTGGCAACCAGCTTGAACGGGAGCAGATTCGTGATTTGTACTTTTCCCATGTACCCGGCCACTTCGCCCTGAAGCAAGCTGCGAAAGGTCGGTGAATCGTGTAGCGAGTTGGGGTCGTCCGTTGCCAATTCGACTGCTGAAAGTAATTTTTCGTGAAGTTCTGGCTCTCCTTGTTCCATCTGTGCCGCAATGAATTCTTGGGCGGGGCGATGAATCAATCGCCGAACGGAAGTTCCCCAAACCACGATCGCAACCAGTAGGTATGCCGCACCGCTCAGGCACCAGCGAGTCGAATCGGTCACTAGCCAGTACCAGTCGACAAAGCCAATGGCGGCAAAACAGAGAAACGCTGTGATGAGTCCGGTGCAGGCTCCGCGAGCCATCAACAGTCTGCGCCGACGTTGGCTGTATTGTTGCAGTTTTCTCACAACGACTGGATCGAGGCTGATGCTCATGTAACTACCCTTAACAGTAGGTGATGTACAACACGCTTGGTACTATAACAAACCTGCTCGTTTTCTTAGAATCCATTCTGCCGTGAGCAGCAACAGCATGGCCCCAAACCACCAATAACTCTGCCAAATCAGAGTTTCTGACTCGACGACTCGGCCCGAACTCAGCGGACTCAACAACTCAGGAAGCCGTTGGAATTCTTCCTCTCGGAGAAACCTTCCTTCGGAACTGCTTGCCATTTGCTTCAGCAATCGTTCATTCGCGGCTGTTTCAACCATTTCCCCCGATTCTGATGGCAAGACTATAAAATTCGAGCGAGAAATAAACGCCTGTCCACTATATCCAGACGCTCGGATAGAGACTTCGTAGTCTCCTTCGGAAAGAGCATCAGAGCGACCGCGATAAATACCAGGAACGTCTCGGTCGCCAGTCAATGTCACAGTGGAGGAGACCCGTCCTTTGCTCCAAATCAAAGCATCGACGGTCGCATTCACAGACGGTTTTCCATCCAGTCTCATCAAACGCACGCGAATATCGACGGCATCTCCAAAATCGTAGCTGACCGGACCGGAGTCGATGGAAAGGTACTCATCACTGACGGCAAACGGTCGCGGCATGATGGCAATCGCCAGTTGATTCCAGATGCGTTGATGCCAGGTGTCGGCTGCTTTGTAACGCCAACGCCACGTTTCGTCGAAGGCGAGATACAGTACTCGTCCTGCACCGACACGCCGAGTGACCATCGCGGGGTACGTTTGACCATCCACAACCGCCTCCATCAAGACTTCAGCTCCCTCTAATGCTTCGACAGCCACGAGGGAATGCGGAGCTGGCAGCTCTGTCCAGAATTTTTGGTTTGGTTGCTCGTCTGCCATCAATCTCAAGGCACTTTCGGATGTTCCAGCACTTGTGAGTTGCAACGAAGTTGGTTGAGAGGCAATATTTTCTGCAAGCCAATTAACGGGGAGTAAAGATCCCAAGCCTAGTTTGGCCATCTCTTGGAGTTTACCGCGCTGCCCATCGATAAAGATAATCCCTCCGCCCTTCACCTCGACGAACTCCCGCAACCACTCGTACTCGTGTTCTTTCATCAAAGTGGGAGCGAGTTCTCCCAGAATGACCAGATCGTATTCAAACAGAGAATCTCGATCGGTCGGGAACTGGTGCTCGCTCTTGCCGCGTGGAAGGCCAGATTGATCGGTTCCTGGTCCTGCAAGAACGGCATTAATGTGCCATTGTTCGTCACGTTCAAAAGCATTGCGAAGGTATCGAGTTTCCCAGCGTGAACGCCCATCAATCAGGAGCACTTTGTAACTTTTTGTGATGGCTGCCAACCGAATCTGTTGATGATTGTTGCTAGTCTCCGACTCTTCGGGAAGAGATGTGACCGAGGCGTTCAAGGTCAACGGCAATGCATGTAAAATTACATCGGAGGCAAATTGTCCCCCCAATTTGTCGACCAGTTCTTCAATCGGGAATTCAAATTCGATACGCCTTTGAGAACTGTTTTGCGTAATCAGTTGTTCCTGCCAAAGTATTTCATCTGAATGACTGATCTGAGCCATAAATGGTTGCCCAGGTTTCATTTGATCGCGAACAGTCATGACTCCTCGCACACGATCCTCTTTAAAGACCATCTGAGGAGATTCCACGGAAAGCACTGCGAGATCTGGAGCTTGCCGTTCGGCACCAGTGCTAACGGTATAATAACCGACCCCTTGACTCCCCAGCACTCGAGAAGTTTGCAGCGGTGAAGGACCAGCATTGTGTTGGCCATCTGTGACGAGAATCACGGCTGTGTTGGGTTCGCTGGGTGATTGCTCGGACTCATCCAGCGCGTTCACCGTTTTCTGAGTTGCTACGATTCCGGAACTCAAATCAGTCAGACTGGTAAATAATGAATCCTTCTTGAGGCTCATCGTTGGCAAAGTGCGAGGATCGGCTGCCAGGATGATTGGCTCTGCTTTGTTACCGCTCAATATCAGAACTTCGACTTCGTGTCGTTCACGTAATTGTTTAATAATACTGTCAGAGGACTGCAAAAGTGCGATCTCCGTTCTCTGCCAGCGTGTCGACTCATCGAACATAGTCAGTGCCGCTTGCAGTGACTCATCTCCTGTCTGAAGTTGCGCCTGAATCGATTTATCAAACGCCTCATAAACGGTCGTCTCTATCGTGAGGCAGCTTTCGAGACTTGCGCGAAGTTGGGCATCATCGACCAGTTCTATGTTCTCAATTGCATTTAAGGGGTCGATGACATCTGACTGAATCTGTTCCTGCAGTTCCTGTGACAGTTTGGGCTGAAGCGTCTGATAGGTTTTCAGAAACGACGCCATCTCGCGTTCGGGGTAGCCCTCTTCAATAGCCTTACCAAGTAATTGACGAGCTTTGGAGAGTTCTTCGGCCAGATGGAATTGTGATGTATCGACCGTTCCTTCGGTCAACCATCCTAACTGTTCACAAATCAGTAATTTGCGACCGGACGACATATGCTTGTCCTGCATCAACATGCTGTTGGACGCATCGAGGTAGATTTTCACACGTCCCAACTGGCCAATCACCGTGCGATGATGCACAACGGGGCCTGTTAAGATCATGATTCCTAGGAAAAAAGCAGACGCACGCAGCATCGGCAGTCCCCAGCGCAGCCGATGAGGAAGGTCGATGCTTTCGCGACGATAATATCTCCACGAAAGGACTGCTACGACTGCGGCTAACGACAGGCCGACCCAGAGCGGGAGATCACCGACAAAACGAAGACTTGTCATGTTCGGAACCTCGCAAATCGTTGTTGCAAAATTAGCTCTAGAAACATGAATGCCAACAATGCTGCCAGAATGTATTCCCAGATTTCACGACCGTGCCGGCGCAATCGATCCTGCTTCAAATACTCGGTAGGAGAGTCGACCACGCTGGCTGAAATCGACTTTGAGAGTGTTTCGATTGCGGCGTCGTCCATCAAAGTCAAATCCGATTCACTGCGTGATGATTCCACGACAAAGTGTATTGTTTCAGCGGAAGGAGTACTCATGATATAAGTCCCTGGACGTTGAGTTTGCTCATACCGGGCGAGTCGAATATTTCCTTGTGTCGTTGTTGGGATCGTTCGACGGGACTGATCGGGCAACACGATCGAAACCGTTTCTTTTTGGAGTCTCTGTTCTTCATTAGTGATTTGCTCGACAATTGCCACTGCAGGGTCACCCGTGCTGATGTTTCGGGGCGGAGAAATGTGAGAGGCCATTGTTGAGACCAGTTGTTGCATCATCGGTACGAATACTGGTTTTAGCGGCAGATCGGACCAGTCAGCATCACACGCCGTCGCCATCTGTACGACGACTCCTTCACCAAACGAGCGCTCAACGAGAAATTTGTCACCGGAGTCCAAGCGGGCAAGCACCAGAGTCTGATCGTCGGAACCATCGTCTCTGTCACCGAGTGTGTACCACTGTCGTATCTCTGCGGAAGAAATATTGCCATTGGCAGGTTCGTTAAAGAATTCCAGCGCAGGGTGCTCGAAATGCTGGGCCACGATCCGCGAAGGAGAGCCCGACTTTGACTCTCCCTTCGAAGTTTCTGCCATTCCTTTCATCGGTCCAAAAGGTAAGGGCAAGAGCCCTTTTCCTGTTTCGTAGAGCGATGTGTTGTACCAATTCAAATCAATCCGATTGCCAGCACAGATGAGAAGCGCGCCCCCCTGTGCGACATATTTTGTGAGTGATTCTTTCTGAGAATCCTGAAGTTGAGAAACATTTGCCAATATGACCACCCGGCTGCCGTTCAATATTTCTTCATTGAAATCCTTGACTGATACTGTTTGCGTTTCCATCAGATCGGACAGCCGTACTCGACCGAAAGTGAATGGAGACAGGGCAACCGAAAGATAATCGGTCTCTCCGCCGAGAGGACGAGTACTGGGATCTCCATCGACAAGCAAGACTTTCACACTGTCCCAGACAGAGACCGCAGCCGCATAACGATTGTCCGTAGACAATTGATCGTTCACGACGACTTCGACTTCCATGACATGTGAACCCGGTGACTGGAAGGTGCAGGGAAACAAAACCTGAGTTTTCCCCTTCGCTGCCAGAGAGATTTGTGTGACCGTCGATTCAACGTCGTCAATCCGCATGATGACACGTGCCGTTTCATACGGAGTGTCGCCGTGATTGGATAGGTTTGCTCGCACCGATAAAGGCTGCTTCACACCAATCGCACGTTGCGAAAAATCGAGTGATTCTACGGAGACATTGCCGTGGGACGGACTGCTGATCGGCAACAAAGTTAGTCCAGGTTTAATGTTCATCGATTCGATTTGACTTTGTATCGATTCAGGACCCTGGTCAACCGCTCTCCAGTCTTCCGATTGAAAGTCACTGATCACTATCAATTCGCGACGCGGGTGCGACA
Organism: Planctomycetota bacterium; assembly: GCA_030836185.1. Classification (GTDB taxonomy): domain Bacteria; phylum Planctomycetota; class Planctomycetia; order Planctomycetales; family Planctomycetaceae; genus JABURQ01. The sequence goes on from JAURQH010000057.1 coordinate 8,332, forward strand.
TACCCGACAAGGTGGTAAATGCTTCATTCAATGCAGACGATATTTGGCTCGCACCATATCCGCCCTGGAGCAGTTTCACTTTGCGAACAACCATTTCTGAATCGAATAACGGTTGATCAAACACATGCGTCGGGCTACCTCCTGTAAGTATCACGGAGATCTCAGAACCCCGGCCGGTTGAGCTGACAATAGAAGACGCCGCTTGAATTGCCTGATCGAATTGCGTCCCGGATTCACTGGCAACGTCCATCGAGTAGCTGTTGTCGAGAAGTATCACCATCGAGACTGGAGCGTCCCCTTCTAAAATACGTGACCCCGTCAACACAGGCCGCGCCAAGCATAACGCCAAGAGTATCGGAATGGCACAACGCACCAAGAGTAGAATAAGTTGCTCGATTCGGAAACGCTTGTGGTTGACTTTGATTACTGATTCCAGCAGATGCATCGCCCCCCAATCGATGGTCTGAAACCGACTGCGATTGAGAATGTGAATGATCAGTGGGATTGCGAAGGCCGCCGCTCCAAAAGCCAGAAGCTGATTGAGGAAGATCATTTCGACTTCCTCCTTAAGGCCAGATATGTGGCGAGCGAATCGGCGTAAGGTTGATTTGTCAATAAGGGCACGAGAGAAATGCGATGGCGACTACATCCATTGGCCAATTGCTCTTGGAACTCTTTAAGTTTGTAGAGATATGCCTGTCGAATCTGAGCAGGATCAATGAGGTGCTGTTCATTCATCATTTCCAGCGATTTGAACTGCGTCCATTTCCGAAACGGAAAATCGAGTTCGTCGGGATCCCAAATCTGAAAGATAATGATCTCGTGATTGGCATGACGGAAATGGGCCAGAGATTTCATTAATTGATCGACATTGCCGAACAGGTCCGAAATGATGATTAACAACCCTCGTCGATGCAGCTTCACCACCATTTCGTGAAAAACATTACCTAACTCGGTTTCGAATTCCGGTTTTTGCTGTTGCAGTTCGTCGATAATCACACGCATGTGTTTCGGGCGGGCTCGCGGTGGAATATACTTCCGCACTTTCTTGTCAAATGTCACCAGGCCAACGCTGTCCTGTTGTTGCAACATCAGATAGGAGAGACAGGCGGCAGTGCGTACCGCGTAATCATGTTTCGTATTGCCGTTGCTACGCGAACCGCTGTAGGACATTGATCCACTGGAATCAAGCAGAATGGTACAGCGTAGATTCGTTTCTTCTTCGTATTCTCGAATAAACAGCCGGTCAGTTTTGCCGAACAACTTCCAGTCAATATTGCGAATGTCATCTCCGGGCACGTATTGCCGATGTTCTTTGAACTCGACACTGAATCCCTTATGTGGAGAACGGTGTAAGCCCGAGCAGAACCCTTCCACCACCTGTTTCGCAAGCACTTGCAGGTTGGTGAACTTGCTGATGTCTACGGCAGAGAGGATGTCGGAAACGTGAGGCATTCAGGTCTCTAATTAGAGGGATGTTTACAAAATATGAGATGAATCAGCCGAAACTCGTTGGTATCTCAGGTGTCTTTCCTAAGCCGTAAACGTAGTGCACAGCCGGAAATTCCTAACGATTGAGTATCGGAAATGATTTACAGAATTTGCTTCGACGTTTCGGGGATCTCTTCGATCAGCCGAGTGATCAAATCGTCGACGCTGACACCTTCTGACTCGGCATTAAAGGTAGGAACGAGGCGATGTCGTAATACCGGATGTGCCAGAGCGAGAACATCATCTAGAGTCACATGATAGCGGCCATGCATCAGAGCCCGCGATTTTGAAGCCAAAACAAGTTGCTGGCAGGCTCTTGGACCAGGCCCCCAATCAATCATCTCTTTCACCCAACCAGCCACGTCACCTTCACCGGGACGTGCCGAACGGACCAGATCGAGTACAAACTGCTTCACATGATCGGGTAACGGCACCAACCGTACCGTTTTCTGGCACTGAATAATCTCCTCTCCCGTCACGACTGCTTCGATGTCAGCCATCATTGTGGAGGTTGTTCGATCAATAATTTCACTCTCCTGATCGCGATTGGGATAATCGACGATCACATTGAACAGGAATCGGTCACGTTGCGCTTCCGGTAACGGATACGTTCCTTCCTGTTCAATAGGGTTTTGAGTCGCCAACACAAAGAACGGTTCATCGAGCTGATAGGTCGTCCCGCCCACGGAAACTTCATGTTCCTGCATCGCTTCAAGCAGTGCGGCTTGAGTCTTCGGAGGAGTCCGGTTGATTTCATCTGCCAGTAGCATTTGAGTAAAAATAGGACCTTTGTCGAAGACCAGATCTCGATGCCCGGTTTCCTTATTTTCCTGAATAATATCAGTTCCCGTGATGTCGGCTGGCATCAGGTCGGGCGTGAACTGAATGCGGTGAAACGAGAGATGCATCGCTTCGGCAATCGAACGGACCATCAACGTCTTGGCCAACCCGGGGACACCTTCCAAGAGACAGTGACCGCGTGCCAGAATTGCAATCAACAGTTGTTCGATCACTTCATCTTGGCCGACAACAATGCGGCCAATCTGGCCTTTGATTTTGTCGCACGCTTCCACAAGTTGTGCGGCGCGCTGTTTGTCCTCAATCTGAATGTCTTCAGTCACTTCAGGCATGAGTCACTTCATTTTATTGGTGGGTTGGAGAGTGGGGTAATCAAAATGTAGGTAGGAACAGTGTCTTACTTTGGAGGGTTGTGTCCACTGGTAGGCAGGTAGTCAACGTATCAACGTCTGTTGCAAAAGTCTATAAAAAAATAGCGATCTTTCCTGTCTCATACCAAGACTATTGCGTGATGGTTTGTCCTGCGGCTACCGTGTGTTTTGTCGATGTTGGCGATTCTTGTGTGTTAAGCTGCGCTCATATTCAATTGAGGAAATGAGTGATCTATTTATCAAAATATAATATTTCATTATCTCCTCATGGACCTGCTCTCTGTTGTGGATCCCTGATTGTTGCTCTACCGCAGATGATTACTCTACCGCAGATTGTGTATTACGCTTAAACAACAGCATATTGTGATTGTGTGACACATACTTGTTTCGCGATCCTATTGAGTATTGACTGCCACAAAAATCTACAATAAATGATGACAACTAACTGCACTCATCTCATGCGACTTGGCTTTGGTTGTCCTTGAAATACCGTGGAATCTGGTTATGGAAATTCGCCCCGCCACTGATATTGTGGAAGACAGTTTGCATGGCCATTTTTTAACGCTCCGGTGCTTACTCTTTTGTCTCGGGAAGCACAGTAATTGTCAGCGGTTGGCTGGGCAAAGAAACAAGAGTGTTCGGCCGATCTTTGGATTCTGGATCTTTGTGAAAAGGAACTTGAGACTGTCCCAAAATCGCTAACGTATAATTGCCGGGGCGTGTTCCTGGCTGCACGGTGAAGGTGACTGTTTTTTCCTTTTCATCACTTTTGAAAGCGCTGTTCGACATTTTGAAATTCCCCGGAAACGCCAGAGGCTGAATGGAGACATCGTTATTCCAGTCAGCCAGACGGCGTGTCAGTTTCAACTTCATGTCCACCGTTTTGTCCGCTTCCGCTTCAATTTTGGGGAACTCCCATTCCAACCGATACGGAGCCCCATCACGAACGGCGATGACCAGTTCACGAACGGCCTGACTGGAATTCATCCCCGCATCAACGCGTGTGTACGCGCGAACTTCGCGACGTAAGATTTTATCGCCACGTTTTCCAGTTGCGATTAAATTGATCGGCCCAGTGAAGTCTGCCGCATCATCATCAGCCCACAAGACGAATGTGCCGCGCGAGTTGTTATTGATGACCGTCGGACGGCTATGAACGCCAGTCGGTAAGTCTTCAGCAGTTAAAGTAATTTCTTCGTTGTATCCTTCTCGCTGATGAATAACGACATCCAGATAGACAGCCCCGCCGCGCCAGAGATTTGTGCCTCCCGGACCGGGATTTTGACTGTGAATTACAGCAGGATAGAAGTCAGGTCGTTGTTTATGAATCGTGAGGACATATTGATATCGTGCACCTCCGCGCTGGTAACGATCCTGTACAAGCACTTTGTACTTCTGTTTTTCGTTCAAGTTCACCATTCCAGAGGGGTCACGCAAATGTCCATCAAAAGCGTTGATCCGATGACCATAGTCATCCAGTTCATTGATCCGATTCCCTTGATCATCAACCACAACCAGATATGGGTCCGCGACGCCTGAGATTCGTTCGCAGTAAACATCGAATGAGTATTGTCCGGATTCTGTAACTTCCACCTCGAACCAATCTGCATCACGTGCCTGATCAAAGCGACCACTGAGCGTCGCAGGGAGACTTAAAGCCTGTGCTTGATCCGTCAGATTGTTGGGCTCGGTTTCTAAAGTCACCGCAGAATCTGTGAGCAATAGGGTTTGTGCATGGAACGCAAATCCGCCTGTCGGTATTCTCGGCTGAATTTGAAATCCTGTCAATGTGCAGGTGGCGGCTGTTGGTAGTACACTGTGCCCGCTGGGATGTTCTACAAACTGATAATCAGCATTTTCCAAGACTCCATCGGGTGCAACAATTTCAAAGGGGTATTCCTGAAGAGTGAATTGGCCAATCTGCCACGTTGAAGGCTTAGATTCACTGAAGTTGCGCCCATAGGCGGTAAATGTGGCCGTTTGACCGGACTGAATTGCACGTGGAAAAACATTCTCAACATAGGGACGATCAGTAATCTGCAACCGATACGGTAACCCTCCTCGATAAGAAAGATCATGTACGAGGACTTCATATTCACCATCGTCGGGGACAGGAAAATCAATGAATGGGTCGCGCCCGTGATAGTCACTGCTACTCAACAACAGTTTCCTGCCAGAGAAGAGAGACATTGTAGCATCCAAACTGGAATCGAGGACGCCGGCTCGACAATCGATCACAATATGCTGACCGGCCTTCGCAGTGAAACGAAACAAATCCTGCCCGTTGCCATCCGACATCCCGTTCACGGCACTGTTGATTTCGATCTGTTGTGCGTGCTCCAAATCGTTATTCGGTTCTGCCTCTGCGATGTCTTGCAACCCGTGTGTGATCGCAAATAATCGCGGATTACTCACTCCCCAGCGTCCGTTCAGTCGTACGTCGTAGGTGCCTTGTGGCACGTTGTCAGCGACCGTAATTCTGAAAAAACGTTCCTTCTCTTTGATGGGTTCAGCAGAGAGACCTGCATGGTCGAACCACAGAGAATCGACATCTTCTATGTCAGAGCCTGCAATTTCCACTTCAATGGTGGAACCAGCGGATGCTCCCAGTGGAGAGATTCGGTCGAAACGAATCGATGGTAATTCGGCATTGACTGTGCTCGTCAACAAGAAAACTATGATGATCACTCGACTGACGCTCAAGATTGTATCCCTGACATTCAAGATAATGAACTCAACAGGCTGATAAAAAATCATCGTGCGGGAGGACTCTCCCACGGTTAGATTAGCTCTTCTATCGGACTTCCTTCACTGAGAATCGGCAAAGGCCGTTGAGCGTGATCAAAGAAGGCGTGTTTGTAGTCGATACCCAAAGTGTGATACATCGTCGAGAGCACGCAACCGGGAGAATAAGGCTTACTCGTGGGATATTCGGCATTGCGATTCGTAGAACCGATCGCTTGTCCCATTTTCAATCCACCTCCGGCGTATAAAACGCTCATTGCGCCGGGCCAATGATCTCGACCTGCTCCCGGATTGATTTTTGGCGTGCGACCAAATTCGCCAAAGGAAATCACCAACACATCATCCTGCATCCCGCGATCATGCAGATCCTGCACTAATGCTGCCACACTTTGATCGTACTTCGGCAGAAGATTGTCTTTGAGTTGCTTAAAGTTGTCGCCGTGAGTATCCCAGCCGCCACCTGCTTGAATTGCTACGAATGTCACGCCTGCTTCTACAAGTCGTCTCGCCAGTAAGCAGCTTTGTCCCAGATCATTTCGTCCGTATTTTTCGCGAAGTTCTGCGTTTTCACTTTTGATGTCGAAAGCTTTCAACGCTTTGTCGTTGGTGACCATTTCGAGACCGTCACGATAAAAGGTGTCCAGCCCTTTCATGTCTCCATTCAAATCGATATCACGGCGAATTTGGTCAAGTGATCCGAGCAGTTCACGACGGCGATCAAGTCGAGGTAAATCGACACGTCCAGGAAGCTTCAGATTGCGCACTTGGAATCCATCAGAGTTGGGGTCACTTTCTGGAGAAAAGGGGTTATAAGAAGCTCCAAGATACGCAGCTTTGCCGAACGACAACGGCCTCGGAAGATTTACATAAGCAGGCACTGCCGGGTCATTTGGCCCGAGTCTTTGAGCGACAATTGAACCGATGGAAGGGTAGATGTTGTTGTTCACTTCCAGAGTCGGCTGATATCCTGTTTGCATCCATTGTGAACCCATGCCGTGTCCACCATTGGTATGGAAGGCTGATCTCACAATGGCCAGCTTGTCCATCATGGCCGCTTGATGAGGCAAATGCTCGCTAATTTCAATTCCAGAGACATTTGTGGGAATTGGTCGAAACTCACCACGAATCTCAGCGGGCGCCTGAGGCTTCAAATCATACATATCGAGATGACTTGGACCACCAGCAAGCCACACGAGTATCACTGATTTTTTGTTGACCGACTGGCCCGCTTCAGTCGCGATCGCTTGATGTTTCAACAAGTCTGGCAATGTCAAACCACCAATTCCCAGTGATCCAACCTGCAGAAAGCTGCGACGTGAAGCGTTGTTAAATATTTTCAGCATAGTGTCTCCGGTGGAATAGTCTTCCATTTATCAGCAGGCTGCTAATGATTGAACATAAACTCTTTTGAATTCAATATCGTCCACAATACATCTTCAAATGCTTTGTGTTTGTCTTCTTGAGTTTCCACATACCCAACCGTTTTACTCAGTTCAGAAACAGTCGGTGGACGTGAAAATGCTGCCAGATACAACTCCTCGATCTTTTGAGGTATGGTCTTTTCTGTCTTCATGAATTCGGCGATTCGTCCACTGCCGTCAGCAAGTTTGTTTTCGATCTCGTCAGAGTTTGCCAGCAGTAAGACCTGAGCAAGCGTGGCACCACTGGATCGTTCGCATTCACAGCCAGAGACCCGTTGTGGTCGATCGAATGTGTCGAGGAAGTAGGAGCCGAAGCCTTCATTCGGCAAGTCAACAGCTCGTGCATCATCACTGATTCCCCCAAATTTTGTCTGCGTGCCACAGGCTTGATCGACAGCATCGTGAAAGACTTCGGCGATCAGTCGTCGTGCGTAGAAACGCGCGAAACTCTGGCGATCATTTTGATTGGCTTCGGTGGGCTCACTGCTCAGTTGATACACGCGACTATTGACGATCGTGCGAATGATATGCTTGACATCAAACTTGTGGTCGACGAAGTCCTGCGACAAAGCAGCAAGTAACTCTTCGTTCGCAGCAGGATTGGTCGCCCTCATATCGTCAATTTCATCGACAAGTCCACGACCGAGAAAGTGCCCCCACATGCGATTGACCAACACACGCGAAAAGAACGGGTTCTCGGGCTTCACCATCCAATCGACAAGTGCGTGCCGGGGATCTTCTTCGGGTGTAAATTTGGCATACTCGCCGTCGGGAAACTTGGGTTCAGGCACAGATCCCGTCAGAGGATTCTTTTCACCCGTTGTTGGTTTCGATGATGAATAATAAGGTGGTGGTTGTCCGAAACTCTTGCGGCCCAAACGAGCAAAGAATCCCGCTAAACCGTAATAATCTTCCTGACTCCAGCGTTCGTAGGGATGATGGTGGCAGCGGGCACATTGAAGACGAACCCCCAGAAATACCTGGGCGGTATCGGAAGTGACTTGATGCAGTTGATCGTCTCGCATCTGCCAATACCAGTTGATTGCCGGAGCATCCTGCCATTCGCCGGCAGCAGCCACGACACCTCGCACCAGTTCGTCATACGGACGATTGCGGGCAATCAAATCTTTAATCCAGTTGTGAAAGGCAAATGATGCCTGTTCCGCACCCGCCAGTCTTGAATTGCGAAGAATCGCTCCCCACCGCATGGCAAAGAAGGCCGGATAGTCGGACGATTCCAACAGGCGGTCAATCAGGACTTCGCGTTTGTTTGCTGCGCTGTCATAAAAAAACACGCGAGACTCGTCTGGGGTGGGCAACCGTCCACACAAGTCAATCGTGACACGACGAATAAATGTGGAGTCATCGCACAGGGGCGATGGATGCAGGCCAAGATTCTTCCATTTCTCCACAGCCAGTTCGTCGATGTAATTGTTGGGGAGGAAGTTTGGGATTTCGGACAGTTGTGGACCATGTGGAACCATGGCGCGAAACACGGCAACGTGATTCAGATACCTCACCATGATGGCCGCTTCGCCGCTTTGCCCGGTGGCGTTGACGAGTGCATCTGCATTCACGTTTGCCACGGGATCGAGATTACTGGAATACTCCGCCTGCTGAGTGACATCGCGAAGCGTGCCATCGCTGTACTTTGCCCGGACTGTTAACTGCTGATTGTTGCCCGGAGTGAATGACTGCTGAGTCGGGGAGACTTCCAGACTGACAATCACGGGGGCATCAGGCGATGATGCTGGTGCGCCGTTGGCAATCCAGGTTTGGATCAGTCGATAGGCTTCGCTATCTTCCGAGAATCGAGCTCCGCCGCCATGCGGAACCGCACCGATGGCTTTCCTTAAAATTAAACTGCCCTCAGGCGAGGCTTGAGACAATCGGCGTCCCCGAGCTTCCTTGGCAATGGCTTCGTAATCAAAATCCCGATCAAACCCAAACAAAGACAGTTTGAATCCATTTTGCCCGCTTGCCTTGCCATGGCACCCACCCGAATTGCACCCATAGCGACTCAAGAGTGGCTCGATATCGTTTCCAAAATCGACAGAGGCGGGCGATGAAACATCCTTCGCGGGGAGATCTTCAGCGTATGAAGACGAACCTGCAAAACCACAAATCACAACAAGCAGGGTTAGAATGGACTTGCGTGTTTCATAACAATAATCGAGTTGCAAAAAAACCAGATGCAATGGGTGAAACTGTGTGTCGTTGAAATATGCCATTGCTGGTCTACCGCACCATGTGGAATATCGGAGAGAGGAAATGCAGTAGAGTCGCTCTGCAGTTATGACTGAAACCTAACACATCAACTCTAGCTCATAAGTCTCTGTAAATGCAATTACAAATTATTGTAAAGAATGTTCGGTAAATGGTACAAACCCAAAAGAGCCCTTATATCACCAACCTTTTCGCTATGCGAGAATGTCCTGCGCCACGTGTCCTGAAACATCTGTCAACCGATAATCTCGCCCAGCGTGTCGGTAGGTCAGTTTCTCGTGATCAAAGCCCATCAGATGGAGG
>JAURQH010000058.1 GCA_030836185.1 Planctomycetota bacterium
AGTGGAACGCACCTTCGCCTGGTTGAAGTATCTGCGGCGATTGGGGATGCGTTGGGAGTATCATGCTTTTTTGTTTGAAGGGTTCTGGCAACTCGGCTGCGTGTTCACTATTCTCAAAGGGTTATAGGACAAGCTCTAATCCACCGGCTACTCCCGGCTTTGTGAATACAATATCTGTCGATACACTCTCGATCTCATTCGGAATGGAGATGAATTTGGTTCGTGTGTAGTTTGGGAGAAGTAAACCAAGCACGCTGCCAACTAAGACTTCATAGAAAGTCCCAGGAGTTTTTCTCGCTCCAGGATTCCATAAATCGTAACAGATTGAGAATGCAGTGATCGAGGAATAGAGCAACCGATTGATGTCGCCAGCATTCATGCTTGATGTATGAGCCGTCCCGTCAAGAGATTGAGTGAAACTTCCCCACAAGTCGTTGAATACTTCTATATCTTCGATGTAAAGGGACGAAAGGAATGGGCGGGAAAGGCGATTGTTCGCCGTAAATACGGAGTAGTTCTTTGCGCCGATATTGTCGATGTGGCGAGAGGTTGCACGGGTAGCAAGCTGTTGGATTGCCTCTTCTGATACTCTGCGAAGTTGTTCTGCTGGAGCTCCGCCACCATCATAATTGGCTTTTGCCAAATCATGCATACTTTTGATTTTAGTGACGCTCATGATTTCCCCTAAAGTATCAATGAGAAAATTTTTATCGTTTTCGATCTACAGACGATAAGTGGCATTTCAGTCAACATTTATTTGTTAAAGCGGTAAGGTCGAAGAACCATGCGCAACAAAAAACTCCCTCGGGGAATTCATCCCGAGGGAGCGAGAATTACAACAGCTTCAGGACGCGGTCGGTGAGTCCTTGTTCGCCGAGGACAACATTCAGATGCCCCGTAGCAGCGATCTTTTCCAGGACTTCCAGTTCCTTCAGTCGCATCAACACGGGGTTGTTGTCGAGCAACTTCGCCGTGTTGGCTTGCGACCGCATTGCTGCCGTTTCTTCGCGTCGCGAAATCAGGTTGGCTTCTGCCTCCTTCTTCGCTTCCGTCACGCGGTTCATCAGGTCCTTCATATCGCCCGGCAGGATCACATCGCGAATACCGAGTGAATCGACCTTCAAGCCGAGTTCTTCGACTCGCGAACGAACCAGGTTTGACAATTCTTGGACGACGTCTTCCTTGTCGCTCAAAAACTGATCCAGTTCTCGACTGCCGATCACAGCTCGCAACGCCAATTGGACCTCGCGGTACAATGCCTGCGACGCCGATTCGCTGGCTGTGACTGCCCGGTGCGCATCGACCATCGAGTATGTCACGACCGCGTTGAGACGCAGTGAGACCTTGTCGGCTGTCATGATGTCCTGACCGGCGACATCGAGCAATTGCTCGCGCAGATCGACTTCCACAACCTTGGCAGTCGCTTCGCCCTTCCAGAACGCATAACGTCCTGAAGAGAGTGTTTCGATAAAACGCCCGTCAACGAACAACACACCTGCGTGGTTGCGTTCAACGGTGCAGATATCGAGGACGACGGCTGCCTTTGGCCAGTAATCGTGCAGGATCAAATCCTGATGGTCAAACCGAGGATTACGAGCATCGATCACTTCGACACGGACAGTCTTCAGGTCGTTCCACCAAGCGTACAGTCCGGGTGTCAGGAATCGATCAAATCGACCGTCGATCCAGACGAGTGCTCGCTGATGATCCTTCAGGTCGACAAAGTCGATTTGAGAATCGAGCAGCCCCGACTTGACCATCAGGTCGAGCTGTTCGTCGATTAACCAAGGGTCGCGACGGTTACGGATTCGCAATTCACGACGACGCAGCGGATCGAAGATCCAGTGCCGTCCCGCATTGAGAACGCGAACGAGATCGCCATCCTTGAAAAGCAGTCCGGTTTCAAACGAACGAATGAGATAACGCTTTAACATCTTCAACATCATGCACCTCCTTTTGGTGCGTACTACGGGCTGTTCACCGATATGGTTGACCTGATAACTATGACGATCCTACCGATGAGCTTTTCTTGCCGATGAGCTTTTCTTGGAATCGTTTTCGTCAGTGATTTCGGGTGGCGGTGGATGACCATCAGGTCACCCACAGATCGCTTGATTCTGAGGGCATCGCTTCGCTCCGACCACCAGCCACACATCTTGTCTTTCGGTCTTGTCAAAAAATATATTGATGCTCTTCCTCAGAAGAGTTGTGTTATGAAGCCTTTGGAAAACGGAGCGAATGTTGATCACACGTTGTCGAACGGAGTTCATTTAAGTCGGCGAGGTCATCGAGTCGGCACGAATTTCTCTTCAGTTCAACAGAAGACTCTTGTCTCGCTGCGTCATTTCAGAGTTGTTCGTTCCTTGTCGAATTCATCACCGACGGCATCCACGAACTACAAAGTTCATTTCTGTGCTGCCAGACCTCATGATGCAGCGTCATCTCCAGTACGAGTCGTCTTGCGACGACAACATCTGGTGAGTCGAAATGCAGTCATTGAGGTTGGCCGATCAAACAATCGACCGTCTTCCTCCGGCTTTGCGGAGATTCTGTCGAACCTCGGTGGTGGACGATTTCCCAATCGCCTGGTCTTGTGGACGGGAGTCGAACCCGTAACTTTCAGTCCTTAAAACTGATGCTCTACCTGTTGAGCTACCACAGATACCGATGAATGTTTTCGAAACTGTTTACGGGACACGGTTGGCAACAATCATTGGCGTTCCGTGCCGCCAGCATCATTCATCAGTCTGTTTCAAGATGTGCTCGTCTATGAAAAAACCCGGTATCGTTTCCGACGCCGGGTGGTGTGTTTGTTGGAATCACACAACCTCAGCACGGGGTTTCTCTGCTGGGAAGCAGATTGAAGCCATTGGCATTCAATGAAAAATGAGACATGATTTGGTCCTCAAACGATTTTTGTTGGGTCTTGGTTTTGTACTGGGAGAGAAGACGCCAGATCGTTCAGAGAGGTTCGCAGATTTTCAAAATGAAGCTGAAAGAATTATGAAGTGTGTGCGTATTGATTGCGATAAGAGTTGGGAGTCATGCCGGCTGCTTTGCGAAAGAACTCGCTGAAACTGGCGGCGTGCGACATGCCGACGAGATGGGCGATTCGTTCGAGTGTGAAGTTGGTTGTTTGCAATAATTCACAAGCACGCTTAAAGCGAACTTCACGAATTTCTTCGCTGACTGTTTTTTGGGTTCGTTCTTTAAATTCAATTTGAAAGGTTCTCAGCGGAATGCGAACATGATCGGCGACATCGGAAACACGGATTCCTTCACAGGCATGCAATCTGATGTATTCGCGCGCCCGGTCAATATCTGTGACCGGCGCACGTTGCTGACCGATGGTCGATTCACGGATCGAGATTTTTTCAGCAGGGACTTCGACAATTTTTCGTCCGAGTTTTTTTCCTTCAATGAGACGCATCAACAAACGCGTGGACTCGTATCCGATTTGGAGGTTGGGGGGATGGATACTGGTCAGCGGAATGGAATGAAGTCGCGAGGTTTCCGAATCATCCACACCAATGAGTTCAATGTCACCGGGAACGATATATCCCAGTTTTTGAATCGCCTTCAAAGTTGCCAATGCATATTGATCGTTCAAGGTCACGATTGCGGCTGACTTCGGCAGGTTTCTCAGTAACGCGAGAAGCGCTGCTTCAGGTTCCATTGATTCTGCAAGTTCTGAATGAGAGATGGCCAAAGCCACGTTCATTTCGTAGGAGTCAAAATGAATCCCCTGCTGTTTGCAGAAAGCTGCAAGTGCATCGCGACGATGGTGCGAACCATCTGATCCTTGATATCCGACAAAGCCGACATTTCGTCGTCCTAAAGTACTGATATGCTGAATTGCCAAACGTGCGAGGGACTCGCCATCGGTATAAACGCTGGGGAGCCCGCTGTCGGCGAGATCGCCACACACCATGACGACGGGGACTTTGCCTCTCTCCAACCAGCCAACAATTCCCTCGGATTTTCCGACGCTGGCTATGATGCCGTCCACCCGATTTTTCCAAGGAGGGGTCGACGTGAAGAAGTCTTCTGTCTCATGGTCTGCGTCGGATTCGAAGAGAAAGTCACTCAACTGAATTCCGCTATGCTCATCAACGTACTGAAGAACTCCTTCAATAACACGGTGTGAGCGAAGTCCTGTTCGATCAAGATAAAGTCCGACGGTGGTCATAGTGCTTCAACAGTTTTCAGGGTTGCTTACATCGTTGGCAGCGAGACTTGTCAAATGATACCCGCGCAAAATCGAAAGAATCAATGCGCAAAATATTAAAAATCTAAGTCAGAGGCGTTCAAAAACTCATTAAGTGCCGTTGAATTAGAGGTTTATACGAAACTTACCGAGTGTCTCACGCGGTGATTTCTGTGAGTTTCGCACTTCTGAATGCGAACCTGCAGTTTAGGGTAAATGGATGTCCCCGCAGGTGGACTCGTTAAAGTTCCTTCACGGTCCTGAATCGAGCTAGCCCGCGAAGACCGCGATAGACCGGTCATTCTCAAAGCGGAATCTGCTCTCCAGCGGGTTTCGTTTTTTTTATCGCCGTTTGCGGGCGCGTTCTTTTGCCGCGGCGAAGATGTCTTTCTTCTTCTTACTCTCGTTTTGATCGTCCGTTTGGTTGTGTGTGGGAAGTTTCTCTTCGGGTTTTGCAGTTTCGACGTTTTGTTGAAACGTCACGGATGGTTTGCGTTCCCGTTTTGTCCGTTTGGGTTTCCAGCTTGTCCACCACGATTCTTGTGGCTTCCTCGATTTGGCTTCTTCTACGGCAGTCGAGGCCGTGGTTTCAGTTCGTTTGAGACGATCCCATAACGAGAGTCTGCGTCCGGCAATTTCTGCAATGAGTAATAAAATTGAAGCGGTAAATAACCACGGCAATAAGGTTTTCTTACTGGCTGCTCTCGGAGGATCCAGAAGGATCGACAAAACATCCGTCCTCGCAATTCCACCGCTCGTTTTGGCAACTTCCTGCAGAATCTCCAAGCCTGTGGGTAGGCCGGCACGAGGGGCGAATTCGGGAGAGTAGGGGAGCGAGACAGCCGGACCACGAGTAAATTTGTTGGCTCCCGTCTGAACGACTGTGCGGAATGAGCCGGTTCTGTCCAAAGGGAATCGGGCCTCCAATGTATTGGGGCCCGTCCATAAAAATTCCGGGTTCACTACTTCTTCCCGCCCCTGACTGGGAGGAACCACAATGAGTTCTGGGCGTTGCGTGTTACCGGCATCGGTTCGTTCCGGGTCGAGTTCCACACGGACCACGGCATCTTGCCCGTTACGTTCGACATCGACGTAGACATCATCAGGCGAGCTGCCACTCATCAGCCAGCGGGCATGAGTGATCAGGAAGTCTTCGTAATTTTCCCATTGACCGAATTGTCCCGTGTATTGTCCATCCACTTCCATACACAAAGCCGCCGCACGCCCAATACCGCGATACCAGACTGCCGAAAGGGGAGCCGTGTACTCATCCTGAGTCACCACAACCGGCGTGGCGTCTGATTTCAGATAGCTGAGGTTATAGCCATCGACGTTGGGGAAACTTTCGGTCCCCAACTCTCCCAGTAATTGTGAGTCGGGCAAGATCGCCCCGCTGATGCCGTTGGGCTGGGTTTCGTCTTTGGTGACAAAAGTGCTGCGTGCGACACTCATTGTGTCTTCCGCAAAGAGTCGTGGCAATTCTTCGGGATCGTTCGTGAACATGATGTTCCCGGAACCGAGTTTGGCGATGTCTTTCAGTAAGTCGGCATCGGGATCGCGATCAGTTCCCAATCCGATGACACTGACAGTAATGCCGAGCCCTTCGAACTTTTTGAGTAGAGTTTTGTAGTTACCGGGTTCTTCACTGTCCGCAGCATCTGAAAACAGGATGATATGTTTGGTCGATTGTGGGGCTTTGACCAATTCATTTCCGGCTGCAACCAGTGCTTCATAGACGAAGATTCCGCCTCCCATGCTCTCAATATTTTTGATTTTTGAGATGATGGGGGCTTTATCGGCCAGATCAATCATCGGTTGGACCACATGCGGCTGACTATCGACGGCGATCACAGAAATACTGTCTCCTGCGGAAAGCATGTTGACGCATTCTGCCGTCCCCATGTTGGCGAGATCCATCTTGGTCTGTGATCCCTTCACGGGAACCGCCATGCTTCCCGAGCGGTCAAGCGCGACGACTAACGCCATGCGGTTTTTTCGATGTTCCTCACGCATTTCCATCGAGACCGGAATGGTGTCATCCAGCGCACTTTTGAAGTAGCCTCCTGTCCCGAAACTACGTTCACCACCGGTGAGCATCAACCCGCCTCCCGTATCTTCGGTGAACTGAACCAGACGTTCCATCTTTAATCGACCAAGAGAACGAGCGGGAATGTTTTCCAGGATCACAGCGCGGTACGGGTCCAGTGCATCCTGAGTGAGCGGATGATCGAGGGCTGCTGCGACATCGAGGTTGATATGACCTGAGCGAAGTGCGCGAGTGAGGTTGTTTTCTTGTCCGTCACTATTAAGGACGAGTAACTTGGGGCCGGCATCGACGCGAACAATTCCGACACCGATGTTGTTTTCCTGCAAAGGGTCATCCGCGACTGAAAGTTCTGCGGTATAATTGAAGAAGCCTCCTTGATCGATGACATCACGAAAGAGAATTCGATTCGCACCGATATCGAGATTGACGGTTTTCTTCGATAGTTCGATCCCTTCGCGTTTTAGCGTCAGAGTGCCTTGAGTGCTGCGGTCGGAATAAATCCAGACCGGAAACTGAAAGGGTTCACGGGGGGCGACCGATTCTGGCATGATGACCGAATCAATCGCCACATCACCAATTCGTAAGCGTTCAAAGATTCGGTAATCGATGGGAATGCGGTCTTCTCTTGCTTTGCGAGCAGCGTAGGTCGGGTTGAGACCGTTCGCTTCACCGTCTGACAAGACAAAAATGCGAGTGGGGCGTGTTTGATCGACAAGCGATAAAGAGGTTTCGATGGCACTGTTCAAATCGCTGCCGTCAGGCAAGATCCGAAATGCGTAGTCATCGAGAATGCCTTCTTGGCGGGGGGCCGATTCCACCGCTGGGGTCGCTCCGAATGTGACCAAGCCGATTCGGTCTCCCGGGCCTCGATTGGATTGTAGATTGCGGATCAGTTCCTGAATGTTTTCGCCAGAATTGGCGGGCATTGATCGTGAGCGGTCGGCAACAACAATCACATCGACGCCTCGGCCTCCCAGATTGACCATCGGGACAGCAAGTGTTGTGATTAAAATCAGCAGCAATGCAGCACGAAGATATCCGGTCACTCCACGGACCCATCCGATTCTGTAAAACAGAATCCCGACAGGGACGAGTAACAAAAATAGTTCGGGGTAACGAAACTCGATCATGATCAATCACTAAGAGGAACGAACCTTTGGTTTCAGGACAAACCAGTCGACCAACACTGCCAGCAGTATCAATGCTGAACCCAGCAGAATCAGCCACGAAAAAGGATCGTCGAGAGCAAAAAGCTGGACCGGTTTTTTCGCAGCCGTTCGACGACCGGGTCTTAAATTGGATAGATTCGATTCAAGTGGATCGAAAAAGTTGACCGCGAATTTGCCAAAAATATTCTCGCCTGACTTGATGGTGTAAACTCCGGGTATCTCTTGGGCACTGATGAAGACGACTTCTGAACGGAGGACCGGTTTTGTGTCCGTTTCGCTCACCAAGGTTAAGGGGGCTGCCTGCTCCTCATCAGGGTCAACCAGACCTTCATACAATCGGAATTGAATGTCTTCATTCAGGCGATAATTCCATCTCGATAATCCGGGCAACGCATTTCTTCGCTCTTCAATCAAGTTCATCAATAGGATCGGCCAGTCCGGGCTTTGAGTGAGATTGGATCGTGCCAAGTCGATATTCAAAGCAAAGCCTGTGGTAAGAGTCCCCGTGAGCCGCCCCATCAGAGGTGTGGCTCCCGCAGAAACCATCGGGATGACTTCGTACGGCCACGCTTGAGCACCTCCCCAAACGACACCTCCCAAGACAACGCCTTCCAAAATCGGGTTCTGTTTTTCGAGCAGGTAGGGGCCGAGTAAATCTTTGGCTTGATCTTGATTGGCTTCGTCTGCACTCATCGGTCCGATTCCCAACCACCACTCTCGGATGGATGAAGCAGGTTTCGTGCTGGCAGAGCTGATTTGCAGGTGAGAGTTTTCTCCGGTCGTGATTTCTGCATCAGCCAACGCATTGACGATACGCTCGACCGGTTCTCGACCGGGATGGTCTTCGGGTAAAGTGAGTCCGACTTTCACCGTGCGAACTTTTGGTTCGATCAAGGTGACGACATTATCAATTTCTAAGGCATCTCCGGGAGCGGAGAGTTTGATACGGACTTCACCCACTCCACCCGGGATCGGAATTTCTATGGGGGCGGTCGATTTCGTCGAGAGCTTGGTTTTTCGAGAGAACAGTTCCTGGTTTTTGACGGTCCCCGTGATGGTCAGTTCTGTCTCTTGGCGTCCATAGTTGGCAAGACGTAAAAATAATAGCCCCTGTTGCTCGGTCGCATCGTAGATCCAACGTGCTGTTGTGAAACCGACATTAGCTAGTTTTTGACCGACCGAAATAATCTCCATTTCATCGGGGGGCCGCAGGCTTTCCTCTGGCATGTGGTCCGTCAGGTAGAGAAGTTGCCCTTGGCCGGCTGCAAGTTGGACGGCACGGTCCCACGCAGGTTGCACATCGTGAATCGTTTCATTGGGTTTCCATTCTGCGAGCGCGTCGCGTGCTTCATTCCAACTGACTGGCCCTGCCAGTTTTTGGATTCGACGACCGGTTGTCATCAGCGTCAAAACGGTATCACGCTCTTCGCTGCGGAGACGTTCTTCCAGTTTATTGAGCGCGGCCTGTCGGAATGTCTCGCCTTCGGGAGTCACGGCTTGCATCGAGGCGGAGTTATCGAGAACGACGATCAAATGCGTGACTCGTCCCGTATTGCCGAAAATCGGATTTGCCAAAGTGAGCGAAATAAGGAGAGCCGCCAGAAGTTCGAGCAGCAATGACTTGGTGATTGGTAATCGCTCACGTTTTCGTCCTGCCGTTGTGACCTGCATTTCCGCTCCCCACAAATGCGCCCCGGTGATGAGGAGCGGAGGATAATGGTGATGGTACATATGGATGGCTGCAATCGCGGGAAGCGATAACAGTCCCAGAAGTCCCAACGGATTGGCAAAGTAAAACGGCATATCGAATTATTCGGCTCTTAAAATTCCTGCCTGGCAAAGGTCGGTGTGGCAAAGTTCTGTCAAACCGCGTTCGGCAACCAGAGTCACAAACGGTGCATGAACCCGACGCGACGCACGAGCGAGCGAGGTTTGTAGGCGTTGCAGGCGTTCTTTGTATTGTTGGATACGATCTTGGTTGATGATCATGTCGGTTTCGCCTCCCGTTTCAACATCAACAAGTCGCCGACCTCCTAATGGGGTCGGGTCTTGTTCAAAATCGTTGAGCAGTTGAATGACCCATAACGCGGCCGATTCGGCGGCCAGTTTGCGAATGAGAGTATCGGGATCGTGAGGGAAGAGAAAATCACTAATGACAATTCTCACCGATTGCCGTTTGAACGGAATGGCTCCATCCACAAGCAGTTCTCCGAGATCTCCACTTCCGGTCAGTTCCAAGTCGTCGAGTCGGTTGAGGCTTTCGATGGTCAAATGTTCGACAGGCCGGCGGTCGTCGGCTATAAATAGAGCCGGTCGCCCTCCCAATTGTCCCGACATGAGTGCAAACATGGCCGCCAATTGTTTCATGACCAGTGATTTGTGATCTCCACCAAGCCCCATGGAACGGCTGGCATCGATGACGATTTCCGTTCGCGGACTGATTTCCTCACGAAAGAGTCGAATCATCAATTGGTCACTGCGAGCGTACGCTGACCAATCGAGATGACGAATGTCGTCCCCCGGCATGTATTCCCGATATTCCTGAAACTCCAATGAACTGCCGGTCCCTCGTCCCAGTAATTCCCCCGATTGACCCGCCGTGGGAACACGGAGTAGCCCCATTTGATACCGGCTGATTGCATTTTGAACTTCAGGGTCGTGCCTCATCGGTTATCCCTCCGCCAGTGGATCTGAGGGAGAGTCTTCGGGAAGCTGAAACGGTTCGATGGTCACTGTGGTGTCTTGTGGGGCTGCTTTGATTGCGACAATTTCATAAATGCTGTGAACCATTGCTTTCAAGTTCAGTAACACGGCAATCAACGCAAACACACCGAGAATTAACAGAATCGGACCGGTCCATGAGTTGTCATCGGCCAGTTCGATTATCGTTGCGAAAGGGTTGATGATTTCAAACAGAGAGTATTCACGCCAGCGGAGAAACTCCATCGCTTTCGCGATAATGGGAATCACACAACCAATCGCAAACACAAGTACGGTAATGACTCGGACGTGATTCGGCATGATATTCGCCGCTGTTCGGCTGGCAAAACGTCCGAATGCCGAAGCAAATCCGAGATAAATGATGATGTACAATGCCACTCCTGTGAGAGTCTTGATGGCATCAAAGAAGCTGCCGGATCCCAGACTTCCTGAGGATGCGATTGACGTGACGATTAACAATTGCAATCCGATACAAAGTCCGAGGTTCAGGAGTAAGTAAACCATTCCACGAGCACCGCCCGGCAGGAAAGGAGCCAACAAAAAACGAAAGAGTTTTCGTTGTGGAAGCGATTTGCGAATTCGTCGGGATAGAAAATCTTCTTCTGTCGTCGCAACAAAGCTGATGGCGGTTAGTTGAACGTAACTAAAGACTGCGAAAATGACGAAAATTTCTTCATCGAATGCCGAGGCATAAAGCAGGCTCATGCCCAGAGCCAGACCGTTCATCAGCAGAAATTGTCCACTAGAGATCAACCGAATCCCTGAACTGCGATTTCCCGATTCAAAGGTGAGTTGTGCCGAGGTGATTTCAAGAAAGAGCCAGCAGTAGGAAAGTCCGACTAAGACAACGATGGCCGTTCCTTCCCAAAATTCCCAGGATTGCAATAAGGAGCTATCGGAGAACAAAGAGAGCAAGACCGCACTGGATTGTCCCAAGACGGTGAGCAATCCGATCAGCAACATGATCGATAAAATCCCCTGCCAATGTCTCTGATGGGCGAAGGTGCTGATCATGAGCGCCATAATACTCAGTGCCACTGAAATCAGAAAACCACAGACCAGGACGAAGGCGACTGCTGGAAGTTCAAACCCCTCCAATAGCGAGGTGAAGGCGATGAAGGGTGCGATTGCCGAGTAATAAATGAAGTCCTGCAGCAAAGCACTCATCAATTTTCCCCAGACTATTTGCCAAGGGGAGAGTGAAGTGATGCGGAGGGAATCGAATGTGTTTTGATCTTTTTCGCCCAACATGCTGCGGAAGGCACCGTAAGGCACGATCACTGTGACCGCGATCATTAACACCACAAAATAGAAGACAAAGAGGCGTTGTCCCGAAGCTCCGTAGTTGATGGATTCTCCCATCATGGCCACGCCAAAAACAGAGATGACCCACGATGCTAAAACGAGTAGGAGAAAGGTGGCGACGAACTGACGACTTTTCAACGATTGGCGTGTTTCTTTCACGAGAATCGCGTTCATCCAGTCGCCCGCTTTTTCGAGCCATTTCAATGTTGCTTCGACTGTACTCATCGCTCAGGATCCTCCTGTGTAACTTCCTGTTGCGAGGAGGTTGTTTGTTGATCCGGTGATAATGAAGGAGCCGAGTTGGGATGCTGGACGTTGCGAGTGATGTTGGGATTTCGCCGATAGCCAATGGGTAAGAATGTTGTGGTGAGTTGAGCCTGTGCGACTCCCAGCGAAATCAACGCGACAAAGACCATGAACACCGCAAAGCAGCCGATGCCCATTATGGCTTCCAAAATTTCGACGCCGCCTTGCAGCATCACTTCAATCAAAATTCCATAACTGGCTCCCGCTGTCGCCATGGCGACAATGAGGAGAATAATCAGGTTCATCACTTCGAGCCAAGGCTTCTGAGAAAGTGCTCCCATCATCACAGCAAACATGGTGAGTGCGATGGCAACTAACATCAGTCCACACAGACTGGTCATGATCTCGATGAGACCCAACCCACCTAACATATAACTGAGGCAGATGAATGGTGCCACGGCAGAGGCATAGACGAGCATCATGACAATTGCACCTTGCAACTTGCCGGACACAATCTTTGCGGGGGAGAGAGTCGTCACCGCCAGCATCTCGTAGGCCCGGTTGTGAAATTCTTGAGCCATGCTGAAAAACGCATTACTGGGAATCGCAAACATCAGGCAACCGATCAATGCCATCAGATAGACGCGATAAAAGAAAGGTCCCAGTTCTGTGTACTCCATTTGCTCAAACTGTTTGATCACACCGAAGACTGAAAATGTCCAAGAGCCTATCAGTAGCAGGCTGAAGACAGTGATGAATGATCGTGCTTTCACGATCTGACGAATTTCACGCACCACCAATGGGTTAAACCGATCGCTGAATGCGCGAATGCGATTCTCGAAGGTTCCCGTAAAATGTGTGGTTGAGGCGTGAGACATAATTTGATGAGAAAGTTGTTTGAACGAAAAATGAAGTTCCAAAAAGATGGGTGAGTCGAAGGTTATTGGGTTAGTCCGCGGGTGAGATCCATGAAGGCATCTTCCAGTGATTCGACCTTGCCGCGGAATTCAATGACCGGGAAGCCTTCGTTCACAAGAGACTTTAATAAGTTGTGTTGATCTTCCTGTGTCCCTTCAAATTCAAAACTGGCAGCCTGTTGCGAAATGCTGACATCCGAAACGAACGGTTGTTGGACGAGCCATTTTTCCAGTTCTGCTCCGGCTTGAATCAAGGTCATCTCGATACTGGCATGAGACTGCCGACCACTCGATTGACGCCGGAGTGTTAACAAATCCTGGATCGAGCCGCTGGCCAAAATTTCTCCCGCCTCAATGATGACGGCAGAGTCACAAATTTCCCCCAGTTCCGTCAGAATGTGTGAACTGATCAGAACGGTCTTTTTCAATTCAGAGGCCAGCAAGTGAATCAGTTCTCTCAGTTCGACACGAGCACGCGGGTCGAGACCGGCAGCCGGTTCGTCCAGAATTAAGACTTCCGGGTCGTGGATAAGAGTGCGGCCTAACCCTAAGCGTTGGGACATCCCTTTGGACAGAGTATTGATCGGTTTCTCGGCCAGCTTACGCAGTTCGGTAAACACGAGGACATGCTCGATGGCATCTTTTCGGCGTTGTCCTTTGAAGCCGTAGGCACGGGCGAAGAAGTCGAGATACTCGACCACATTCATGTTCGGATATTTTCCGAACGCATCGGGCATGAAACCCAATCGTTTGCGGACACGGTCGGGATAATCTACGACCGAATCGCCACAGATGAAGGCATCGCCTGCCGTGGGAGATTCCAATGTGGCAAGAATCCGCATGGTAGTGGTTTTACCGGCTCCGTTCGGGCCGATGAATCCCATCACCTGCCCGGGGTATGCCTTGAAGGAGACTTTGTTGACGGCTTTCAAGCGTCCAAAGAAACGGTGCAGATTGCGGACTTCAAGTGTTGGTGATTGCCCAGACCGGTCAGGTGCCGAAGAAGTTACGCCGGAAATGACCGGGCTATTCTCCTCGGGACCGTCATCAAAAATGGGTTCGACCGCGCCGTCATCAATCATCAATAGTATCCATGTAACAGAAACAGACTGTTTCGTTCACTCGTTCCAGTGACTCCGATGGGAACCTCCGGGTTTTCGGCAAAGAGACCAAAATATTGTCGATCTCCGATCGTGGTATCAATCGCACTGGAGATTTGAGAGATCTTGCGTTCCGTCATACTGCGAGAAAATTGGCTGTGAAAATTGTCAACATGGCCGTAATAACTGTATGAGCGGTTGTACGATGATGTGGTATCGATATTGGCGGGGAGTGCCGGTTGATTTTCTCGCAAGAGTGAAGAGATTTCGCTTGTCTGTTGCGTGGTGGCTTCTTTGAGGTTTTTTTTGCTGTCGGCTCGAATGTTTTCTCCGTAGTAGAGTTTGCCATCACTCCCGCGAACCACTAATTGTTCGAGGTCGTATTCAAAACCGTTGGCGACTTCAAGTGAGTTCGCGGAGGGAGGTGATATGGTAAGTCGGCCTCGCTGGTCGCTGACGGCGACCGTGTAAAACTGAGTTCTGGTTCGTGATTTTAACCATCCCGCTTCGAGAGATTGTTGATTGGTCCAGTTGACAGTTCCTGATTCGAAACCGGCATCGGGTTGGTTTGGCCAAACCGGATAGACGGCTGTGTCGGCCTGAAATTGTAATCCTCCTGATGGGGCCAGACCGGAATAGAGAGAGACACGAGTAGTTGTGACGGATGTGGCGGCTTGTTGATCGACCGTCATCAGTGATCGAATTCGCGACTTCGTGCTGAAGCCGTGCGCGATGAGCGAATAACTGAATAACGAGACGCTCGTCACCAATGCAATGGCCGGAATCGTCAGGATCAACAGGTACAGTTTTTTGTGTCGACTGAGGTAGAAGTAGTTCAAAGGACCGATCACGACGGAAAAGATCGTGATCAGAATCAAAAACGCGATGACCGGGACACCGCTGATTCCCGGAATCATAAAATGCAGAAATTCGTCATGTCCTAACCGCGAAGTTAAACCGTTGCGGTACGTCCAGCGAATACGGTCGGCACCGAGTGTGTTGAGTAACCAGGCCCATTCGTGTCTTGATCCAGGGAAGGGATCATTTTGAAAGGCGGTCACCGTTCCATTCATGAGTTCAAGAATTTGAAAGGGTGTCTCCGTTTTGTTCCATCGAGATGGTTCGCTGCTGACGCTGGTTGTGACGGTATGTCCCGAGTAGGTGTCGGGTTCGACAAGGGGAATTTGAGTCGATTCTTTGCTGGATGCTTTCCACGAGTTCTGAGCGGCTGCCGAAGATTTGTTGACTTGGCAAAGGTCGTTTAACTTTTGTGATTGTTGCGGAAGTTCTCCCACATTGGAGACAATCAAATTCCCGCCTGCTTTGACCCAATCGAGTAGAGCTTGCCGAGCGTCACTCGAAATTTTTCCGAAGTCAGACATCGAGATGGCGACAAGATCGAGACCGGAATAATCAATCCATCGTTCCGGCAGAAGATTCGGCTCGATGATTTCATAATCTTCGGTTCTCGTTGACCCTGAATGACTGCTGTGACTTCCTGCGGATGTTGACTGGTAAGCGAGCCAATTGACGGAATTCTCGTATTGATCGAAATCGACTGTGTTCGAGGAAATCACAAGGAGGGAAGGGCGGTCGAAGGCATCAGTGTCGGTGTCTGCCAGATTGATGGTAGTTCGTAACGGAACTGCCAATGAACGATTGATATAAACATCAAGTGTGCCGTTTGATTGTCGGCCCGTCATCGGAATCGAGAGCGAAAAGTTGGTCTTGGCATTGGTCTTCAGGGCAATCGATTTTGTAACGGTTGGTAGGCCCGAGTTGTAAGGTGAGAACTTGAAGGTGAGGTTGCGGTCTTTTCCAAGATTGGCAACTTCGATACGGATTGGGTAATAGCCACCATGAGCACAACCGGCCCAGCGCGTATCGATAGTGAAATTCAGGTCATCGTGTCGTTTGTTAACTTCTGTTCCGATGGCCGAGACCTGCTGAGTGGCGGACACAAGTGCGATCCACCCCGCGACGAAAAAAATCGTGGCGGTCTGTTGGCAGCGAGATGAAATTGTAGGCAGGGCATCGTGCATCGAATGATTTTCTGAAAACGACGGGATCACACAGAGATGTCTTCGGGAACTTCTCGTCCAACTTCGCGAACAGACTCTAAAAGAGAGTCGACAATTTTCGGTGGCGTCCAACCTTCTAACCGAGCCGAATAATCGAGAATGATTCGATGAGAAAGTACGCTATTCGCGACTCGTTTGACATCTTCAAAGCCAACATTGGGTTTACGATTCAGAAGAGCGGCTGCCCGAGAGGTCGCCGCTAATGCGATGGCGGCACGTGGCGATGCGCCAAATTTGACATATTTGCGGATGTGTTCGGAAGAGGTTTCCCGGTCGGGATGTGTGGCGGTAACCAACCGGGCGATATAATTGGAGACGGCCGTCGGCAAATGAATTTGATCGGTCAGATCGAACAGTTCCTGAAGTTGGTCGGCATCGAGTGCTGTTGTCAGTTCGGGTGCTGCTCCTGCCCGGCGTGTGGTGATGATTTCCTGGAGTGTCTCTGAAGAGACACCGTAGACGTTGATCTTGAACATGAACCGGTCGAGCTGCGCTTCGGGGAGTGGGTATGTCCCTTCGAGTTCAATCGGGTTTTGTGTGGCCAGTACGAAAAAGGGTTTAGGGAGTTCGTGCGAATCTCCCATGACGGTCGCCCGTCGTTCCTGCATCGCTTCCAATAAAGCCGCTTGTGTTTTCGGAGAGGCGCGGTTGATTTCGTCAGCCAGTACCAGATTTGCAAAGATAGGCCCTTTGTGGAAAACCAGTTTTCGTTGTCCGTCCCCTGAGTCTTCGAGAATCGGTGAACCGAGGATATCACTCGGTAAGAGGTCGGGCGTAAATTGAATTCGGCGGAAGCCGAGTCCTAATAATGTCGATAACGATTTGACCAGTTCAGTTTTCCCGAGACCGGGTAAACCTTCCAACAGCATGTGACCGCGTGCCAGCAAGCAGATGACCACTTGATCGAGCAGTTCATCCTGTCCCAGAATCGCTTGCCCCAGTCCTCCTCGGAGTTTCCCAATCAGGGTCGCCGCCGCGGAGACCTGTGACTCACTCAGTAGCGAGCTTTGTGTTGTTAGAGGACTATCGGGATCAAATTCATTCGGGCCGGATGATGGGGTTTCAGATGCAGACACGCTTGGTTCCTGTCAGGTCAATCGAGATGTGAGTCGTTGGGTGATGTTTGATGGCAAGTGAGAATTCACTGATTAGAATTAAAGTAATCCTTCACCACACTGCGATGTTTTGGGGACAGTTTTCGATTCCAGGTGGCTTCACCGGTGGACGGTCCACTTTCTCTCGCGGCTCCTTTGGGGGCAGAGTCGGCAACATCCACTTCAGGAAGTGAAAAGGTTAATCGCAGAACTTCTTCCGAAGGATCGTCGAGATAACCTTTGGGGAGTACGGTCTCTTTGAACTTGATGCCTTGTTCGTCGGTTTCGTGTCCGTAGTTCAGGTCGGCATCTCCTCGACCGCGAGAGATGCCTCCTTTGCCCGGTTTCTGTCCGTTGGCGAGCCCGTCTCCTTCACATTGACCACCCTCGCAATTCCCTCCCTCACATTGACCGTTTTGGCATTGTCCCTGACATTGCTTTCGCAGTTCGGCCAGTTTTTGGGATTCCTGCTTGAGAGCTTCTTTTAACTCTTCGAGGAGCTTTTGACGCTCGGCAGGATCTTTAGGGAGAGAGAGCTGGCCGTTGGTCATCATCTGGCTCAGCCGTTCCTGCATTTCAGGGCTGAGGCTGCTCCCTTCTTTTGATCCCGCATTTCCTTTTTCGGTCAGACGTTGCAAGCCGTTCCCAAGTTGCTCGGTCAATTGTTTGATTTGTTCTTCGGTCAGTCCATCTGAATCACCCGCTTGAGAAAGAGTTTCAGCGGCGGCGGCCGCTTTTGCCATGGTCCTGGATGATTGGTCGATTCGCATTTGCATCTTTTGGCGTAAGGCGTCGACCGTTTCCCATTTCTCGTGAGTGAGAGGTTGGTTCTTGTCTTCGAGGAGTTGTTCCAGTTCTTGCGCAATCTGTTCCTTCTCTTCGTCTTCCAGAATTTGTTCTTCTTCCAATTGTTCCATCATTGCTTTGAGTTCTTCGACGTTCTCTTCAGCAACGGACTCCTGAGTGAATTCTTCCAGAATGGAAGTTTCACGCAATGGCACAAATCCGCAGGCGATACAAAACAGGAGAGGTATCCCGACAATTTTGACAAATCGGGATGGATGAAATTTGGGTAACGATTGAGCCCATTGCGATTCCATTTGTGGCAATTTTTGTTGCCAATCTTTGTCGGGGGACTCACTCAATGACATCAGTAAGCCGCCAGCCTGTAATTTCTGATCCAGAAACGCGACCGATTCACCTTCCGTGAAGGCATCTTTCATTGCGTATTGCCAGGCAGCAATTGAGACGGGAATAGCTCCCAATCCCAGCCAAAGCACATTTGGCCACAGAGATGGCATCGTCAATTTGACAAGTAAGACAATGGTTCCAAAGCTGAGGAGAAATGCTCCCAGCCATTCTGCCGAGGTTTTGAGGAATTGACCAAACAACAGACGCTGCAGATATTTACGAGTCCAGCGATCAAATGACATGGCATTCCTTTCAAAACAACTCTCGAAGATGGGAATCCATCAATAACTCCCGAAGAACGGGTACTTCATCATACGGAAAATCTGCTCCCAAAGACCAATTCTTTTGTGAGAATTTGTCAGGAGAACGATTCGTACTCTCACAAGTCAGTCGATGTTGAACCGCAAATCTCAGCAGAAATATCACCGAGAATCAAATTTTGTCGAAATTATTCGTTCTGTGGGCATTTCAGAGATCGTTCCACGGCAGATTGCCAGCTTGGCATGGAAACCTGGGTTGTTTGAGAGAGCTTCGAGCAATCGAGAACACTGTAAGCCGGGCGCTGGGCAGCGGCTCCAAACTGTTCTGACGTGATTGGGTGGACGACCGTCGGCAAGTTCTGAAGTCGAAAGACCTCTTTGGCCAGTTCGTACCAAGTCATCGATCCTGAGTTTGTGGCGTGATAAAGTCCGAAAGTCGAGGTCGAAATTAATTGGTGTGATGCCAAAGCGAGATCTTTGGTGAAAGTGGGTGTGCAGCGTTGGTCATCGACGATATTGAGTTCATCGCGTGTTTCGGCAAGTTTCAGCATCGTCTTGATAAAGTTTCCTTTGCCGGGAGACCGTGACGGTCCGTAGAGCCCGCAAGTACGTATCACGAATGATTGTTTGCAGGCTGCCAGGACGTTTCGCTCGCCTGCCAGTTTGCTTTCTCCATAGCGAGAAACGGGAAATGGAACATCGTCTTCTCGATAAGGCACATCGCGGCTGGTATCACCGCCAAACACGTAATCGCTACTGAAGTGAACGAATATGATACCGCGTCCCTCACACCATTCTGCCAATCGGGCGGGAGCCTCTGCGTTCAGCGCAAACGCAACATCTGGTTCTGCTTCTGCTTGATCGACAAGATTGTAGGCTGCGCAGTTGATGAGAATTTCAGGTGATAATGATTCCAGCTTTGCGAAGAGTGGCTCGGCGTTTGTCAGGTCGGCATCTTTGCGCGAAAGTGCAACAACAGGTTCCTCGGAGAGTTTTTCCAGAGCGGTGCCGAGTTGTCCATAGCCCCCGAGAATGACGGTCTTCACATTGACATCCACACTAAAGTCAAAAGTTGTCTCAACGAAAGTGACGAGTGTTACTTTAGTTTGAGAGTGGGATGAAATCCGGTCGTTTTTAAGTTGATCTGATAAAGCCCACCCCCGGCTGTCACAAACAAGGTATGAGACTGCTTGCCGATACCAAAGGTACAATTGGTGGGAAGGGCGGGAGTCGGAATGTAGGCCCGTTCGGTCCCTTCTGGAGAATAA
This sequence comes from Planctomycetota bacterium, assembly GCA_030836185.1. Taxonomy (GTDB): domain Bacteria; phylum Planctomycetota; class Planctomycetia; order Planctomycetales; family Planctomycetaceae; genus JABURQ01. Next base: position 19,607 of record JAURQH010000058.1, read on the forward strand.
ACGACGATTCCGAATCGACTTTCGCTGCGGACTGCCGCATAAATATTTCCGTCAGTATCAATTGTCATCCCGTCAGTTCCGACTTCTTGTCCGAAGTCGGCCAATTGTGTTTTTTCACTGACCGTGCCATCAGCATTCAATGTGAATGCGTTGAGAGTCATCGTCATTTTCGGTTTGACTTCGGGAGTTTTGGTGACATCGAAGCTGCCATTATTGGTCTCTGCGACATAGAGAGTTTTCTGATCGGGCGAAATGTGGACTCCGTTTGGTTTGGAAATATTGGTTGTCACTTGTGTGACTTTTCCTTGCGGCGTGATCCGAAAAACGGATTGATGGTCGAGTTCAATCGGCTCTGGCCCCACATAACGTGGATCGCTGAAGTAAATGTTGCCTTGCTTGTCGATGACGAGGTCGTTGGGTGAATTGAACTGCTTCCCCTCAACTTTGGAATGCAATACGGCGACAGTGCCATCCGGTTTGATTTCCACAATCGCGCGATGGCCGCCATTGGCTCCACAAGCGGCAATCAATCGGCCCTTGGGGTCAAAAAATAATCCATTGCTTTTACCACTATCTTTGCAATGAACCTTCACGGTTCCCGATTTTGGGTCGAGTTTCAGGATGCGGCCTTTTTCTTTGGGATTAAAGGCAATGTCGCTGAAATAAATATCACCTTTGGAATTGACGGCCACTCCTTCTGTGAATTCACCCTCGTTCCAGATTTCTTTCAACATTGCGTTTTTGGGAAGAATTTCTGCGTCGCCAGTCGGTTTGGTGAATATGCTGGCGTGGAGGAGTGAATTGGGCAGGCAAACTAAAATACACAGTGGCAGGCACTTCTTTAGAATTTGATTCATGAGGTCAGTCCATTTTCGGCGGTGGGAATCGGGGCAGGACAATTTTGTTGTGAATTTATTGATAACAGGTTTGCCACTGCGATGGATAGAACAATTTATGATTTTCTGGTCGTGTGCGACGATTAGAGTTCCTCATGAGAGTGCAACAATTATGAGGTACAGCGTGAATCGCAATTTGACTGTTTGTTGGTCGTCAGATACTTTGATCTCAACAAGTGGGCGATCATCGCTTTTGAAAAAACCTCAAAATGATGATCCGATGGCTCATCTGTCCCGTTAAGACACCAACATCCATTCGTCTCTCTGATGAATAGGTATCAATATGTTTGAAAGATTAGCCAACGGCTGGGAATTGTCGAAAGAGTTTCCGCGTTTTGAAGATGGATAAAGAGCTGCTTTTGTTCCCACTTTTTAGTGGAATTTGTTGCACACTCGTGATGGCCAGTTTTCTGGTGCCGGCTTTTATGAGTGAGCAGTTTCGAGGCATGCTTGAAAATGGTGAAGCTGCCGAAAACCCGCTGGTTTGGGCTTTGACGTTCCTCTTCTACTTCCTGAATTATTTTGTGATTGTGTTTTTCAACTCGGCCTTGGTTGCCTGTGCCATCATTCGTTTTCGCGGAGGAGACCCGACCGTTGCTGACGGATTTCGAGCTGCCGGAAAACGCTTGCCGGTCATTTTCGGCTGGGCATTGGCTTCTGCCACGGTGGGGCTCATCTTAAAAATGATCGAGTCTCGAAATGAGAAAATTGGGGCGATTGTCTCAATGGTGTTGGGAGCAGGGTGGACGATTGCCACTTACTTCGTGGTTCCGGTGTTGGTGGTTGAGAATGTTGGTCCTGTCGACGCCGTCAAACGATCTTGGAGTGTGATCAAGAAAACCTGGGGGGAATCAATCGGTGCAAACTTTGGTGTGGGATTTATGGTGTTTATCGGTTCGGTCCTGTGTTTGATCCCTCTTTTGGGAGGCGGCTGGCTGATTGCTCAGGGAACAGTTTCACTGGGAATTGCGGCTGTGATCTTGGGAGTGGTTGGCTTGATGCTGGTCTCGTTGATCTCGTCGGCTTTGAATACCATTATTATCGCGGCGCTCTATCTGTATGCCTCTGATCAGGAAACATCGCAGCATTTTGATGAGCGTTTGCTGCGAGGTGCATTTGCGAGTCGTTGAGGTAGATCAGGAATCAAGCCAGCTTAGCAAGGCGTCGATATCCCGATAGATCCCTTTGTACTTCAATTGATCTTCTGACATGCTGCGGAGAGTTTTTTGCAGCGCGGGTTTGTCGATCTCGTGCTGAGGAATTGTCGATTGTCGTATCAGGAACAGTAAGGCACTATGTTCGGGGAAACCGACTGTCACCTGTCGCTCTAGCTTGATGCAGACTTGGGGTTGTTTGTCGTTCCACCGGACGGCAGCTTGATCGGGATGGTCGTTGAGACGATCTGAAAACCGAACGCCCCAGACGTATCGCTCGAATGGTCCCGAATGAATCATGGCATCGACCAGCGACTCGCTTTGATTCAGTTTCATACCGGGAATGGGAGAGTGGATCTCGCGAAAAGATTTGCCGATCATTTCATCGGGGCGCCAACCCGTCGGCAGCATGACAGCTCCGAACGACATGAAATCACGGTCATCCTCTTGCCGGTGAATCACGAAGTCCTCAGCAATCTGGGGAGCTAACTCTTTGAGTGAGTTCGCTTGAGTGGTCTTGTCTGGGACCAATTTCTTCAGAAAAGAAAGGACGTCGTTCTGCAAAGCGAGGGGGCAGTCTTTCTCGACCAGCCAAACTTGATCGATGGGGATTTGCTGTTTCCCAGAGATCAGACGTTCTCGCTGTTGTGGCGTACCGGTGATTATCTGGTTGTGTGAGATGGCTTTGAGCTGAGGAGTGAGCCGATAGCCATCGCGATACGGATGTGACAGATCACTCATCTCAGAGACTCATTAACTGGCTGACTTGCCAGAATCTTTACGGAAAAACTTGGTCTTGACTTCAGGGTTTGTGTGAATGTGGGGTTCGGGGGCCGAACTCTCATTGCTGCTTGATTTTTCCTCAGCGATTACTGACTCACTTTTATCATCCAAATTCATGGAAGGATCTTGGTCCTCTGGTTTCACACGGCGTGCGATCCAGGTTCCCAATGATCCTGCCAACATTGCCGGCAAGAGAATCAGGTCGGCAATTAATGCTGCAAAAATCAGAGTGGCCATTAACCAACCAAAACGACTGACCAATAATAAGTCGGCAAAGGACAACATGAATAGGCCGAGTCCAACCGCCATACTCGTTTGCCACAACGCAGGAGCACAATGCCCCATCGCGAGCGCAATGGCTTCTTCCGACGTTTTACCTTCCGCGATTCCTTCTCGGAACCAGGTTAATAAATGCAATGTTCCATCAACGGCAATTCCCAACGCAACTGACGCGGTGATCATCGTGCCGATATCGACATCCAGTCCGCTCCAGGAAATCAATCCAAAGACAACACCGACCGGCCAAAGATTAGGCAGCATCGTAAACAGCCCGGCGACGAAGTCTTTGAGGACAATCATCATGACAATGGCAATAATGATGAACGCATACGCAAAGCTGCGAATGAGCGATTCCAAGACCGCTTCTTGTGTTCTGAGGAAAATTGGAACCATGCCGCTGACCACATGGTCGGCCTGATACAATCGCAATTCCTCTTGAGCCATCAGGTTGATCTCTTTAGTGAGATCGGCGTAATCGAGGTCGCTCATAATGGCGACTTGAGCGGTGATTCGCCACAGCTCATCATCAGGGTTACTCAACTCGTAATGATGTTCCGAGACTTCGACAGGGGATTCTTCTCCCTCTTCAATCGGCATTGAAAGGAACGAGGAGACATCGTAACGTCCGTCACGAATTCGTTTTTCAATTTCGTTGGCGCGACGAATGGCTTGAGTTCTGGGGTTGAGCAGGCTGAATCCGCCTCCTGATTTTGTCTTTTTCGATTCCGGCTTTTCGGTCTCTTCAAAAAAGTCCGCCAACGAAACGGTACCGCTGATTTCTGGATGTTTTCGGATTCGTTCTTCCAGTTTGCGGACCACTTCCATCCGCTCAACGATTGTCATGTCATCCAACGCTTTCGCTTTGAACTTCACGATGGTATCGACGCCGACGATATGGACAAGATTTCCTTCAATGAAGTGATAGTCCTGAACGACCTTATTGTCTTCGGGGAAGTAACGAATGACTTTGGTTTCGGTACTAAAATATTTGAGGCCGTAGGTTGAGACAACAGCAGCCAAAATACAGACAGATGTGACAATTCGGTGGTTTCGGCAGAGAAAGCCACCGAGGAGTTGCCAAGGCTTGGAATTGACTTTTTGAGCATTCACATTTCTGCTGGGCCAAAACTGCAACAGTGATGGCAGGACATAGAGAACGACAACAAAGGCAATGATACAGCCAGTGGCTGAGTAAATTCCAAAATCGCGGACTGGAACCAGAGGGCTTGTTCCGAGTGAACTCAGCCCAATGGCCGTCGTCACAGAAGCCAGGAAACAAGGTTTCCAAGCGAGACGAAACGCATTGGGAACGGCCTTCTCGGGAGTTTTTAAGGCGGCATGTTTCCAGTAATTCGCGACATGAATCGCACCCGACATCGTCAGTACCATGAGCAATGTGGGCATCACGACGAGTACCATGTTCATGCTGCCATTCGTCACGGGAACCAATGCCAGTGTGAAGTAGACGGTGATAAATGCCGAAAAGATGACGAGCGTCGCGAGTCGAATACTTCGCAGCATCGCCAGAGATAATGCGACTCCGACAAACATCGAGAGTAGAATCGGTGATCGCTTGTGGAATTGTGAGCGTGGGTATTCGGGATTAAACGCGGCTTTCAGAACTTCCTGATTGAGCGCTGCGCTGGCAACCAGCCGACCTCCCATGTGCAGATCGTCGGGAGAGATCCCTGAAGCAATCGCGACGTCACGGATCTGATCGACGGCAATTTCTTTATCAGCCTCGCCACGTTCGTTGAGTCGAACCAATAAGGCGACCGGTGTCCCAGCGGCAAAAAAGGTCGATTCAACCAGTGATTGACCTTCGGGGAGATTTTTGGACGCGGGCGAACTCAGACCCTCGATCAACTTTTGGAAAGCGGCTGTCTTCTCGGGAGAATAATTGATCCCGCGAAAACTGATCTGAAAATCGTGATTGGGAATCTCAATGAAGATCTCGTCAACTTCTTCGCCGTCTTCCGCTTCGGCTTGTTTCTCGGCTTCAATTTGACTGAGGAGTTCGTACTGTTCTTCCGTAAAATCGGGTTCGGGATATTGGAAGGGATCGAGAATTTCGACTTCCAGATCGAGTTGAAGTTTTGCTTGAGTGGTCAATTCTTCAAAAAGTTGCCGTTGTTGTTCGGTTCCTTCTTTCGTCAATTTGACTTTCAAAGGGCCTCGGCCTATCAGCAAACCTGTCAGACGCCGGACGGCTTCTTCCTGTTCGATACCTCGGTCGAGAATTCGTTCCAAACCTTCGGTTGGGGTCGATACGCTGGTCACGTACGGCGATCCCTCACGACGAATCCCTTGCTCATCGGCGATGCCTTCGAGCTGACGTTCGAGCAGTTTGATCCGTGGATCGTTGACCGAACTTCCTTTCCAAGTCATGAATAATGTCGACTCTTCAGGGAAGTGAGACAGATACCAATCGAGCGCGATGGCCTGTTTGTCATTGTCGGGAAGCCAGTTCTCGACATCGTTCTCGAGATGAATTTGCTTGAGGGCAAGCCAGCAGGGAGGTACGAGAAAGATCACTGCGGCAATGATATACATTGCGAGTCCGTGACCCCATCGGTCTTTCCGTTCAAAAAAATTGGTCATCTATGACAGCTCTCGATGATGGATATCACCTGATTCCGTTCAGGAAGGGTGAAGATTCATAGTCTAAGTTTTGCTCGTACTGAGTTGACCAGCCGTGAGCAGATGGGATTAGGATAATCCTTCGTTTCTGGCTCACTCCGCATAAGGGATTGTCAAAAGAGCCTGAAAAGTCACGTCTTGCGACGATCGCCGACTATTCTAACAACTCTGAATTGTGATGCGAGAGGAGTCCGAGCTGCGGGGAGGGCTCAGCCCAATATTGAGTCTCTCAAGCCTCTTAAATCTCCTGTTTTGCCAAATTTACCCGAATTCGCTGACCTTATCAGTCTGTGACTCGGTCTTCGGAAACGAATTTGTCAGCATGAACGACATGTTATGCCTGATTTTCATCGAATCCTTTGAGGAGTTCGTTGTCCCACTCTTCCAGCAGCGGCCAGTCGGTGGCACAGGTGCCGAAGTCGGCCATATGCAGATAGGTTTCGAGACGATCAATGGTCTTCTGAATCATGGCTGCATCTTTACGGAAGATCGGCCCATGACTGGGGAGCAGCCATTCGACATCGCAATCTCGAATCCGTTCCAGTGATTTGATGAAATCGGGAATATCCGAGCCATGATGAGCGTCAATATTGCCAACGCAGCCATCTCGGAACAGATTGTCGCCCGAGAATAATATCTTGCCCATCCGAAACGAGAGTTGACTGTTTGTGTGACCGGGAGTGTGCCAAACCTCTAATTGTTGATCACCCAGTTGAATGAGATCTCCTTCATTGACCGGTTTTTCCAGCTTGATTTGTGGCATGTCAATCGAAATTCCCTGAGCGGGGATTTCGGCATAAGTGCTGATGCGATCTGTGCTATTGAGCAATTCGACCGCTTCAGGATGGCCAACTGTCACCGCGTTCGGCAGGACTTCCTTGATTTTTGCCAAGCCCTGAACGTGATCAACATCGGCATGAGAGGCGACCAGATATTTACAGTTGGCTAATTGGAAATCCATTCCACGGATAAGGTCGATGATGTCGGGAACGGTGTCTTCATAGCCAATATCGATGAGTAACCAGTCTGGTCCGTTGTGGACAAGATAAACACAGCAGCCGAGTCGACGACGTGCTTGATAGTTCATCTCAATCACATGGGGGAATACCTCCCGACGAGGAATCATGGCCGACTTTCTTCAATAGTATCATTTCAGGTCAAACATCCAGTTTAAGTCGGAAAGACAACCTGGGCAACCAAGTCACGAAAATCGATGTTCGGGACAACATCTGAGGACTCAGCCGATTTCCTGATGAACTGGTTATGGATTCGAGGAATCCTCTGTTGTATGGTAGCTTCACATATTCCACACACATGAATTCTCAACACTCGAGGGCCGTATGCAATCCCGAAACGCCCGCATCGGGCTGAAACTGTTTTGTGTCTATCTCCTGCTCTATGGCGGATTTGTTGGCATCAACACGTTTTCGCCTGCGACGATGGAAAAAACTCCGTTTGCCGGTGTCAATCTGGCCATCTGGTATGGCATGTTGCTCATTATCGGTGCTTTTGTGTTGGCGCTCGTGTACGGACTTGTTTGTGATCCGCATGACGCTCCCGAAGATCAGGAAGGGGGAGCGAAAGGATGATTTACGAGACCTCAACTCTTGCCATTGTCATTTTCTTCGCCTTTGTGGCATTCACATTAGGACTTAGCTTTTACCTCGGTGGGAAAGCGAAATCGTCTGCCGGTTATTTTGCCGCTCATGGACAAATTCCGTGGTTCGTGAATGGAGTTGCCTTTGCTGGTGATTATCTGTCGGCGGCATCGTTCCTTGGTATCTGCGGGATGATTGCGTTTTCCGGGTACGATGGATTCCTTTATTCCATCGGTTTTCTGGCGGGTTGGATTGTCGCTTTGTTTGTGATTGCCGAACCGATGAAACGCCTTGGGAAATTTACATTCGCCGATGCGCTCGATGCCAAGTTTCAATCGCGTGGCGTCAAACTCGCAGCCGGCATCAGCACTTTGGCTGTCAGTATCTTTTATCTCATCCCGCAAATGGTGGGAGCCGGTGTTCTGGTTCAACCTTTACTTGGTTTTCCTCACTGGGTTGGTGTGGTCATTGTTGGTTCCGTGGTGATTCTGATTGTGGTGACTGCCGGGATGGTCTCGACCACTTGGGTCCAATTCCTTAAAGGATCGCTATTGGTCATATTCAGTACGGTGTTGGTGGCGATGCTGTTGACTCGTGGCTTTGATGTTACCGAAGGTGGGAACGATGGATATGCCTTCAAAACATTAACGGCCACTCAGGCCGAAGATGGTTCCCTTTCTGTGGAGGGATATCAGGTCATACCTTCGAAGGGCGAATGGAATGATTCCAGCTTCGTTCAACTCTCATCCTCCGCTGGCATGATGGTCTTTTCCAAAGAAGTGAACGCCGAAGGGCAGATCACACTGCACGAAGCGCAAACGGTGACCATCACCGAGGACGGTGAGAAGCTGATCAACGGCAAGCCCCAATCTAAAGAAAACGATTTGCATCCGGTCGGTCGTGTCAGCAAGTTGCCGGGAGACAAGAAAAGTTCAGGGCCCGTTGGCCTCCTTTCGTTCTTCAGTATATTGCAGGAAAGTGAAGTCGTCCTTTGGCGGAATGAGAAAGTCAAAAACGAAGATGGAACTAGCACAACGGTTTATTATCAAAAGCCAACGGCAGGTTCGCGTGTGTTGCGTCCGGGGGAACACCCCAAGTTCGCCGGGATTCGCAGTGACAAATTCTCCGACAAGTTGAATTTCATCTCACTGATGTTGGCACTGTTCTGCGGGACCGCGTCTTTGCCACATATCCTGATTCGTTATTACACGGTGAAGGATGGTGCTTCGGCTCGGAAGTCGACCATCGTGGGGATTGCCTCTATCGGGTTCTTCTATGTCCTGACCCTTTATATGGGGCTGGGAGCGATGACTTCGGGGGCGATGGATGTGACCAACTCCAACATGGCGGCTCCTTTATTAGCCAAGAGCATGGAGAATTGGTTGTTCGCCGTGATTTCCGCCATTGCCTTTACGACTGTTCTCGGAACCGTCAGCGGTCTCATTCTCGCGTCCGCTGGTGCTGTTGCTCACGACTTGGCGGGCGTATTGCTGAAGGAGAAACTGGACGATGCTCAGTTAGTCCGCGTTGCGAAAATTACCTCCGTCGTGGTCGGTGCCATTGCCATCGTGCTCGGAATTCTGTTCGAGAAGATGAATGTTGGTTTCCTCGTCGGATGGGCTTTTTCGGTCGCGGCTTCCGCAAACTTGCCTTCACTTGTGATGCTATTGTTCTGGAAGAAAACCACGAAGCAGGGGATTACTGCCGCGGTACTGGTCGGAATGATCAGTTCGCTCGCATGGATTCTGCTTTCGGGTGATACTTTCAAATCCGTTTACGGAATCGATCCAACCACGTCACCCGTTCCTTTCGATCAGCCGGGAATCGTGACCATTCCACTCGGTTTTGTCACCCTATGGGTCGTTTCATTGATGACGCAACCCAAGGAGAAACAGCTCATTGCCTGATCGTTCGATTAATTCGACCGGAACTTTCTGAACAATCGAGTGTTAGCTTATTATCAACGATGCGTCGCTTGTAGAGAACCAATTCATTTAGAGGGAGTTCAGGATGAGCGAGAGTCCTTTCAGTCGCCGATTGTTTGTGAAGCAGATGGCGTTCGCGGCTGCTTCACTTTCGACACCCGGTTTATGGGCCGAGGAATTGACGACTACGCCGCGAATGACGGAAGGACCGTTTTACCCCGACAAGTTACCTCTCGACACCGATAACGATCTGCTGATTCTCAATGACTCATTGACGGCGGCCGCAGGTGAGGTGACTCATCTCTCGGGACGAATTCTCTCAGCGGCTGGTGAACCGATTCGCAATGCTTTTGTCGAAATTTGGCAAGTGGATAATAACGGTGCTTACATCAACAGCAACGATCCACGTCTCGAAAATCGCGACACCAACTTTCAGGGATACGGTCGATTTCTGACGGATGTCCAAGGACGCTATTACTTCCGCACGATTAAGCCGGTCCCTTATCCGGGGCGGACACCCCACATTCATTTAGCCGTCAGTAAAAACGGTCAGCGAATTTGGACCACCCAACTTTTGGTCAACGGTCACGAACAGAATGCCAAAGATGGTGTGTTCCGACGCATTCAGGATCCCAAACTGCGAAAGCTGGTTGTTGCCGACTTCAAATCCATCAAAGGATCCAAAACGGGTGAACTCGCCGCCAACTGGGATGTTGTGGTTGGTTGGACGCCTGCCGACGAACACGAAACACCCATTCAAGGGGGCATCGGTCAAGCCGAATGGGGAAAACGTCGTCCGCCACGTCGGAATTGATTCTCGAACACTCAACCGCCGATTCAAGATTTGAAGATTCGATGATTTTGGGGGGGGCCTTTTCCGAATCTTGAAATCAAATCTTCCCAAATCTTGATTCCGAATCTTCCAAATCTTGAGCAAGTTGTTGACATCGTTCGGTTTGTGTCAAAACGCAATTGGAGTGAAAAATGACCGCAACGTCGGTGCGCATTTTCCACGCCACGCGAAATCGCTTCCTTTTTCACGTTGCAGGGGTCGTCATTGGTAAACAAACCATGAGACGAAACGGAGTCCTGTCATCCTTGGCCGGTGGAACCGGCCCTACAAATTTGTGCTCGTCTTTGAGTTGTCATGACGTTCAAATTGCCAAAGATCAATTCGCCTGTCGGCGAACTCCGAACGCTAACTCTGGTAGCGATAAGTTGGCAAGATGAGTTTGAGTGATCATTTTTTTGACGCAAAGCCGCAAAGGGGCATAAGAAACGCGAAGGGAGAAAGAAGTTGTAGCTGCGTTCGCAAGAACGCTGAGAAATGATTTTCACCGCAGAGTTCGCTGAGGAAGCGGAGAAATTAGAAAAAGGGTGGCTGGGGACGAACGCTGTGAGCCCCCAGGTTCCTCGTGTGAGAATTTGACTCACGCAGCGACGGGGCGGCGCAGAAAATAAACTCACCACGAATGACTCGAATCAAACGAATGAAAAAAAGGGTAGTGACGGGCGATCTGCGAAGCAGAAGCCCCCAGAGTTTATGTGAGAAAGATTTGACCGCGGATCACTTAGCCCGACGTAGCCGGAACCAAAATTCATTTTTGGTCGGGTGACTTTAGAGCAACTGAGGTCGCCGAGCAATAGCGAGGATTCAAGACCGAAGGCGGTAGTTACTATCTTCACATCATGCGGGAACGATTTTCTTGACGCGACTCACTTGATTGAACAATCATGATGTGAATTTCTTGTCGCTTCGCGACCCAGCCATTTGGGAAATGGCCGGGCCACCCGCATGGACCAACAATGGCGGAATACTCAATTCTGCTGCGAATGAGACGATCGGCTCATTTCGCTTTGCGATTCAGTTTTGAAGTGACCGTTAAGTCGAGTTCTCCCGGGATTTCGTTGCCGCCTGGTCCGAGGAATACGAGATCGCCTTTGAAGTTCATTGTTCCGTTTGACTTGGTGAGCCCTTTGCGTCCCGGTTCGGAAAGGAATGTCGCCGAGCTTTTGCTCATATCGAGATCGCTCGATTTGATGCCCAAGGGGATTGCCGAGCCGGCTTCAATGTCGAACTTGGGATCTTTGTAAGTCGCGGTGACTTTCTCGTAAGTCTTGCCATCTTGCTCGATTTGTCCTTCGTATTTGTATGTCGTTGTGTAGGAGAAATATTGCCCTTGGCCTGCGTCGAAAACTTCTGATCGTTCCCAGGTGTCTCCTTTTTTGACCGCATCAGTCGGTATGCGTTTGAATTCCTGATTCATTTGATCTTTGAGTCGCTCGTCGCTAATGAAAGATTTCATCTCTTCTGGAAGCGAGTCGAGGCCTTCAGCGTTAATCGAGAGCTCGTCAATTTCGCCTGAATTGTTCAATTCCATTGATGCAGTCAGGTTGCTGACCACTTTGAGTAACTCGAACAATGGTTTGAGTTGCGGGATTTCCGGTTCACGATCCGGGTTTTCTGATGAGAATGATGCCGTCACACCACCCGGCAAAGTCATGTTGAATTGCATGCGATTGGTTTTTAGCTCGAATGAGGTCGACGTTTCCGACTTCTTGGTAACATCGAGTTGCCGTTCATCCATTGTTGAGACGGCGGTTTCGATATTCATTCCGTTGAGAGAAAGGGTTTGGTTGATCTCCACGGTTGCCTCATAGACGTGGCTGTCTCCCTTTTTGTAGTCGGGAAAGAGAATGACTTCTTCCGCAGTTGCTTGCGTCGTGAATGCCAGACAGATCAGTAGTAGAGAAAAACGAGCGAGCATGTTGAGTTCCTTGAAGTGAGAGTTCTGAAAGATCGACAAGAGAGAGTACCTTGCAACAGGTTGCTTCAGTTTCATTAGCTCATAAAAAACTAGGAATGGATGTTCGACCATTTGTTGCAGTACGTGCATTTGAAATCACCGCTCGGCGAGACTTCGGAATTATCACCCAATGCTGCGCCGCATTGATCACAATTGTAATTGCGGGGGCGGTTGTGGTCTGAGATCTCTTGTTGTTCGGTGCGATCAATCTCTTTTTCGATTTGATCGAAAATACGATCCTGAAAACTCCCAATTCGTCTGGAGGTCTTGAAAATGTTAATGGCCGCAAAGACAAATACCACGACGAACAACAGGCCGAATAGTTCTATAATGATGTGATCCTGAATCAATTGGTTTCCAGACAACGAACGCATGAACTGCTTGAACGGATCTTTGTAAAATGTGTTTCTGGTGGAGCCCTCTCTAAATCGATGATTCGAAACCTGTTACCGATTTGGGAGTCACTCAACAATGTAGGGAGAGCAGAGCGATGTCAACGTAAATTTGCCAGCCTGGGCGTGGTGACACATGACTGATGCACTGGGCGGATTGCCTATTTGTTGAGAGACACACTAGATTCCAGAACTGAGATGCTTAGTCTAAATAGAAGGTCAGGTTTGTGGACCTTCACGTTGATTTGGATATTCACTACGGCAACATGACTCACTTAGGAGGAAAGTTACGATGAATCTTGAACTTAAAAAACTGAGGCTGAAAGCAATGCTGATTCCCTGCTTGCTATTGCCTCTCGCGTTCAGTGGCTGTGATAGTAGTGATGGGACTGCCGAGAAAGTCGGACAAGAAATTGACGAAGCTGTCGAAGATGGCGGAGACATGATTGAAGAGGCTGTCGAGGATGGAAAAGAAGTGATTGAAGAAGGTAAAGAGAAGGTCGAAGAGGCTGTCGAAACGGGCAAAGAGAAGGCCGAAGAAGTTAAGGAAGAGATCAAAGACGAAATTGACGACGCAACGTCCGAAGGGTCTTCCGCGACAGAGTGAATCGATGTTTTGAAATTTCACGTTTTGGAATTTCCCTGAGAGTAAATTTGAGTCTCGTGGCATTTCTTGGGTCACGAGACTCTTTTCGTTTATTGAGTGGCGACTTTACGGAGCCACAGAACCGAGACCACGCCTCTTCCAAAAGTCGGGACATGCGATGATTGAGCTAATTGATTTTTGCGTGGAAGGGTGAATATGGGTGAATCCCCTTGGCTCAGGTCTTGTTTGTCCCTACTGACCGTTTATGATCACTGATGATGATCTGAGTGAGAAATTTTGGTTAAGGACAGATCTCTTCTGCGTAATGTTAAGGGAAGTTTTCACTGATGACTGAATTTGTCGAACCGCTGGGCATGCGAATCCTGATCCGTAAGGACGAAAGTCGTCAGACGACTCGCGGTGGAATTGTGCTGCCCGACGATGCGGAGATTCCGACAATTACCGGCAGAATCGTGGAAATTAGTGCTCAAGTGGCCCGAGATGTGCATTTTCCGATTCGTAAGTACGATAAGGTTCTCTTCCATCCTAAAAATGCGATCCCTGTTGATTTGGAATCCGATAATTTGCTGTTTGTCGTACCAATTGACGATATTGTGGCGGTATTTCGCAAATCGGATGCTCTCAACAGTCAGTCCGAACCATTGGACGACCAACTCAGCGATGATCACGATGATGATCTGTGAGAGCTCGGAGATTGTGAGAATTCGCGGTATCCTTGGCGTTTTGTAAGTCGTTTGGTTATGGTGAGCGGGGTACACAGGACGGTCAATCGACGGTCGTCCCGGATTGTTTTCATTGATTAGATACAGGTTCTCTGCGCCATGAGTTCGGATACTCCGAAACCGTCCGAGCAGGACACAGTCTCCACTCCACAACCCGAAGCGGATGCAACTCCCGCGGAAGCGACTCCCATTGAGGAATCGCCCGCCGTAGATGCTTCTCCTGCGGAATCTCCCATCACTAATGAGCAAAAACCCGAAGAAGCTTCGGCTCCTGCGGAAGCTACGGATTCTGTGGAGGCTCCTTCCACGGATCAACCTAAGGTGAGCGAGGCTCCGGCAATTTTAGAGCCATCTGCTCAGCCTTCACCTTCGGTCGAAACTCCCGTTCAATCGGCAGCCCCACCGGTTCCCGTTGAACAAGAAGCAAAGAACTCTGCCTCTCTGCGCGACAAACTGAAGCAAGCTCAAACACCCGAGGCATCGCAGGCGGTGCCCAGTGATCAACCAGACACACCAGCCGCGGTCGATCCGTCACAAGTCCCACCGAAGGGGCCTGTTGAAATCCCTAAAGATGTCGAAGACTTTGATGCCGAGATGGAAGCCGAGATTGAAGCGGCTCTCGCCAGCGGAGAAATCGGCGATGCCGTGACGGGGACTCCAGTTGCCGAGGATTCAAGCAGTAGCGAAGCAGGAGATGAAGAAACCCCGCAGACAGAAGAAGATCTGATCGAAGGGATGACGTTGCTCGCAACCGTGCAAACGATTGATGATGAGAACGTCTTTTTGGATCTTGGCTTCCGGTCGAATGGTCTGGTCTCCAAGCGTCAGTTCAATGAAAAGACGATGCCTCAACCGGGTGCAAAAATCAGCGTTCGATTCGATCGCTATGATGCGGAAGAAGGACTAATCCACGTCAACTTGCCTCACGGTCGTAAGAAAGTGACGGGAAACTGGAGCGAACTTTCTGTGGGACAGATTGTGGATGCTTTGGTGACCAAAACCAACAAAGGTGGTTTAGAAGTGACTGTTGGCAGCATGCGAGGATTCATGCCAGCCGGTCAGGTTGACCTTGTCTACCATTCCGATCTCGAACCGTTCATCGGTCGAAAACTGCAATCGACAATAATTGAAGCCAACGAAAAGAAACGAAATCTGGTCGTCAGTCATAAAGCGTTCCTCGAAATCGAACGTAAGGAAAAGGCCAAGACTCTCTGGGAAGAGTTGGCTGTCGGGCAGACATTGACCGGTTACGTCAAGAATCTGAAAGATTATGGAGCGTTCATCGATATCGGTGGTGCGGATGGCTTTTTACACATCGGCGAGATGAGTTATCAGCACATCAAACATCCCAAGGAGATTCTGAAAGAAGGTCAACAGGTTGACGTTCAGATCATCACGCTCGAAAAGGAACGCAGCCGCATTGGGCTCTCTCTGAAAGCGTTGCAGAAAGATCCCTGGATGATTGCTGCCGAGACTTATGGTCCGGGAGTCATTACTCGTGGCAATGTGACACGCACTACGAAATTTGGGGCGTTCGTGAAACTGGACGTCGGTGTGGAAGGTCTCATTCACATCAGCGAACTGGCCCACGCTCACATTGGTCGTGTCACCGACGTGGTGAAGGTCGATCAAGAGATTGAAGTCAAAGTGCTGTCAATCGATCCTGATAGCCGACGGATGTCGCTCTCCATCAAAGAATTAACACCCGCTCCAGAGCCCGTCAGAGATGAGGATCTCGCTCCCTCCGGTGATGGTGAATATCAGCGGAAACACAAAGGCCCACTGAAAGGTGGCAGTAGCGGTGGAACTGGCTCCGGGTTATTCGGTAATCCTTCTGATTTCAAATAGAGTTGAACCGCTCCTGTTCGCAGAAATTCGGTGGGACACGTTCGAGGTGGATAGATGGCGGAATGTCTGGTGACGGGAGGAGCCGGGTTTATCGGTTCTCATCTGGTGGCAGGGCTCATTCGTGCCGGGCACCAAGTGGCGGTACTCGATAACCTGAGTACCGGTCATCTCGAAAACCTGGCTGGGCTAGCGGGGCAATATCGTTTGGTTGAAGGGGATTGTGCGGACCCTCAAATTGCTCTCGCAGCCGTCGAGGGGATGGAGTGTGTGTTACATCTGGGAGCGCTTCCCTCGGTGCCATTGAGCTTGGACGATCCTCTCAGGAGTCATCATCATTGCACGACGGCGACTGTTTCCATGCTCGATGCCTGTCGGCAAGCGGGAGTCAGGCGTTTTGTGCTGGCAAGTTCTTGCGGTGTTTATGGCGAGCGGCCCGAATTACCGAAAGAGGAGACTCAGCTTCCACAAACATTATCTCCCTACACGGCTGCCAAGCTGGCCAGCGAACAATATTGCGAAGCGTTCGCGGCATGTTTTTCTCTGGAAACCGTCTGCTTGCGGTACTTCAATGTCTATGGTCCGCGGCAGGATCCCAAAAGTCCGTATTCCGCAGTCATTCCATTATTCATCGATGCGTTTCGAGCGGGCGAGCAACCGACGATTTTCGGGGATGGACGACAATCCCGCGATTTTGTCTATGTTGAGGATGTTGTTCAGGCCAACCTGAAAGCGGCTTTTGCAGAAAATATCTCAGGTGAGGTCTTCAATGTCGGGACGGGCCACGCCACGACATTACTGGACTTGGTGGATCAGATCTCTGAATTACTGGGTGTCGATGCGAATCCGAATTTTCAGGAGGCACGCTCGGGAGACATCCGACATTCCTGGGCCGATATCTCAAAAAGTTGCAACCGGCTGGGATTTGAACCAGTATTCTCTCTATCAGAGGGGCTCCGCAAAACGGTTAATTCTTACTTGCGCTAAACTCTGATGAATCTTGTGTTTCGGGGAATTCCCGGTTTGCACTTTCAAATAGGGCAAGCCACAATGAAGAGAGTAAAAAACTTGGAGAAATTAGTGATCCGCGTTGCGGCAACGCTCGTTGAGTCACCAGATGATAAACCATGATCACCGGAGAACTCTTTTTGAGATCCTCCGCAGCCATCGCAAAAAGGGTATTGAATTATGTTAAGGCTTACAATTTGTGGCATCGCTTTATTGGCGAGCACGTTGACCGCTCAAGCGGCGAAAGTTCCCGTTGAAGCATTTCCTTCTAACTCTGCACTGGTCATTCGTGTTGCCGATGTCGACAAAACGACCGTGAAACTGAAAGAACTGGTCGAAGCTGTTGAGCCAGCTCAAGCCGAGATGGCCAGCGCGACGGTGGGGGGAATGTCGGGAACGATCATCGATAACCCTGCGAAATTGGGTGTCAAGAAAGGAACCGATTGGTGGTTTGCCGCGATTGCTGAAAAGGGATCACCCAAACCGGTTTTGATCATTGCGGTCGAATCAGATGATGTGGCTGCCGTCAAAGATGCTGTCGGCGATGCTTACACCTACGTCGAATACGAAAACTGGCTGCTCTATTCACGTGATGCCGACGCCATGAAAGCGGTTCAGGCGTGTGTCGATGGCGAAGCCGAGAATGTCTCGAAGGCTGCCGATATGAAGGCACAGATGATGATCATGCAAGCCGATGTCGGGGTCTTCATCAACATCAAGCAAATTGCCTCTCAATATCAGGGTGAGATTGAAGCGGCCCGCGATAACATTGATGTCGTTCTCGATGCCGCCGTCGCAGAAGCTCAGGGAGCGGCTGTTCCTGCAGGTATCGATATGGCAGCGATCATGGATTTTTACAGCGATCTTGCGAAATCGCTATTGGATTCTGTGAAAGATATGGATGGCTGTTTGATCGCGATGTCTGTCTCGAAAGAAGGAATTCAATTCGACGAGTATCTTGCCGTGAAAAAAGGGTCTGCGACCTCAAAATTTCTCTCCGGTTCACAACCAGACGCCATGCAGAATTTTTCCAAGTTACCTGCAGGAGAAGTGATGTACGCCGGGATCAGTCTCGATATGGCGAAAATGATGAGGTGGAGTGTTGAGTTGATGTCGAAGTTCTTCGGTGACAGTGTCTCTGAAGAAGCGGAAGTCGATGACATTGTCAAGAAACTCGAAGCCCTCGATATGAAGGGATACGTCAGCTCTTTCGGACTCGGCGATTTAACCAGTGGTCTGTTTCGTGTGGCCGCTGTTTACGATGTCAATGATACATCCGCCGCGAAAGAGGCGTTTCAGGGGATGTTTAAATTGATGTCCAACATTGATACGCCCATGCTGAAACAGACGATGACCTACGAAGACGCCGTCGAAACCATCGATGGTCAATCAGTTGACAAGATGACCTTAACACAAGAGTTTCCCACACCCGAGGGAGAAGACCTTAATCCTCAGCAAGCTCAAGCCAAACAAATGCAACAGATGGCGATGCAAATGATGTACGGTCCTGAAGGGGCTGTCAGCCGCATGGTTTATCTGAAAAAGCAAATTCTGGCAACGACCGGTGGTGGAACAGAAGCGATGACAGCTTTGATGAAGTCTGCAGCCTCACCTTCGACGAGTCCTGCTCTGGACGCAACACGCTCCAAGCTAGGGGCTGAAGCAAATGTTATCGTTTTGTTTGACTTGCCTTCACTGGTTGCTCAAGGAGTTGAACAGGCCTCTCAGTTCGGTTTGCTACCTCCGGGAGCATTATCACTTGATGGGATTAAACCTTCTTATCTCGGATATTCCTTGTCGGTTTCTGAAGGGGGACTCGATGCCAAAGCTCATATTCCCGCTGCCCAACTACAAGGACTATATCAGCTCGGGATGCAAGGCTTCATGATGTTTCAGCAATTTCAGGGTCAATGACAGACTCGATGCGTCCTCACACTCCAGAAGTCCGACTGTTTGGTTGGTCGGACTTCTGATTGAGGGATAATGCGTTCTATGCACCAGACCAGGGAGTGAATCTGATGAGTGATGCTCAATCCACGGCGAGTCCTGAACCTGAAAAGTCCAGTGTGCCTGACAGTATTTATCTGGTCTCCTACCCCAAAATTGTCTACCTCTACCCAAGTTGGATTGCTTCACTCGTGGCGGGTATCTATTTGCTGGTTCAAAAGAATGAGAACATTCCTGAAACCAGCAATGTAGCACTCATTTTTTTGGGCATTCTGGCGTTGAACCTGGTTGTGCTGTCGTTTGACTTCCCGCGCACCACGTCGTTAACACTCTTTTTCTTCTGTGTTTCAGTCGGTGTGATCGCGTGGGCGGTGTTTGAATTTAATCCTGACTTCTTACCCGCTGTGACCAATGTGTTAAAAGCGTTGCAGCCGTTTTGTAACTCGGCCTTCTACTTCTGTTTCTTTACGATGATGACACTCATCTATATCGGAGTGTTAATCAGCGTGCAGTTTGATTATTGGGAAGTTCGACCCAACGAATTGCTACACCATCATGGCTTCCTGAGTGACCTTGAACGCTACTCGGCTCCGCATTTACGGATCGAGAAAGAAATCACAGACGTGTTCGAGTATTTCCTGCTACGAGGTGGTCGATTGATTTTGCATCCGACTCAAGAACGTCGTGCCATTGTTTTGGAGAATGTTTTCTTCATCAATACCAAAGAAACCAAGATCACACGTATGCTGGGCGCACTTCAGGTGCAAGTTCGCAAAGATTAATTGTGCAACGCGACTTTACTTTTCTTGTTCCTGAACCACTGGCACAACTTCTTCGCGTTTTGATTTTCGATCGACTGCGAGAAATGCGATAAAGAAAACTCCTGTTGTTGCCAAGTGCAATCCAATATAGGTAACGGGAGCAATTTCTTGCAGGAGCCAGCTTGCACAAATCGCCCAGACGATGATTCCCAGCAATAACACGTGGGAGAGTCGGCAGTTTTCAAAATACCATTTCATGAGCTGGACTCTTTCCTGACTATGGGGGATGAAATCGGCCCGATTTTCAGAGAATATTACTCCAAGGCTTATTGTATATAATCATTCTGACATGAGATCAAGGTGGGTCAATACAAGTCCTGTGTCCTCCTTCAAGAATTTTCGAATACTTTTCTGCCGCTTCACGCACAGTGAAATTCTGATCCGATCGTGATAAAGGCTTAAATCGCTCATTTACGGGCGATAGAGCATCACGCACCAACCCTAAGATTTTGACGCGAATGGGCTTAATCTGGAATGTGAGTCGTCGATACCCATAAATCAGAAGAATGTAGATGTGAAAACGGTGCTACATTTTTCTCGACGTTCTCGGTGAACTCTTCGGTTTAATGTTTTTTTCAAACAATATCCGGGGGCTTGCGTTTCACGGAGCGCCCGCGGCAACCCGGTTTTGATATTCCATTTCTACAACTTTCGAAAATTCAACCAATTTGCAAGTCAAGCCGTTATAGTGAACTTGCGGTAGACCAACAATAACGGAGAACAAATCTTTCATTCACGCAGCCAGCCTGGCTGCGTAGTCTTTCTCGAATTCCTCAGGCGTCTGGTAGTTTAACGTCTGCTGAAATGACTCACTCGTGTACTGACAACCTCGGTCACTGTGATGCAGTAGATGACCTCTTTCCGGTCGGCGTGACTCAATCGCCTTCCGCATCGCACTGGAGACCAACGGCGTTGCCAGCGAATCACTCAGC
>JAURQH010000059.1 GCA_030836185.1 Planctomycetota bacterium
CCTGCCGACCTCCCCAAGGAAGCCGCCTCATTCGATTTACCAATTGCTTTGGGGATGTTGACCGCCAGCAGTCAATTGGAATCTGATCGATTCGACGATTTCGCTGCTGTCGGAGAATTGGCACTGAACGGTTCTTTGAGACCGATCAAGGGAGCGCTCTCTATGGCTCTTGCTGCGCGTGATCAGGGGAAAACGGGGATTGTCGTCCCGGTCGCCAATGCCGAGGAGACCGCCGTGGTTGAAGGTCTTCAGGTGTTTGCCGTTGATAGTCTCGCCGAGGCGGTCGGTTTTTTTTCGGGACAGCTCGACATGACACCGGTCGATTTCAGTTGGGACACAGCAGTGACAAACCAAGGGGCTTATCAAATTGATTTTTCGGATGTGAAGGGGCAAGAACAAGCCAAACGTGCGGTGACTGTGGCTGCGGCGGGAGCCCATCATTTATTGATGATTGGTTCTCCCGGCTCGGGTAAGACCTTACTGGCGTCTCGATTTGGTACGATTCTTCCTCCTTTATCGTCCGATGAAAGCCTCTCGACAACTCGTATTTACTCGGCGGTCGGTCGTCTCGATGATGGACAATCGTTGGTTCTTCAAAGGCCGTTTCGTTCGCCTCATCATACCATTTCAGAAGCAGGCTTAGTGGGAGGCGGAAGCACTCCCGCACCGGGCGAAATTTCTTTGGCTCATAATGGTGTCCTGTTTCTGGATGAACTCCCCGAATTCAATCGCAGAACACTGGAAGTGATGCGACAGCCGTTAGAAGAGAATTGTGTCACCATCAGCCGGGCGATTGGTTCGGTGACTTTCCCCGCCCGCTTGATGTTGGTGGCTGCAATGAACCCATGCCCATGCGGGTATCGGGGAGATCCCAAACGAAACTGCAATTGCAATCCGATCCAAGTTGAACGGTATGTCAGCAAAATATCGGGACCGCTCATTGATCGAATTGATATCCATATTGAAGTCCCACCGGTCCCGTTTCGCGAGCTGACAAATGCCAAAGAAGGAACCGATTCTGCCACGATGCGGGCAAGAGTTCTGGAAGCACGTGAGCGTCAAGCCCATCGCTTTCAGGAAGACCGTGATCAGTTGAACGGCAAGATGGCACCACGACAGATTCGTACGTTTTGCAAACTCGATTCAGAAGCTGAGTCGCTGCTGAAGACCGCGATGGAAACGATGGGGTTATCCGCACGTGCTCACGACAAAATACTCCGAGTGAGCCGAACGATTGCCGACCTCGATGGCAGCGACCAGATTTCAGCCATCCACCTCAGTGAAGCAATCAACTATCGCACACTGGATCGTGCAGGTTGGGCGTGAGAACGAAAAATTTGAAAATCACTTTATCTGCACCATACCACTGATTTTTTTGAAGATTTTCCTATTGGTCCTGTGCAATGATAAACTGTCAAAAAACATACAGCTTGTATTGCTGACCTCCTCAACGTAGACAATGAGAACGCTTTGAACACCCACAAAATCTGTCCAATACGGCGTTCCCTGGTTGCGCTGGCGATCATTTCTCTCAATCTTTCTGTGTCTCTACATGCGGCTCCTGACGAGAAACCGACATCCTGGACTCTTGGCCCCACCGGAATGCGAGGCTGGGCAAGATTCGAGAAAATGTCGACTGCGAAAGCCCGCGAGATTCAGATTAGCGAAGTGGAACATAACTCTCCCGCTGACGGCGTGTTAGAGGTCGGAGATATCATTTTAGGGGTGGGGAGATCGACATTCGATGGCGATGCGCGGATTCAGTTTGCAAAAGCAATTACTGAAGCAGAACGACGCGAGAATCGTGGCGAACTCATACTGCTGGTGAGACGGAAGGGGCGTAATGATCGCGTCACGCTCAATTTGCAAGTCATGGGGAGTTATCGTGAAACCGCTCCATTTGATTGTCCCAAGTCGCGGAGGATTCTCGAACAGGGTTGGGACAGGCTGGCCAAGCAAATGAAGAGTGCTCCCACCGATGGCCACATTATCACACGAGCCATCAATGCGTTAGCTTTGTTGTCGAGTGGCGAGAAGAAATATCATCCGTTACTCCGCGAGCAGGCAAAGATTCTCTCAACGTACAATCAGTCTTCAGGCGTACGGACTTGGCAATACGCTTACGTCAATCTTTATCTGGCGGAATACACTCTCGCGACCGGCGACAAGAGTTTTCTCGAAGAGGGGCTCCAACGGATGACGAAGCTGATCGTCGACGGACAAAGCGCAGTGGGTTCTTGGGGACATGCGTTTGCCGATCCCCGCACAGACCGACTCATTGGCTACGGTATGATGAATGCCCCCGGTATCCCTTTAACTTATTCGCTGGTTTTAGCTCGTGAAGCCGGTGTGACTGTTCCCGGTCTTGATGAAGCGATCAACAAAAGTGCGATGCTTCTTCGCTTTTATGTCGGCAAAGGAGCCATCCCGTACGGCGATCATGCTCCCTGGATTCAAACACACGATGATAATGGGAAGAACGGAATGGCGGCAGTATTGTTCGACTTTCTGGAAGAAGCAGAAGCGGTTGAATATTTCTCACGAATGTCGGTCGCCTCTCACGGCGAAGAACGTGAAATGGGACACACAGGAAATTTCTTCAATTTGACTTGGGCGCTGCCAGGTGTGGCTCGTTCTGGACCAGATGCAACGGGAGCCTGGTTAGAAGAGTATGGTTGGTACTTCGATTTGGCACGACGCTGGGACGGAACGTTCCACTACCAAGGTCCACCTCAAGGGAAACGAGAGGTCTATGATCAATGGGATTGCACCGGCGCTTATCTTCTCGGCTTCAGTCAGTTTTCTCAGAACACCTACATCACAGGTCGTAAACTTAGCACTGCCCCACAAATCAGTCGAACCACTGCCGAGCAACTCATTGATGATGGTCGAGGGTGGTCAAATCTCGACCGTAACAGTTTCTACGATAACCTGAGTACCGAGCAATTGTTCGAGCGTTTGTCGAATTGGTCCCCCGTCGTGCGAGAACGAGCGGCGTTGGCTCTTGAACGACGAAAACAGGAAGATTTCACCGACGATCTGATTGCCCTACTCAACTCAGCCGATCTTTCCGCTCGCTACGGTGCCTGTCAGGCATTTCAGCTCCAACGTGGTCGAGCCGCCAAAGCTGTTCCTACGTTGCTCAAGGCATTCCGATCGGACGATCTCTGGTTGAGAATTCTTGCGGCGGAAGCTCTTGCCTCCATGGGAAATCAGGCAAACTCAGCAATCCCTGTGATGTTGAAGCGGTTGACCCAAAAACCATCGCCCGAAGACCCTCGCAATATGGAACAGAGATATTTATCTATTGCCCTCTTTAACAAACGAGGTGGTTTATTGGGGCATTCGCTGGAAGGTATTGATCGCGAGATGCTGCTTGATGCGGTCCGTGCGGGACTCACAAATCAGGATGGTCGAGCACGAGGATCCCTTTCGAGCGTTTATAAAAACCTTTCCTATGAAGACATCTCGCCATTGCTTCCTGCCATCAAGCAAGCCGTTGTCGAACCCGCACCCAGCGGCATCATGTTCGCGGATGGAATTCAAATGGCAGGCCTGGAACTCTTTGCTCAAAACCGGATCGAAGACGGAATCGAACTTTTGGTGGACTATGCTCGCAATCAAAAGAAGCACGGCAGCCAAAAGCGGATTGTCGATGTGATGAAGTGGCTCAAACAATACGGCGCACATGCTCAACGTGTCATTCCGCAACTGGAATCGATGGCGATTTATTTCGAGACCGGCGAAGAAGACTTTCCCAAGAGGGTGAGCTTAGAGAAAGCAAAAGTCGTTCGCGAGACCATCATGGAAATTGAGAGACTCAAAAACGAACCCGAGTTGATGAAGCTGAATCTTTGAAAACTCGAACTTAATAGGTGTCGTGGAGAACCAGCATTGGTTGTTGGTTGTCTTATCGATTCATACCCGCATGCGAAATCTGAAGGGAGTAGAAAAACACACTGGCTAAGGCTGACAGGATCGCCACACCACGACAGAAAAGAATGTTCATGAGGGGACACTTTCATTCGAATAGGAATACGCATCAACTAATTCTGGACAGACCTCATCGCGCGGCGTCTCACGAGATATCCGGGAACGCAGCCAAGTAGGATCAAAACTGACGAAGGCTCAGGGATTGGTTCAACACCTGCATAAAAGTTATCAAACCCAAACCCCGGGCCTCCCGTTGCATCTCCTTGATACGAGATTCGCATTCCTCCGATGTCGGTGAATCCACGAGAAAAACTGAATGGAGTGGCCAAGCCATCTCCTGTTCCCGGAGTCATTCGGTCGAGCATTTGTGAGTCGAGAACATTATTGTTGTTATCATAAATTTCAATCATCCACCGCTCCTCTGTGCCATCAGAGGGTCGGAATTCAATGTCGAATATTTCAGCAGAGACATAAGAAACTGGGTTGCTAAAACTGACGAGCAGATCCAGAGGGCGATTGTTTCGGATCGTGTCATCCACCAGGAAGAATGACCCATTCTGCTGACCGGGCAATAAAGAGTCATGGTAGATTGCACCCAGTCCACTGACGAAGCCAATGGTGGGGTCACCCACCTGCGCAATCACGGGGCGAGAGCCATCTGCCAATTGAAATTGGATTCCCTGTGTATTGAGAAATTGATTTTAGATCAATTGCCCCTGAGTCGGCGTTCCCATACCGGGGATTGTTTCAAAGTCGACAAATCCGGCTTGAACTACAGGCGAACAGATATTTGCGAACCATAGGATTTGAAGAGTGGTGAAAATACGCATGACGAATACCTTCTAAGAGGACTATATGAGAGGCTGTTAGTATTCTGAGTCGAATCAGAAGTTGCGTTTTTTGCGAGTGAATATCCCCATCAATGTGAGACTGATCAGACAGATCGAGCCGGGTTCAGGAACTGCCGTGATCCGAAAAGCACTGGAACGACTTGTGGGTGAATAGACCCAGTTGGAAACATCATTGAACTTTCGATAGTTTCCCGAAAAGGGAAATTGTGTGGAGACCCATTGCCAAGCCGGGGCATTACGAGAGGAACCGGTATCGGGATCCACATCGGCTACTTCCAACCAATAATCTGATCCTGGTGTCAACTCGAAACCAGCCCCCGTGAGATAGACATCGTATTGATTCACCCAAAATCCATTTTCTCCCGCATTGATGACTGCTGTCGGAGCAACAGCCAATATTGTTTGCTGAGAAGCAATCGCTCCGGGTGGTTCTGGACCAAAGCCATCGTATTCATAAATTGTCACTTGAAAGTCTAATGGAGCAGACACAACCGGTGACGCGAGTGTTGTACCGGTGAATCCCCCCCAGAAGGTCAGTGCAATATCTGCCAAACCCGAAACTTCACTGGCGGGTGCCCAGGCAAATCGATTTGCGACTCGTTGCTTTGAAATCGAGGATGTCGTGATATCGGATTGGACCATCTCATAGAGCGTGTCTTCTTGCGAAGCAGGAGGAGCATTATGGACGACCCAGTCCGCCCGCACAGGAGAATTTACGCCAATATCGAATACCAACAAAACCAGGCAGGTCACGATTGGGAGAGGAGTTCTATTAATCATGGAATTTCTCACTGTTGATCGAAATGTTCCGCGTGCTGAAGTAAATCCTGTATTCGAATGACAATGAGATTGTCTCGGCTTCCGTGCTCAGAACTGAATTGCGCAACAATGTTCTCCCCATTGGGACTGATCCAGAGCAAACGTGATAAGCGCGCATCGTCTCCCCAGAGTTCATCCGTAAGCAGTTCGTTGAAATACCAGGTCTTTTGTTGTCGGCGTGAGTAGATCCAGCCTCCCCGTTTTCCCTCACCAATAATTGTGAGAGCATCGTTGGACATCGATACCGGTGATCCCTCCACGCCGAAAAAGTAATCCAAAGTGATTCCTTCAGGGTGAAGACTGGCGGTAAACCCTCCTCGCTCAGGATGAACACCAAGAACTCTCCGACCATCATTATTGATTTCGAGAAACTCGACATTGGGATCGAGCAGCAGATCGGTGGCGATCTCGATGCGTTCTCCGGGATAGCGAAGACACCAAGGTCGTTTGACGAGTATGCCATTTAAATCTACCTCGACATTCCCGACCACGATTTGCCCATCGTGACTCTGATCACGCCAAACAAGCGAACGTGCTTGGGGAACCGGAGGAACGGAAGTCACTAGCTCCCCATCGCTTCGTTGAAAGCAAACCACCAGTTCTTTCGGAACTGCTTTCGGTTTACCAATGAATAAATTGAGATCAGATGTTAATTTTGCCGGGATGAACGATTCGCAATTGGGGACGAAAGTATCCGCCTCTTCTCCCAAACGATCTCGTATCACATAACAATGATTCAGGTATGACTTTCCGATGAGCAGATAGCGACCGTTCGGAGAGATATCGAGATAGCCCGCTTGGGTAGGGGTGTATGTAGAGTCCAGAATGCTCGTAACCTCATCGGGATGATCGTTTGGCGACCAAGTAAATCTGTACGAAGCTCCGGGTACGCGCCCTTCCACGCGCCCGATTACTACGACTTCATCGATGCCTCCAAATCGCATCGGTAGAATCTTTTCTCCCGGTTCCGCCGTCATTAAAACCGAGGCCCAATTTTCGACTTTTTCTGGAGTAAAGGAGGGCGTCAGAGCCTGAAGTTGTAACGAGTCAGGAACTGATGAATTGAATTGAGGCGATATTGCGAAAAAATACGTTCCGAGAACAGCCAGTAAGAGAATCACCGAAAGACTGATTCGTCGAAGAGTAGAGCGACGCCGCAATCTGATTGGATGTAACGTCTTGAAATCTATCGAGGGACTTGATTCCAGAGACAACGAACCGAGACGTCCAAGATCAGCACCCCGAGAGTAAGAATCTAACTTTCCTGATAGTTCCTTGAACGATCCTAACCTCCCATCAGGATCCCTATGAAGAAGCTGCTCAATTAACAGGATCAGATCTTTGGGAAGGCTATCGCGACTCTCAGAAGGTATATTAAGAAGCTGTGGGGTGTCTGTTTGTGTTCCGTGGAGTGGGTGAAATCGATGCCCGTGACGAAAGGGAGTTTCTCCAACCAGCAACTTATAAAACGTGACACCCAAGCTGTAGATATCGGCGCGATGATCGACAGTTCCCGAATCCAGCGCCTGCTCGGGTGCCATGTAATCGAGCGTCCCCATC
The DNA here is from genome assembly GCA_030836185.1 of Planctomycetota bacterium. GTDB lineage: Bacteria > Planctomycetota > Planctomycetia > Planctomycetales > Planctomycetaceae > JABURQ01. The sequence goes on from JAURQH010000059.1 coordinate 7,164, forward strand.
ACTTGACCGGTCCGGGTGAGTTCCTCCTCCAACTCACCCGCGATATGGGCTAAGCCCATATCCATGATCTTAACTTCACCATCACGAGTCAGCATAATGTTTGACGGCTTGATATCCCGATGAATCAGTCCTTGATCATGGATGTATTGCAGGGCTATTGCTGCTTGACGAATCATTTCACAGGCATCGGCCACGGCCAATGTGCCAGATTGTTTCAACAGCGTCGAAAGATTCACACCGTGAACCAACTCCATCGCCAGGAAATGCACCTCACCCGCCTCACTCGCATCGAGTGCCTTTACAATACCAGGATGATTTAACTTTCCGACCGCACGCATCTCTCGCTCGAAACGGGCAATCGACTTCGGATTCCGCATTCGCCAGGAAGGCAAGACCTTTAGCGCTACCTCTTGATTGAGCTTCTGGTGGCGGGCGCGATAAACCGTTCCCATTCCCCCTTGTCCGATCGACTCTAGCAATTCATAGGCACCAATCATCTGACCGGGCGTAAACTCGCTTACGTACGGCTGCCGATCAGTTCGTTCTGTCAGCGCTTGATCGAGTGACACTAAAGCAATTCCGCGCACGGCTCGTTCGCATTCGGGTTCTCGTATGATTTCCAAGCCGCGACTCGGTTCGCCTTCCTGCAAAATACGAACATACCCATCCAACTCATCCATCAAATGATGAATCGTGGGCATCTGCCGACTACTGTCGAGACCGCGTTTGCGGAGTTCGTCCAGCTCAGAGAGGCCTTCGATAAGTTGGTCGTTTTCAGGAGGCATAAATTCGGGTTCGTCTTGATTCATGATCGTTCCCAAAGCAAACACACGTCTGCTCTTGGAAAGAGAGGGAATGTTTAATTCCAGTCACTCTCACCAAGAACGAAACAGCGTTGGTCGAAAATTGGAAATGGGGCAACATTTCGTCACAAGCAGGACGAATCAGAGTTCTCAGAAGGAAAACTCACAAGAGGGATAACACTGCACCGCAGGAGCGACAAGAATTAGACAAACCACATGAGCTTAAAGACTTACAGCCTTTCGAGTTCTTCTTTCAATCGTTTGAGAACGCGAAACTTGGCGTGTCTCACAGAAGATTCTGTAATTCCGAGAGATACTGCAATAGATGCCGCCGACTCGTTCTCAATGGCCATTCGCCAGAATGCGGACCAGGTACTCTCCTGAAAATCGTCCCGAATCATTTCCAAAGCACGATGTACCAACAATTGCTCACTCTCATCTGCTTGATGAAGCTGTGAGGACGAATCTTTCAATGGGTCGGGGAGCTGATCGAAGAGAAGTTGAGCATCACTTCCACCTCGCGCTTCGGGCAGATGTGCTTCCTTTCGCCAACGATCACGAAACACATTTTTGGTCACAATCAACAGCCAACCCCGAAAGTTACCAGAGCTGTAACCATCAATTCGTTTCCATAAAGTATGGAAGACATCCTGAGCCAAATCAGAGGCATCATCAGGATTGAGGCCGAATTGTCGTCCCCAGTAATAAACCAGAGGTCCGTAGAGATTGGCAAATCGTTTCCACGCAATGGGATCCTGCAATTGAACCCGTTCGATCAGAGCCGATGACGTGGATAATGTGTCTTGAACTGTCATCGATAATCCTCAGACCGAGTATTCTATCACTTCCTGAAACATACCTGCTTAGATAACCCGTCACAACATTGAATTCTTATTGTGGCGGGTCTCATCAATCATAAGGTTTCAATCGCCTGAAAGACTGAGGGCCAACAAATCGCTCATCCGCGCATAAAAAAACAGGGGCCGGCATAATGCCGACCCCCATTCTCTCGGGTCTGATTGTCGAACGACCTTACGATCATTCGCCGTAGTACTTGGTCATTTCCTCAAAGATCAGCGGCTCTTGAATCGAGTCACTGGTGAGGCGGGCTCGGAACCGGTGATTTCCGGCGGTCGAGCCTTTGACCTGAATCTGATAAGTCACTTCCTGATTCGGTTTCAAGTTCTGAACCGAGCGGAAGAAGACGATTCCTTTTTCCACCACATGATCCGATGGACCTTTGGCAGAAACAAATTTCACACCTTCTGGCAGTTCAAATGCAACACCGACATTCCCGGCTGCAATCGATCCACCGTTCTTGACACGAATCTCATAAGCGTTATCAGCACCGACTTCGACAGGATCGTCGAGGTCAACAATTTCGAGTGACAGTGCAGCCGTTCCTTCAACTCGTGTATCGAGTTCAGTAATCGCCTGTGCTCCCTGTTCGGAAACTACGGCCACTTCGTGAGTGAAGTTTCCGAAGTTGACGGCAGCCAATTCGATAGAAATTTCCTGCTTCTCACCCGGTTTCATTTCACCGAGGAACCAGTCAATGACGCGAGACTTGCTGTCGTACTTCCCGTTGTTACCCGCTTTGACAAATTCAAAGCCGTTCGGAAGTCGGTGACGAAGACGTACATTTTCAGAGACTGCCGTACCGTCATTTTCAACGTGCAAGGTGTAAACCCCTTGACGACCTTTGTATCGCAGTCCCGGCCCATCAAGTTTCAACGCCAAGCTTGGAGCCGCCACCATCAGGTTGACAGTTTCCTGTTTTCTCAAGCTGTTAGAGGATTCTGCGGCGAGTTTGATTTTTTGATCGCCACCTTCGATGGCAGCCAGAGCCAATCGCACTTCGCGAACTTCACCTTCTTCGAGCGATCCAATTTCCAGCAGAAGTCGTTCACCGCGTGGGTGTTTGAGTCCTTGAGGAATCAGAGCTTCGAGCGAAACATCGCGAGCAGTACCCGTCCCCACGTTCGTGATTTTAATCACATGAGCAACCGGCTCACCAATCAGTACTTTTTCCGGCCCCTCAACGGTGACGCCGATAATGGGTTCTGCCACCACAAATTTACCAGCAGTTTGTCCTGTGAACCGAACTTTTGTCGAGAGTTCGATTTCACCGCGACGGCTGGGGATCAATTTGACAGAAAGTTTCTGTTGAGCACCCGGATCGAGTGAGCTCAGTTTCCAGGTCACACGATCATCTGCAGAGTTTGGTTTCGGACGAGCCGCAGTGAGTCGGACTGTCTGAGGGAAGAATGCATCGACTTCAATCTCTTCCACTGTGACATCGCCGTTGTTTTTGACGACCAAGTCAAACGCACATTCCTCACCCACCATGATCTCCCCTTGCGGCTTCCATTCGACGGAAACATTGGGGTTTTGGGCAGTTGCCTGTGGAGTGGCTAAGGGATTTTGTGACGCAAGATCCAATTTTTCAATTGTCTGAGTCGCTTTGATCTGAATGATGTTTTCATCCCTCTTGGCTCCCTTACGAGAGTAAGCGGCGTGTATCACGTTTCCGCCCGAAGGATTGGCAACATCATCTTTCTTCTCAACTTCGTGAACAGCCGGCTTGGCGTCCAGTTCGTGAGAAGCTTGAATGATGAGGCTTTTTTGCGGCTGAGCAAACACACTTTTCACTTCTGATGACCGCGTAAATTTCTCAACGGGTGGACCAGGTGTGTGATTTTTCTCCGCTGTTTTCTTTTCCACAGTAGGAGTCGGAGCCACCGATTTCTCAGAGACCTCTTCGACTTTCGTGCGATTCCCCGGAGCCAATGGATGATCGGCAGGGATCTTTTCTGATCCCTCGGAAGACTCAAGTGCCGCTTTTCTCAATCGTTCATAAGTTGAACTGGCAGGTTGAGCCGTCAGTATTGAGGTGGAAACACACAACGCGGTTCCCGTCACCAAAATTTTTTTCCAGCAGATCATCATGATCGCTCCTTCCCGAGAGGTTGGATCAGTCGATGGCTAATACCGTGTATCAATTGTCTATTGCTGATAGGGTATATTCGTTAAAAATGAGTTCCCGCCTCTGCGCGAAGTGGGCTCTTTCGTTTATTCGGTTATTCTGACTCGGCAACATCACCCGATTTGGTAAGATTTTCCGATTTTGACGGTTTTAAGTGAAGCGATCAGACTCAGACACCCTCCCCTTAAAAACGTATCTCGATACATAACAATGGCTTACGAAACACTTCAAGGAAAAAGACATGTCCGGTCAGGTGGCTCCATTTTATGAATATGATGGTGGTCAAGGCTCCGAATATGCCCGCCCTGCCCGTCATCCAAATCAAAGCCGATCAGTCCAACTCGCCAAGCATGGCATGGTCGCCACCAGTCATCCCCTCGCAGCACAAACTGGTTTAGACATTCTGAAATCGGGTGGAAATGCAGCCGATGCGGCGGTCGCGGCTTCCGCCATGATGGGTCTGGTGGAACCGATGAGCTGCGGCATCGGTGGTGACCTGTTCGTGATCTATTGGGACAACCAAACCAGGAAACTCACCGGATTGAACGCCAGTGGTCGTTCACCTCAAGGATTAACTCGCGAAGTTTTTCATTCGCAGAACATGTCACAGATACCCATCGATGGGCCATTATCGTGGTCGGTTCCCGGATGTGTTGATGGTTGGTCGGAACTGCTGAATAGGCATGGGACACAGTCGCTGATTGAACTGCTCACACCCTCGATTCAAACCGCCAAAGAAGGGTTCCCGGTTCCAGAAGTCATTGCCGGCTATTGGTCTTCTGCCACGAATGCACTCTCAAACTGGAAAGGTTCAGCAGAAACATTTCTGCCCGGTGGAGGATCTCCCGCTGAAGGAACACTTTTCCGCAATCTCGAACTGGCCGAAAGCTATCAACAGATTGCCGAGCAAGGAAAAGACGCCTTCTATCGTGGAGCCATCGCTGAAAAAATGATTGTCTGCAATGACGAAGTCGGCGGCTATCTTTCACACGACGATCTTGCTTCCCACACATCGGAATGGATCGATCCCGTCTCGACCAATTACCGTGGCTACGATGTCTGGGAGTTACCACCGAATGGTCAAGGCATCGCCGTGCTGGAGATGCTCAACATCATCGAACAACATGATGTCTCAGCGATGGGACCAAAATCAGTCGACTGGATTCATCTTTTCACAGAAGCCAAAAAGCTGGCCTTCGCCGACCGGGCCAGTTTCTATGCCGACATGAGTATGGCCGACGTTCCCGTCGAACAATTGATCTCCAAAGAATATGCCAAACGTCAAAACCAACGAGTCAACATGCAGCAGGCGGCAACCAATGTCGATCCCGGCGATCCATTGCTCTCACACGGAGATACCATTTATCTGACCGTCGTCGATCAAAACCGTAATTGTTGTTCTCTCATTCAATCCAACTTTCATGGCTTCGGATCGAAGATCGCCCCACCAGGAACCGGCTTCGTCATGCAGAACCGGGGAGCATTGTTTTCTCTCGATGAGAATCATCCGAACTCTCTCGAACCGGGCAAACGCCCCTTCCACACCATCATTCCCGCGATGGTTACGAAGGATAACAAGCCGTGGTTTTGCTTCGGCGTGATGGGCGGAGATATGCAACCGCAGGGACATACTCAAGTGCTGGTCAACATGATCGACTTCGACATGAATGTACAGATGGCGGGCGACCTCGCTCGTGTTTCGCATATCGGTTCACCGACTCCCACCGGTCTTCCCGAAGCCAGTGGTGGAGGAGAGATATTGGTTGAAGCGGGTATTGACGACGAAACGATTGAGCAACTCGAACAACGCGGGCATCAGGTCAAACGTGCCGTTGGTGCGTTTGGCGGCTATCAGGGAATTCTGATTGATCCCGAGACCAATGTTTTACACGGTGCCACGGAATCGCGCAAAGATGGAGCCGTCGTCGGGTATTGAACCTGGGGAATAGCTGAGTCGCCTTCCCCAGAATTTAACACTCATCTGCTATCTTCTACGATCAAACAACCGGTTTTCAGTGTCGTAGAGAAGTGAGCCCACGTTGCAGCACGACGAAACTTCCAATCAGAACAGCAGAAATCAAATGCTGATCGCCGCAGCGGCGGCATTCTGTACGTATTTCTGCATGTACGCGTTTCGAAAACCGTTTACGGCAGCGACTTACGAAGGTCAGGAAGTGTTCGGGTTGGGACTGAAAACTGTGCTGGTTGTCTCGCAATTGGTCGGCTACATGTTGTCAAAATTTATTGGCATCAAGGTCGTCTCCGAAATGCCGGCGAAATATCGAGCTGGCGGAATTCTCGGTTTGATTCTCTTGGCAGAGCTAGCGTTGGTTGGTTTTGCCTTTGTGCCAACTCAATTCAAGTTCTTGATGCTGTTTCTGAACGGCTTACCACTCGGCATGGTATTCGGTTTGGTGCTGGCTTATCTGGAAGGACGCAAACACACCGAAGCCCTTTCGGCGACACTCTGTGCCAGCTTCATCATTTCTTCGGGAGTGGTGAAATCGGTGGGGCGATGGTTGATCGTCGATTTCGGCGTCAGTGAATTTTCGATGCCGATGATTGCAGGATCGATCTTCCTGCTGCCGTTATTGATTTCTGTCTGGTTCCTCCAAAAAAACCCTCCTCCCGACACGAGCGACCAAAAATTACGGAATGAACGAACCACGATGAATGGCCAAGCGCGCTTGAAATTTTTCAAAGCGTATTGGCCAGGATTATCTCTCTTTGTTTTTGTCTATGTTGCGTTGACCGTGATCCGCACGATTCGGGATGACTTTGGAGTTGAAATTTGGCGAGATATGGGAGTCGAAGGGGAGCCGAGCATTTTTGCTCGTTCAGAAACGGTTGTGGCCATATGTGTGACAGCACTGAATGCTTTGGCGATATTGATTACTCACAATCTCGCAGCAATCAGAGCGACCATTACCTTGTTGTGCGTCTCTTTTGGAGTGGTCATCGCATCGGCCATTCTCCAGGCGAATGGTGCACTGCCACCGTTTGTATTTATGGTGATGTGCGGTGTGGGGCTATACATTCCTTACGTGGCTTTTCACACCACCCTGTTCGAGCGTTTGATCGCGGCCTCCAAGCATCCGGGAAATCTCGGCTTTTTGATGTATCTCGCCGACGCGATGGGATATCTCGGCTACGCCTGTGTTATGGTGTTTCGTTCTTCGATGCAAGACCCAACGAACTTTCTGCCGTTCTTCCGTGGATCGTTACTACTGGTCTCCACCGCCTCCATCGTGGCGTTAATCGTCTCGATGATTTACTTTCAGAACGTCCTCAGAAAAGAAGATGCCGAACTTCTGCAACAAGGCGACCAGCAACCGGTCGAAGAATTGGCTCCCGCCGATTAAACTTTCATCATGACATCTGTGACCACCAACCATTCTTCAATCTGTTGGGCCGCCGTCTTCACGGGCGCTGATCAACCACTCCAACTGCGTGAGTTTCCCAAACCAATCGCTCAAGCTGGTGAAGCACTCGTGCGGATTGAATGTTGCACCATTTGCGGCAGCGATCTGCATACCATCACCGGCAAGCGGAAAGAACCAACTCCCGCCATCCTGGGGCACGAAATATTGGGAGTCGTCGAAGAAGTCGGAAAGCCTCCTCTCACCGATATCAGTGGCGTTTCGCTGTCCGTCGGTGATCGCGTCACTTGGTCAGTCGCCGTTTCCTGCGGAAGCTGTAAATTGTGCCAAACTGGTTATCCACAAAAATGTAAGACGCTGTCCAAGTATGGGCATGAACTGGCAGAAGGACGTACTGCACTCAGCGGAGGACTGGCCCAGTTCATTCTGCTGAAAGCGGGTAGTGCTGTGATGAAGGTTTCGCCATCACTCCCCGCAGAAGTCATTTGTCCTGTCAACTGCGCCACGGCAACTATCGCAGCCGCGTATCGAGTGACCGGAGACATCGATGGTAAAAACGTGCTGATTTTCGGAGCCGGGATGCTGGGGCTGTCGGCTGCCGCTTTGGCAACATCTTCGGGTGCGGCATCGGTGACCGTTTGCGACATCAATCAGGAACGTCTGAAAACGGCCCAGCAGTTTGGAGCCGACCATACCGTCGAAGCTCACGCAGACATCACGATTCTCAAACAACGTCTCTTCGAATCAGCCAACCTCGAACAATTCGATATTATTCTCGAACTCTTGGGTGCCCCCGCCGCGATTTCAGCAACTGCGCCATTGGCGGCGATCGGAGCACACATTGTCCTGGTCGGATCGGTCATGCCAGTGGGATTGATCGGATTCGATCCCGAACAAATCGTGCGTCGCTGGATTTCCATTCACGGCGTGCACAACTATGCTCCCGAAGATTTACAGACGGCGGTCGCGTTTCTGGAACAGCATCATACCGCGTACCCCTTTGCACAACTCGTGGAACGCAGCTTCTCGCTGGATACAATCAACGAAGCAGTCGAGTATGCAGTCGAACACCGACCTGTGCGCATTGCCGTTAAGCCAATTGCAGGATCGCAACCATGACAACTCATTATGATGTGGCCATCATCGGTGGAGGAATTGTTGGCTTGGCGAATGCCTGGATGGCGGCGCGCAGAAATCTGAAAGTCGTTCTATTCGAAAGGACGTCGGTCGCTCAAGGAGCATCCGTCCGTAATTTTGGGATGATCTGGCCCGTCGGACAGCTTGCCGGAGAAACGCTCACGATGGCGATGCGGTCACGTGATTTATGGCTGGAGTTGAATGCAGCAGGCGCGGTCGAACTCGAAGAGTGTGGCTCCTTACACGTGGCTCATCAGACCGATGAGTTGGCCGTGCTGGAAGAGTTCTGCAACTTAGGCTCCTATGAGGTCTCAATGCACACACCGGCAGAGACATTACAAAAGTCATCACTCGTCAATCCAGAGGGGTTGCTGGGAGCGATGTGGAGTCCCACCGAATTGCGTGTTGATCCACGAACGGCCAGCGCAAACATTGCCAAATGGTTGGCAGAGAGTCAGGACGTGGACACTCAGTTTAACACACCGATTGTCGGCATCGACAAAAAGACAATGACAGCCGCCGATGGTCGACAATGGTCGGCAGACAAAATCGTGATCTGTAGTGGCAGTGATTTGCAGACATTGTACCCTGATCTCTTACAACAATCTGGATTGAAGCTCTGCAAATTGCAAATGCTGAAATCAATTGCTCAGAAGGAAACGATCCCGAACTCACCCCACATCGCCAGCGGCCTCACCCTGCGGCATTACAGCTCTTTTCGCGAATGCCCTTCACTGCAAACCCTCAAAGCAAGGATTGCCGAACAAACACCCGAACTCGACCAATACGGAATTCATGTGATGGCGTCTCAGTTTTCGAACGGCGAAATCATCCTGGGAGATTCGCATGAATACGGCGACGACATCACGCCGTTTGACTCGCTCGAAATCGATGACTTACTCCTGCGAGAGTTACGCAAAGTCATTTGTCTGGAGGATTGGACAATCATCGAACGCTGGCACGGGATCTATGCCAAACATTCTGACTTACCCGTCTATCAAGCGTCCCCTGAACCGGGCGTGTTTGTGATGGTCGGACCGGGAGGCGCAGGGATGACGATGTCTTTCGGACTGGCAGATCACGCCTGGAACACCACTTTAGGAAATTGAATCATGAATCAACCTTGCCAACATTTGAAAGCCATCGTTTTTGATTGGGCCGGCACCACCGTCGATCACGGTTGCTGCGCACCGGCGATTGTCTTTCAAAAGATTTTTACAGACCGCGGTGTTGAAGTGACAGCCGCACAAGCGCGCGAGCCGATGGGTAAAGCGAAACGAGACCACATTGCCACGGTCGCCGCGATCCCTTCTGTTGCGGCGGCTTGGGAAGCCAAGTTTGGCAAGCCGTGCAGTGAAAAAGATATCGACGATCTCTACAGCAAGTTTCTGCCCTTGCAGCAACAGATCCTCAACGACTATTCCGAGCTAATTCCCGGCGTAGTCAACGCCGTCAATCAATGTCGCGAATGGGGACTCAAGATTGGCTCTACCACCGGCTACACTCAGGAACTGATGGAAGTCGTCACTCCGGCAGCCGCGAAACAGGGTTACGAGCCCGATTGCCTCTTCTGTGCTGGCGATACGGCACAAGGTCGCCCTGCACCCTATCTCCTCCATGCGTGTGCCGAGCAAATGGGAGTCTGGCCGATGTGGTCGATTGTGAAAGTCGATGACACTCCCGTCGGCATCGAAGCGGGACGCAATGCGGGTTGCTGGACAGTCGGCATCACGCGCACCGGAAATTGTGTCGGTCTGACCTTGGAAGAAACTGAGAAGATGCCCGCCGAGACACTGAAAGCACTCTGCAACAGCGCAGCCGAGAAATTAAATGCTGCCGGTGCTCACTTCATCCTAGAAACGGTCGCCGATCTTCCACCATTGATTCAGGAAATCGAACAACGCATGGCCGTTGGTGAGTTGCCGGTTTCATTTACTCGGTCATGATTTACCCACCATTGTGTGCCATCAACACCAGCTTGTTGATAATCTTCACCACCTTGTGTGCATGACCCTGCTCGACTTTGACTCCTTCAATCACACTACGCTTGAACGCGATTGCCGCCAAATCGGCTGAATGCGAAGTCACCGAAATCATCAATGATTTATGCAGAAAGTAATAGATGATGGGAATCAATCCCAACCCGAAAACCGGCAGTAACGGAATACCAATCACGAAGTAGATGAAGGGTTTGAAAAATCCCGATGCCGTATTACTGACCGAACTCATCGGAATCATCATTGTGGTGCTACCACTCAAGTTGGATGTTTGAAACAGGATATGATCTCGATAAACCTCGAAGATTGTTGTGGAATCGATTCCAATCAGCGAAAGGAAGAAATCGACGAGCCCCGATTTACGACCCACGATGCGAACATACTTTCCATCCTCTGGTGTGGTGGAATACCAGAACTCTTTGGTTGCCAGAGCGGAAGGGCCAAGAATCGCGGCGATCGAGTGCATGTCAGAAGCTCGCTTGCTAGAAGAATGAATCCGGGATTGGACAACTCATCAAGTCACGATATCCAGTAAAATCCAGACAATAACATAATCAGTGTCCACCGGTGCTTCAAGCATTTTTTCGTAAGAAATTACCTGAATCGACACCCCTCAGAATTATGATTCTGTCAATGGGGTCAAGGTTTGCTGCTCGTGTTTCAGACGAAGCTGCCCGCACGCCGCATCGATGTCGGCCCCTTTTCGTTTCCTCACGGTGGCCAGCACACCAAACTGTTCGAGAATCGACACGAACTCGTTTGTCCGCGGAGAAGTCGGTTCGACAAAATCGAGACCTTCGACTTCATTCATGGGAATCAAATTGACGTGAGAAATACGATTCTTCAGCAAATGGCCTAACTGGCGAGCATGCTCGGGAGCATCGTTGACTCCTGAAAGTAATACATATTCGTAAGTGACACGTCGCCCCGAGATTGCGAAGTATTCATCGGCGGCAGAGAGAATCGCATCGATGCCGATGTTGTCATTCACGGGGACGAGTTTGTTGCGAAGTTCGTCGTTCGGAGCGTGCAATGAGACAGCCAGGTTGAATGCTTTGTCGAGTTTAGCCAGTTCCCGAATCTTTTCGGGCAGGCCGACGGTCGAGACGGTGATGCGTCGGGCTCCTAATCCCATGCCCCCTTTTTCATTGAGCGTCTGCAAAACAGGAATGAGATTACCAAGATTCGCGAGTGGTTCTCCGATTCCCATCACGACGACGTTCGTAATGCGTTCCTGCGGATCGGTCATCAGACGATCAAGCCTGAGAACCTGTTCGAGGATCTCTCCCTTTGTGAGATTCCTTTTGAGTCCTTCCAATCCACTCGCGCAAAAGACACATCCCATCGCACAGCCTACCTGCGTGCTGATGCAAATCGTGCGACGTTTTGTCTCCCGCATCAACACACATTCGACCACTTGTTTATCGGGTAAGGTCAGGAGCAGTTTTTCGGTTCGGTCGCTGGCGACGTTATGAGCAATGACCTCGGCCCGAAACAGATCAAACTCGGCTTTCAGCTTTTCGCGTAAAGCGGCGGGGACATCGTGGCAATCGTCGAATGATTCAACACGCTTACCAAAAACCCATTTACGAATCTGCGTGGCCCGATACTTTCCTTCACCATGCTGTTCGCACCAAGCGGAAAGTTCGGAGCTCGAAAGATCGAGAAAATGTTGTTTGACAATTTCGCTCATGAACCAGCGAGTTCTTTCCGTTTGTCGCCGATCAATGCCAGCAATCCTTTTTGAGGATCGGCAAACTTTTGCAGTCCTTCTTGCATCAATACTTCTTCCAGCTTTGCGAAGTCGACTTTCTCATCAATTTCGTCCAAAATCTCTGTTGCAGGAAATTGATCAACTTGTCGAGTGTACGTGGCTCCCTCTAACTGCTGGATCGCTTCGTTCGTTGAAGGAGGATTGGTTTGAATGTCGGCTCCTGCCAGTGAACCGACGTATTTGTCTTTCGGGTCTTCCGGTTTCTTTGTTCCCGTTGAGGCAAAAATCAATTCCTGATTCAGAGGACAGTTTTTATCGGCCCAGAAGTCTTTGTTGAGTTTCCAGATTCGCTTGGCGTTCACAATCCCCACTTCTCCTTGAGCGGCATCCGAGAGTTCGCTTACTTTTTGATCAGTGTAGACATCAATCCGACTGACGAAAATTGAATAGACCGACTTGAACTCATTCAGCGAACCACGACGTTGCGCTCCGCGCCAAACGGCATCACGGGCTTCGATGTATTGTCGCTCGGAGAAGATCAATGTGACGTTGACAGTCACTCCCGCCGCCACCAATTCTTCCAGACACGCCAAACCACCGGGAGTAGCGGGGACTTTGATCATCCGATTGGAATGCCCTTCCGCCCATTGCTTGCCGAGTTCGATATATCGAGCCGCCTTCTCTTCGACAGACAGCGAACAGTCGGTATCTTCGAGAAGTGGATCGAGTTCAAAACTGACATAGCCATCATTGCCGTTGGTTTCCGAATGAACGTCGGCAAAGACGAGTTGTGCATCGCGAACGAGTTGGTCGGTCATCTGCCAAGCGATCTGTTCGTCATCGAGACCTTTTCCCAATAGCTCGCGAATGGTTTCATCGAATCGCCCCGACTTGATCAAATCCGAAATAATGATCGGATTGGAAGTAGCGCCCGTGGCACCGAGAGCACGATTGGAACGGACCAGTTCCGGGTCGACAGAATCGAGCCAAAGTTTGGTTCCGGTTGCGATGAGTGATTCGAGTGGCGAGGTCATCGGGAATCCCTTTTCTGAAGGAGGGTTGGGCGATCATTCCTGACTCTTGCAAAGCTTTAGACAATTGCCGAGATCTGGAACTTTCGGCCTCATAATCTGTTTTGTTGTATCCATCATAAGCATTTGCAGCGGAAATCACACCCTGAGCACTATTCCCCAAGGAAATGGCGCGATAGGCTGATCTGATCAGAATTCAGGAATTTGGAGTGTCGTAATGACGGGCGGATCGCAACATTGTCTGGTGACGGGAGGGGCTGGCTTCATTGGAAGTCACCTGACCGAAGAACTTCTCACAGCCGGGCATCGAGTCACTATTCTGGATGATCTCTCGACGGGCCATGAAGACAATCTGGCTGCGGTTCGTGATCATGAAAAACTGACCGTCCGCAAAGGGTCCATCACCGATCCCGTTCTGCTTATGGAAGTGATGCGCGACGTTGATACGGTTTATCATCTCGCGGCAGCCGTCGGCGTGAAACTCGTTGCCGACGACCCCGTCCGCACCATCGAGACAAACATCTATCCAACCGAGACGTTATTACGTCACGCGGCTCAACAAAACATCCGGGTGTTCCTGGCGTCCACAAGTGAGGTGTATGGCAAGAACCCGAAAGACCAGTGGACCGAAGAAGAAGATCTCGTCCTCGGCCCCACTTCCAAACCGCGATGGGCTTATGGATGTTCGAAAGCCATCGATGAGTTCCTGGCACTCGCCTATTATCGCAAGTTTCAAACTCCCATCGTCATCGGACGTTTCTTTAACGTGGTTGGCCCTCGACAAGTCGGGCATTACGGCATGGTCATCCCTCGATTTGTCGACCGGGCACTCGCGAACGAAACGCTGACCGTCTATGACGATGGTCAACAGGTTCGCTGTTTCGCCCATGTCGATGATGTCGTGCAAGCCGTCATCAAACTGACCAACGATGACACCGCCGCCGGCGAAGTTTTCAACATCGGCAGTGATACACCTGTGACGATTAAAGCCTTGGCAGAACAAGTCATCGCACTCACAGGATCAGACTCAAAGATCCAACTGGAACCGTATCACACAGAATACGGCTCAGATTTCGAAGATGTTCGTCGCCGAGTTCCCGATTTGACCAAATTGCAGTCACAATTGGGGGGGAAGCCTTCCCGAACTTTAGAGCAAATCTTACAGGATGTGATTGCTGAAAAACGTCGGCGTCTTGAAAACCGTTGAGCGATCTATGTTATGATGACGGAAACTGTCATCCCGTGAAGTTGCCAAGTTTCTGATTTCCAAAATCGTGAATTCAGGCCGACTATGTCGAATGCCATTACGTCATCCCGATTAACAAATATGTACCAGGACGCGAGCCGTCCGAACGACCTGTTTCCGGTCTTCGAACGGACCTCCAGCTTTCAACCTTGGATCTTCGTGCTGGCAGTGATGCCCACACTATTCGCGTTGCAGCATTCCATCTTGAGTGAAACTGATTCCGAATGGGTGCTGCGAAGTCTCGATCTATTACGCGCAGAGTCGGTGGAAGGGATGGTCTCGCCGGGTGGCCGCGATTCCCTCACCACAATCCAGTCACAACCTCCGATGGGAACATGGCTGGCAGCTATTCTCGAAAATTTTCTTCCCGGCCACGGCGCGTACGAGGCGATGATTGTTTCCTGGTTGGGAACAGCGTTGCTCGTCGCGGGATGCTATTGGCTGGTGAGTGATTTGATTGATGGCCGTGTGGCCATGTGGGCCGTGTTGATCGCCTCGGGACAAACGATCATCCTGGGTCAAGCACAAACCGTCGTCCCCACGTCGCTCATTATTTTGTTTGGTCTCCTCTCTGTGCGCGCTTTCGATCGTCATTTGCTCCGTGAACGATCCGTCATCACATGGCCCATTCTCGGAGGTGGTTTATCGCTCGGGTTCTGCCTCATGCTGGGAGGACCGGCAGTCTTATTATTCGCCGGTCTTCAACTCCTTCAATGCCTGATCGCAATCTGGTTCGACCGCTCCTCGGATGAATCAACCGTTACTTTTGTCGAACCACAACGGCGACTCATGGCACTTATCCTCTTATGGGTAACCTGCTTCGCGTCGGCAGGATGGTGGCCTTTGATGATGTCTTCTGCTTATGGAATCGACTTCTGGAAAAACTGGTTCTATGGTCTTCCAACAGCTTTAAGCCCCATCAATTCATTCACTCCCGGCTGGGCATTCCTTGATGCACTCGGCCCCATGATTGGGTTAGCCATCTACGGAATGTTAAGCCTGCTGAGACGATCACTCTCACACCAGGCTCGCGGAGAGCGTGCCATTCTGCTTTGGTTTCTCGTGGGGCTTATCAGTTGGATGGGAGGGCAAGTTCTCTGGGGATCTCACTCATTGTTCACACAATGCGGACTGGTCCTCCTGGTTCTCAGCCTTATTATCGCGACCTCGATGGCCTTCAATGAGATCACGACCGGAAAACTCAAAGTAACGTGGGCAACAATCTGGACGTTACTCCCAATGCTGGTACTCTACACACGACCATTTCAGTCTGCTGAAGAATTTCTGCCGCTGATTTTCTCTTCAAACGGGGTGGTGTTACTCATGTTTCTGGTTTTGTTAGCGTTCTGCCTACTCGACGGGCGAGACTTCTCGCCCCGCAGGTGGCCGCGACTGTTTGCCGCCATGTTCCTGATGACCTTTACGCTGGCCCATTATCAAACCAGCATCGCCTCTCCGTCACCGTTGCTTCAAGATCGCGGCTCCGAACAATTACGTGCTGAAGAATTAACACGCTTGCAACGGCTCCTGGATGAAATTCCGGGGGGAATTCAGGAAGTGATTATCGTGAGTCCGCGTAAGGAAACGGCTCGCCTTCGCTTACAACTTGTCCTCGAATACCCGAAGCGGAATGTCGTGACCC
Source organism: Planctomycetota bacterium (assembly GCA_030836185.1). Lineage (GTDB taxonomy): Bacteria > Planctomycetota > Planctomycetia > Planctomycetales > Planctomycetaceae > JABURQ01. Next base: position 23,100 of record JAURQH010000059.1, read on the forward strand.
TCAAAGACTGGAAGGAGCTGATGTCTCGGCTCTCAGGTTCTCCCGACAAACCAACGACGCTGGTTCTCGAATGGCGAGACCAAAACGCACGCGAACGTAATCAACTTTCCGAAACATGGATCCGCCGCTATCTCGGTCGCCCCCAAAAATTGGGAGGCACCGATCTCCGACTCTCCGTCTTCTTCCCCAAATCGGTCCCGCTCTGAGCCACCAATATCACCAGTGCATGACGAATCCACCATCGACATTGATGGTTTGACCGGTAATCTGCGCTGCTTTGTCGGACGAAAGAAACAAGATTGTATTGGCAATGTCTTCGGGGGTCTGCCAACGCCCCAGAGGAATGACGGTCTTCACCTTTTCGCCAGCCCACTCTTCGTAGCTGCGTTTGTCACACTCAGGCTGCAAATCGTTCCAAGCTTGCCAGACCGATTGATTGAGTGGCGTCTGAATCATACCGGGGCAAACTGTGTTGACTCGCACTCCGTGTGGTGCCAAATCCTTCGCTAAACATTGAGCGAAGTTGATATTGGCGGCTTTGGCGGCCGAATACGGTGGATCGGTTTGTGAACCAATTTGACCGGCCACTGAGGCAATGAAGACCATTGTCCCGGACGATTGTTGTCGCATCACGGGACCGACGACATGTGCCACGTGTGTCATCCCCATGATGTTGACCTCCAACACACGGGGCCAATCTTCGGGGCTCAAGTTATCAAACGGAAACCCAAACTTCCCCGAACCAATGGCAGCGGCATGCACCAAATGATCAATCGTGCCGGTGTGAGCCAACGTCTTGGTCATCGCCTCACCCACATCTTCGGCAGAGGTAATATCGACACGGTGAAATTCTCCGAACTCCTCTGCGGGAGGATTCAGATCCCAAAGATGAACTCGCGCACCTTCGGCAAGAAATTGTTTTGCCGTGGCACGACCAATGCCACTCGCTCCACCCGTCACCACCACCACTCGGTTTGCAAGATTCAAATCCATGAACACGCCACCTTTTTCAGCGCAGAAAAAAGACCGCTCGAACCGATTTGTCTCAGCACAAGCGGTCGTCATTCTTCAAACAAATTATTCTTCCATTACTTCTTTCTCTTTGGCGTCTGACATCTCATTCACTTTACCTTCAGACTTTTTTGTCAGTTCCTGAATGTCGTCTTTATATTTCTTGGAGTCATCTTCCGAAATTGTTTTCTCTTTCTCGGCTCCATCGATATGCTTGTTCGCATCGCGGCGGATGTTACGAATTGCCACGCGTGCTTCTTCCGCCAGTTCTTTCACCCGTGAAACCAACTGAGTACGACGTTCGGTCGAGAGAGGCGGAATGTTCAATCGAATCAGACGACCATCATTGTTTGGTGAGAGACCAATATTGCTCGCCACAATTGCTTTGGCGATGTCTCCCGCGACTCCCTGATCAAACGGCTTGATCACAATTTGCTGCGGTTCGGGAACACTGATCGTGGCCACCTGCTTCAACGGTGTCGGCGAGCCGTAATAATCAACCCGGATCGAATCGACCAGCCCGGGAGTCGCTCGACCCGTCCGCAGACCGGTGAGGCCGTTATGAAATGTCTCGACGGCTTTTTCCATCCGCTCCTGGGTGTCTATGATAATTTCATCAGGTTCCATAACCGTATCCTTATTCGTGGTGAGAAGTTACTGTCTTTCCCAACTGTTCTCTGGCGATGTGTGATCGCCTTCTCCTCTGGCTCTAGGGTAGCGTCTGGAGAGCCGGGATCCAAGCATTTGTCGAGTCGGTTTTCTGGTCTCGATTTGCTCTATACCGTTTCCTTGCCCTTTGTTACGATTCTGGCCGTCCCCGGTCTGCTTATTGATGCAGGTTCGTCGCCGAGAGTATCGCGAGATTGCGGGGGAAATTATGGACAAACATCTCCGCCAAAGGATTGGCCCCCGATGTATAAATATTTGCTTGCCACTCGCTACCTCCGCACTCGGTTCATCGCGCTCGCCAGTATCATCAGCGTGATGCTCGGTGTCGCCACCATGATTGTCGTGAATTCGGTCATGGCGGGCTTCAGTGTCGAGATGAAAGATCGCCTACACGGCGTTCTTGCCGATGTCATCATTAGCACAGCCAGTATGAACGGCGTCGCCGATGCCCACCGCTGGATGGACATGATCGAAAACATCGGTGGAGATCAGGTGGAAGGGATGACAACATCGGTCGAAGTGTATGGCATGATGACTTTCAAATATGCCAACGAGCCGATCACACGACCGATCACGTTGGTGGGAATTGAGCCAAGAGGAAAAGCCAGTGTTGGGCCTCTCAAAGAATATCTCGGCAGTTATCAAGATGGTCTTCGCGACCCCAACAGCGACCCGAATTGGGAACTGACTGACGAAGCGAAAGAATATCGTGAGAACTGGGTCTTCCGTGGATCGTGGGAAGAGACAGCCGAACCCAATTGGCCCGAGTTTGAAGAAACTTCAGAGTCAACCACTACGACAGAACAAACCGACTCAGAAACACCCAACTTTGCCGAGGGGACTTCACCCGCCGTCACACCACCGGGCAACGAAATTGAAAATCCGTTTCTGGTCGAAGATGCGAAACAACAAACAGAGACGGACCCAACCGCTCCCCACAAGGGTCGTGCCTACATTGGCCACGGTTTGATCAGCTATCAGATGACCGATCCGAAAACCGGAGAAGTGGTTGATCGACTGATGGTTCGCCCCGGCGACGACATTCAACTTTCGACTGTGAACACAGCGATGCCTCCAGGGCCTGTCAGCTTGGGAGTCACCGTCGTTGATATCCTGAAAACGGGTATGAGCGAGTATGACTCGAACCTCGTGTATTGCAATCTCGACTATCTGCAAGACGTACGAGGCATGGTGCATCCCGGTACGAATGTGCGTGACTTCACGACCATACAAATCAAACTCAAAGACTATTCTCAAGCAGGCGAATTGGTCAAAAAACTGAAAGCCGCCTTTCCTCCCGACATGTTCATTGTTCAAACCTGGGAGGACAAACAAGGACCATTGCTGGCTGCCGTCGAAATGGAATCAGCCATCCTCAATGTGTTATTGTTCCTGATCATCGCAGTCGCCGGCTTCGGAATTCTGGCCATCTTTTTCATGATCGTTGTCGAGAAAACTCGCGACATCGGCATCATGAAAGCACTCGGAGCCAGCGCTTCGGGCATCATGAGCATTTTTCTTTCTTACGGCCTCGCACTGGGAATTGTCGGTAGCGGAGTCGGTGTTGCACTCGGGTTATTATTTGTCAGCTACATCAACGAAATCGAGACAGGATTGTCCTGGATCACAGGACGGCCCGTCTTTAACGAAGACATTTATTACTTCAGCGAGATCCCCACCATGGTCAGCCCATGGATGGTCTTTTGGGTAGCGTTGGGAGCAACCACCATTGCAGTGCTCGCCAGTATCCTGCCCGCTCGCCGAGCGGCCAAGTTGCATCCGGTGCAATCACTCCGCTACGAGTAAGATAACGGACGCTTCCCCAACTCCAATTTTCCATGTAGACCGGCGTATTCATCATGACTGAGATCATACCCATGCCGACACCACAGATATCCGCAGTTTCTATCCAGAAATCGTATCGCAAAGGCGAGCTGAAAGTTCCCGTCCTGAAAGGCGTCAACGCGACGGCTAACAAAGGGGAATTCCTTTCGATTATTGGACAATCGGGATCAGGGAAAAGTACCCTGTTGCACCTGATGGGGCTGCTTGACTCTCCCGATGTTGGCGAAGTGCGACTCGAAGGTCAGCGCGTCGATAACCTGCCTTCCAAAACACGTGATGAACTGCGCAACCGCGTGTTCGGATTTATCTTTCAGTTCTATCATCTGTTGCCCGAGTTAACGCTCCAGGAAAATGTGTTGACCCCATTAATGATTCGGCATCCCATTTGGACGTATTGGCCGCGTCGCAAACATTATCGGGAAATGGCACTGGAAATCATCGATCAAGTGGGCCTCTCACACCGGCTGAAACATCGCCCTTCCGAGCTCTCCGGCGGAGAAATGCAGCGTGCGGCCATCGCCAGAGCGCTCATTGCTCAACCAGAAATCCTCCTCGCCGATGAACCGACCGGAAACCTCGACAGCGAAACAGGTGGCGAGATCATGGACTTATTACACCGCTTGAACGAGGAACAGCAACTGACTATTATCATGGTCACTCACGACGAGTCTGTTGCAGCCTCGGCTCATCGCACAATCCGTCTGGCGCAAGGCCAGATGGAACAAGTCGAAAACGCCGCCTGAACCTGCTTCACTCCCCGAGTGTCGGCACCCCGAAGAATCTGACAGAAGCTCAATCGCGACCTGCGACAGCTTCTGTTTTTTCATCTCTGCCGAATGTGTCACACCCTCTTCGTACAGTGTTTTCAGGTGGAATCCGATCATGTCTCGTCAGGTTTATCTCAACGGCCAACTGGTCCCTCAAGAACAAGCGATGGTCTCGGTTTTTGATCACGGACTCTTGTATGGCGACGGCGTGTTTGAAGGCATTCGTGTCTACTATGACAAAGTTTTTCTGCTCGAGGAACATATTGATCGGCTGTACGAATCGGCCCGAGCCATTCGGTTGGAAATCCCGATCTCGCCGGAAGAAATGACCAAAGCCGTTGCCGATACTGTCAAAGCGAACCAGATCGAGAGCGGATATGTGCGTTTGGTGATCACACGCGGCGCGGGAGCACTAGGGCTCGATATCCGTAAAACCAGTAACCCGCAAGTCATCATCATTGCCGACACAATTACTCTGTACCCGCAAGAAATCTATGACAACGGCTTGCCGTTGATCACCGCCAGTACAATCCGAAATCACCCTTCTGCTCTCAGCCCACGAATCAAATCACTCAACTACCTGAATAACATCATGGCGAAAGTGGAAGCCACTGATGGTGGGACCATTGAAGCCTTGATGCTCAACCACAAAGGCGAAGTCGCTGAGTGTACCGGAGATAATATTTTCATCATCAAACGGGGCGTTCTGATGACGCCTCCCAATGATGCCGGTATTCTTGAAGGAGTCACTCGCTACGCAGTAATGCGTTTAGCAGAAGAAGCGGGAATGGAAGTTCGCGAAGTGGCCATGACGAAACACGATATTTATGTGGCCGACGAATGCTTTCTGACAGGAACCGCCGCTGAGGTGATTGCCGTGATCAGTCTCGACGGTCGTCAAATCGGCGACGGCAAACCGGGGCCGATCACCCAGAAATTGCTGGGGCTGTTCCGCGAGTTGACGAAACAAGGGACATTTGACTGATTAAAGCCCTCGGCTAACCACTCATTTGGTAGCCGAGATACGTCCACGCAGAAAAGATTGGTCGAGCTTTTCCAGCACGGTGTCTGCCAACACCTGATAACCATCTTCGTCGTAATGACCGAGGCTCTCGAACGGAAACAGTTGAAGTGGATCTGAAGAGTTCTCGAAGGCCCGGTTGATATCAAGCTCGACGATCCCCAATTCGTCGACCATTGTCATGACGTCTGCATGACGCTTTTCAAGAAGATCTAAACGAGCCGGATCCAAATTCTGAGAATAGCGTTCTTGTGACGGGAGATAAACAAACATCAGTTCTGCTCCCGACTGGCGAACTTCTTCTTTCGCCGTTTTCAGGATCTGCTTCAGACGCAATATGCTTTCAGCGGAATTTTCCTGTCCATTACTACTCGCACTGCTCACCAAACTCTCTTTGAATCGGGAACGCACGCGAGTTAATGTCATAGCATTGTACGCTTTCTTGTACCACGGAATTTCGATGCTATTCAGATAGGTTTCAAACACCCCTTCCATCACCTCGGCAACATCATCCTGCGACTCCAGAAGGCCGACACGATATTCAGGATCCAGATACCTTGCCAAAGGCTGAAAATTGATTTCTCTTTCAAGATCACTCAGATCATTTCCCTCATAGAACCACCACAAAACGACCTTTGGCTTCATTGGCAAAGCATATTCTCGCAAGGCCGCCAACGAGGCAAGAGGTCCATTCCCCCCGCTACCAAACGAAAGAGTTTGAGGATACGCCTCGCGAATTTTTGAGACCGCGTTATCGTCACTACAGACACATGCCCCCTGCGCAAACGAATCCCCTAACACCACCACGTCAAGCTGACTGGCCTCATAAACCTCGGCAGGATTATGAAACCCGAGGGGATCACTTTGATAAACGAGGTACTGTCCCGTTTCATTACAGAAAACGGTTTCTCGATTGGGAAGCCCTCCCAAGGGAACGATTGTTGTAGCATCTGCCTTATCACCAAATTTTGCGACCGCGAACTGTTGGGCAACAAAGTGGTATGGATGAATTGCAGGAACAATATCTCTTCCGGCTGCTCGCTCATCACAAATAAATTCTTCGCGAGACCGCACGTCATATTCCGAATGACGTGCTTTCAGCAAGGCATCCTGAAAGACAGGAATCGTCATCTCTGTCATGAGCAGACAAGAGAGACACGAATACCCGGCCAAGGCCACCTGAGCGCGAAGCCTGGGCCGTAAAAGACTGACTCCCAGATAACCGCACAGCCCGATGACCCAGACTCCGTAGTAACCAAGTGTCATACCGGGCTGCTCAAAGAGGTCGGGAAACCGAATCGACGAATCGAAGATCATAAATAAAGCAAACAGAGCCGGGAGCAGCCAAAGAAGGAAATGCTTCAAACTAAGCTCAAAGCGTTTTTTCCAACAAACAAGACCGAAGAGCAAACAGACCGCCTGTGCAGTGGCAATCAGAAGTTGAGGATGAATCGAGTCAACCCGGCCGTCAGCCGCAACCAGAAATCCAATGAACCATTGGTTTCCCAAGATCGATGCGAACAGCGCGATCACAGCCAATGACTGAAACCACCGTGTATTCGATTGGCTTGAAAGTTGTTTTGGAGACATTGCGTTTGAAAATGAGGGGAATTTTCAATAACAACACTCAGACACACACGTAGTCTTCCTGAACTGGCAAAACGCCGTCTGATTCAGTAAACACTGAGGGGAATGAGTGTTACTTTTCTCAACGATGTTCCAATATCACAACGTGAACAACCATGTGCGATACAAAAATGCAAGATTTTCGTCACAATCGGCATAAAGTACCAACGCCTCAGTTGCCGTCCTGAGGGAAAACCCGACGACAAAAAGACGTATCCATAATATATGATAGCAGTTATGGAATTTCTGATGATTCCAGAAGCTGAGATTTGGGCAGAAGAATTCGACCGTCGTTGTGGTAAACAATCATCACTCACGACATAACCGGAAGTCGCACCCAGTCTTAGCTGACGATGGAATCAATCACTTTGCCCCGAGACAACGGAATCGGCCTACCTTCCGTATCATGCACGATGGTTTCGGGTGAGATCCCCAAGCAATGCAAGACTGTCGCAATGTAATCGGCTGGACGCACAAGATCTTCCACAACCTGCCCCGCCTGCTTGTCGGTTTTACCAATCACCGTTCCCCCTTTAATGCCTCCACCCGCGAGCGCAATGGAAAACGCACTCCCCCAGTGATCGCGCCCTGCGCGGGCATTAATTTTCGGCGTATGACCGAATTCCCCCACCCAGGCGACGAGAGTCTCATCCAGCATGCCCCGCTGTTCAAGATCTTCAATCAGAGCCGAGAACGAGCGATCCATGATCGGCATCAACCAACCTTCAAGAGATTCGTTATGTTTCTTGTGAGTGTCCCAACCGCCGTTGTTTTCTTTCCCTTCAATCCCTTGCCAGTTGACATGCACGAGCGTCGAACCGGCTTCAATCAACCGACGAGCGAGCAAAACAGATTGTCCAAACTTCGTTCGCCCGTAGCGATCCCGAACTTTGTCCGACTCTTTGGAAAGATCGAACGCCTGACGAGCACCCTGCCCGGCTAATAGCTCAATCGCTTGAGATGTCCGCAGATCATACTTGGCTGTCGAGGCATGCTCGTCGAGTTTATTCAAATGCTGATCAACTTGTTCCAACAGCCCCAATCGTCGGTCGAGTCGAACTTGAGTCACTTCTTCTGGTAACGAGAGTGCAGGAATCTGGAACTTTTCTTCGGATGGGTCACAGGTCAACAACCACGGATCATACTGCTGACCAAGAATTCCCGCCCCTTGTCCGGGCCAGGTTTTCTCACCAACATTGGCGATGTGCTTTGGCAATGTAATCGACGAAGGCAAGCCTTGCTGGTTTTGTACCTGTGTCCGAATCATCGCGTCCAGTGATGGCCAATCATTCGGTGCGCCGGGAAGCGCATTCTCGCGAGAGAGCGGAATGTGAGGCACGCCGGTCAACATCTGGTACCCACTCGATGAATGGGCATTGTCTCCTGTGGACATTGACCGAATGACCGCCATGTGATGCGTCAGTCGAGAGGTCATCGGCATCAAACCGCCGATGTTCAAGCCGGGCGTCGAAGTGGGAATCACTCCAAAGGGTGTCCGGGCAGAATCAGGACCATCAGGCTTGGGATCCCAGGTATCATGCTGAGGGACGCCCCCCGTCAGCCAGAACAAAATGACATTCTTCGCTTTCGCGGTCGGGTTCTCATTCGCTGCGGCTCTCCGACCCAACAATTGAGGCAGCGACAGCCCCCCCAACCCCAAACTCCCAATGCGCAACATCGTCCGCCGGGAAACCCCGTCGCAAAGCGGCAATCCATCATCGAGCAGGTTTAACACACATCACCTCGTCCGGGCGGCTTCAGAAACGATTAAATTCAATGCTCAAAACATAACACATCGACAAGCGTTGATAAATCATTTATCGGCAGAAATTACGGCAGCAGCCGCTCCAATTGCCCCGCCGCGACATCAAAGTACCAGATTTCCCGGTCGGGAAACGCTGTTCGCAATTCCTTGAGACGTTCGGCATCGGGTCGGCCATCATCAGATCGCCCGCGTAGAATTTGTCCCTCCCAACTCGGATCATTCTGAATATAGTCGATGTGCAAGTCGGCTTCGTCGTGATGGATCAGAATCAATGCCTTCCTCTCTCCAATCTGCTGCTCCACCGAGTTGTCGAAGTTCGCAAATTTCTGTCGAGAGAAGGCCATCATCTGGGCTTCATTTTTGAGACGCGCGACGGGCCACCATTCTCCAGCCGAGACGTACATCGTCAACATCGGAGCCGCCAGCATCGCCAGCCACCAATACTTGAGCATCGGACGACCGCTCTTTTGAGAAATCTCCCAGACCACTCGCGTGACCTCTCCTAACAGCAGAAACCAGATCAGACAACTTTCAAAGACGTAATGCCAATCCTGAATTCCGGTAAACCAATAAGGCATGTGTGCCAGATGAATCGAAAGTAACGAGGCAAGAATGATTCCCCAACGATTTCTGGTTTCTATCGTTAGTACTAGGACAATCAATCCCGCCATCGTCAACGGCACGATCCCCCACGTCCATTTCAAACTGGCGACAAGTCGTGTCACCACTTTTGTCTGCGCCTCTTTCGGCGTCAGGTTCTCGGCCCAGTTATCGTAATTGGCATAAACTTCTTTCTGACGTTGGCCGCTACCTCGTTCGACGTTATTGAACCCGTAAGCATGCTGGGGTGTATAGACCTCCTGAAACTGCGAATAAGGAAACTTGGTCGCGCTGCCGGTGATCGCCTTGTTGATCGGCAGTAGGGTCAGCAAGCCCAAGAGAACAGGCAAACCCACCGCCAAATTCAATCCGAAGACCGTCTTGCGTGAAGGGGCCGTTTCATCGTGAACCCAGCGTACCGGACGAATCAAGTTCACCAGCAAGACAATTCCCATCGGCAAGGCAAACCCCGCCGCCGCCATCGGTCGGGAGAGCATCGCAAAGATCAAACCAACACCGGCAAGCACGCCGGCAGAGAGAGACTTTGTTCTCCACATCAATAAATAGAAGTAGAGAAACGACGACAGCCCCAACAACGTCGGATGATGGGCCAGTAACAGGTTGCTGAACAGCGCCAACGCAGGCGACAACGCACAGAACAGGCCGACAAATAGACCTGTCTTGTATCCCCCCAACTCTTTGCCGGCCAGAAAAATGAAGATCGTCGTCAACGCGCCGCAGAGCCAATGTCCCCAATACGGATTGCCAGCCTGAATCGCCGGAGCGATCACCAAACCGGTCGCCGGAACATATCGACTGGCAAACTGGGATTCGTTCACCACATGAAACTGTGAGAACAATTCGGGATGAGTTGGATGAACGGGATAAGAAACACGACCATCGAGATACGTTTCCGCTTGCAATAAATAACTGTATTCATCGTGGTACGCAGGAGGCAATTCGCCAAAGGTCTTGCCGTGAACATCCAGGCTCGCCACATGATGGCTCATGAATAGCGACAAGCCACTCAACACAATGGCCGTGATAATCATTTTCAATCGGGACGGCGGCGCACACGGAATCAATTTTTCGCGTCCCGGCCATAACCACGCCATCGGCAACAACAAGAACAAAATCAAAGGCAAGGTACTATCGTAATGCAAGTTGAACAGCAGGCTCCCCCACTCTCCCGTCTCCATCGCCAAATCGATACGCGGCCATTCGAGCAACAACGCCACCGCCCAGCTCCCCAACAGCGCAAGCAGCAACCCCGCGTTCAATGCGCGACTGCAAGGCGAGCAGGATTGTGGAGATGGGTCACTCATCAAATTTTAGGGTCCGCTGTGCGGAGCGTTGTAAAGATTAGGAATGCAGGAAATCAGGAAGAGAAGAAAAAATGTTTTGGTCCGAAAATCTAGTGAGAATAGCAGGTCAGACTGTGCCTGACATTCAAAATGCTTGAGTCTCGTTTGGAATTGTTGGAACAAATTCAACGAAGAAATTGCTCATCAAATCAAGCATCAACCAGTCTCTGGAATTCTGCCAGCCTGACCTACGGTTTCGCAGAAAAGAAGTATATCCCAATTCCCCTCTTGAGTCGCTATCTGGTTCAGGGTCCAATAATGTGACACACCACTCACACCTACTTCGTACGTTCTTTTGAGGCCAACCATGAACTCATTTCGTCTGATTTACTTCCTTTCTCCACTGATGTGTCTACTCATGGCGGTTCTCGCCGCAGACGCTCAAGAGAAAAAACAAACCAAAAAGAAACCCGCACCCTTCAAATGGGTCAATCAACTCAAGCAGACCAAGGTGCCGGGCCTCAAACATGCGACGTTCATGTCTCCCTCTCTCAAAACAGATGTTGGCTACTGCATATATCTGCCAAAAAGTTACGACGCCAAATCTACGAACAAGTTTCCCGTCGTCTATTACTTGCACGGCGGACGCCCCGGTTCGGAGACGAAATCAGTCAAGCTCGTCGATTACATTCACAAAGCACAAAGCAAGGGTGTGATCCCGCCCACGATTTATGTCTTCGTCAACGGCGGTCCGGTCAGTCATTACAACATGCCCGACGACCCTAAAGCTCAAGGAGCCAGTGTCTTCATTGAAGAATTGATTCCTCACGTTGATAAAACCTACCACACCATTGCCGATCGCTCGGGACGTGCTTTAGAAGGGTTCTCTCAAGGAGGACGTGGAACCGCACGGCTGATGTTTAGGCATCCCGACCTGTTCTGCTCGGCGGCCCCCGGTGGAGGTGGACATGCCACCGAAAAACGAATTTCGGAAGAAGACGGCTTCGAGAATCCCAAGCTCCGATTTGCAATAGGTGACAACACTTGGGATCTCGCCCGCCAATACGCGAAAGATCCGAAACCTGCTTTGCGCATTCTGGTCTACGTCGGCAACAATGGATTCAATTACGAGAACAATCTGGAATGGATGCAACACCTGAAATCGCTCAGCATCCCGTTCGATCACATCATCATCGACGATGCCCCACATTCCGCCACGATCATCTATCAAAAACGGGGCGACGAAATCATGAAGTTCCACGCCGAGAGTTTCCGCTTGGCACAAGGGAAGTAATGTCATGAAATATGATGATGCTTCCTGGCATTACGATTCGACACCGGAATTTGAAGATGACGAACGCTGGGCGGTCGCGGCTGCTCATATTGGCGTCTACTTGAAATGGTGTCTCCTCCAGGGATGGGCGGGCGAACTGCATACCGAAGACGAAGCTGACCAAAACATGGTGGAGCAGGTCATCTCGGGAAACATGACAGGAGCCGAGTTCCTGATTCAACAATGCGATTGCCAATTCACCAACGAAGAATTGAACGATGAAGGCAACGCATTTACGAGTTATTACTTTGCCGATCATTACCCGGAAGATTTGGAATCGGTGGCTCGTGAGCAGATTTTGAGTGCTCCTGAATCCGAGTACGACTTTGACGCCTTGCGTGAAATATTTGATCGGCAATATGGAGAATGGCTGGCAGAGAATCCACTCGTTGCGCCTCCTCGTGTCTCTCCCGCTGAGGTCAGTCCCTCACCAGCCGAGACGCAATCAACCTCCGATCATCCTACATTCAACGAGGCCCAAACCGAGAATGCGCAAAAAGACAAACCGTGGTGGAAAGTGTGGTAAGTAGACACCGCAATTTGAGCTACTTTCGCAAGAAAATCGAAATTTTCTATGGAAAAACAGGACCGCATCTGTTCTCCCTTTATTCAATATTCAGCGAATCAACCAGAGCTTGTGCTTCCTGCTCGATATCGAGTGGGAGGTAGGTTTGGAAGAATTTCATTTTTGATTTCAAAACACGGACTTTGGTGGAAGAATCGTTGACGCCTTCTGTTTCTAATTCTTCTTGGGACTTTGATAATTTCTTGCTGAGAAGTTCGAGCTTCTTGTCTTGTTTGACCAGTTTTCCGGTCGCTTGTTGATATTCGTTGATCAAAGCCTGTCGAGCTTGCAACAGTTGTGTCCCTGCTGCGGTCACTGCCTGAAGGCTGGCAACCGTCTCTCGATATTCAGCCTGATACTGATTGTATTTGAATGCCAATCGATTGCGTTCTCGATTGACGGTCACTAAATCAATAAATTGTCCTTGAGGAGGGTTTTGTAGCGAGAATTCCAAGGCGGTCTGTTCTTTCTGGACCAGTTCGATTGATCGATCTAACGAAAGACGTTTGTTATCGAGGAATGTGTAATCACGCTGTGCAGAGCCAATCTGCCGAGAGAACTCGATGAGCTCTTTGTCGAGTTTTTCACGCCACTCTTCTGCCGTGAGCTTGAGTTGTTCGCGTGTTTCGTCTGTCTTCTCAGATCGTTCGGCAAGTTCTTTGGCTGTTTCTTCGGCGACTTTTTGTTGTTCGACTTGATGTGCTTCATCGAGCGAGGCGAGAGTTTCATTGAGTTCTTGACGTTGATCTAACACGTGTTTCGTTCCGGCTTCCCAATACAAACGTAGACGGACAGGAAATGAGGTTTGGACCTCATCTTCCAGTTGCTTGGTTTGTTGGGTCATTTCTTCGGTCGTGTATTGATAGCGGAGAGATGTCAGCATCGATCCAATCCAGCGAGCATTTCGAGCAGGTTGATTGGATGCCGACCATCTCTGCCGGGTATCGGCCGTCATCAGAGCATACTCAGAAAGTTGTTTGATTCCCGTTTCGAACTGACGACGCGCGAATCGATGCCAAATCGAAGTTTGCCAAGCAGGAGCATACGCTTCTGCTCGATTCTCTCGAAGCGTATCTAAGACTTTCATACCTTCATCGAACTGGTTGCGATGCAGCAGAACCAATGCGAACGCATAATCCACAACGGGGCCATCCGAGGTATTTTGCTGAAGTTGATAATAAGCTTTTCGAGTCTCTTTCAGAGACACTTTTCGACGGTCGAAACCTTGATCGAAAAACGACTTCAATGCAGAGGCATTCGGAGAAAGCTGTGGTTCCACAGCGGGCGCTGCGACAAGAAAATCTGTCGCAAAGCTCAAAAACAGGGCGGTCAGAAGAATCATTCAAATTTTCAAGATTGATAAGGGGGACTATATAGAAGATTGTTCCCGCCAGAATCCAATCTTCAAATGCTACACGCTTTCCCCAGAATAGGAGAACGCCAGTATGAATGAATTGGTAAAAGATTGGGAGATCAGAATTGATCCCCGATGAATGGTTTAATTTTAGCTTTGGTTGACGCGCGAAGTCAAATTTATTTTGGGATCGTCGATCAATGCTTGCGAAACCAGACTCGATCCTCAAAACTGTCTGAACGAGAATCTCTTACAAACACGGACTCATATCTTATGAAACGCTCACTGATACTGATGCTGACCCTTTTTTCGTTGATTTCAATGGCAGACTTTGTCTTTGCGGCAGAGCAGAAATCTCAACCCAACATTGTCTTTATTCTCGCCGATGATCTTGGCTGGCGTGATCTCTCAAACGAAGGCTCCACATATTACGAGTCCCCTCACATCGACAGTCTTGTCGAAGACGGCATGAAGTTCACCCGCGGTTATGCCACCTGTCAGGTTTGCAGCCCTTCGCGTGCCAGTATTCTCACCGGTAAATACCCGACCAAGCACGGCATCACCACCTGGATTGGTGACCGGGCGGGAGAAGCATGGGGAAAAACAAATCGGCACGACTCACACCTGCCCCCCGAGTACGACCGCAATTTGCGGGCTTCTGAACTGACGCTCGCCGAAGTTTTGAAAGAGGCTGGCTACACAACATTCTTTGCCGGCAAGTGGCACTTGGGAACGAAAGGATCCTGGCCGACCGATCATGGATTCGAAATCAACAAAGGGGGTTGGGATGTCGGTTCGCCCAATGGTGGTTTCTTTGCACCTTGGAACAATCCCAATTTGAAGTCGGGACCGGATGGAGAATCATTGACCTTACGACTGGGGCAAGAGACGGCCAACTTCATCGAAGACCACAAAGACAAACCGTTCCTCGCATATCTTTCCTTCTACACGGTCCATGGCCCAATCCAGACCACTCCCGACTTGTGGAAGAAGTACCGTGAGAAAGCCGTCGCGAACGGAACACCCGAATCACGATTCCTGTGGGATCGACGATTGGGCGTTCGTCAGGTGCAGGATTGTCCCATCTATGCAGGCATGATTGAAACCATGGACGATGCGGTCGGTATGGTCCTCGATAAGTTGGACGAACTTGGTCTCGCCGAAAACACCATCGTCTGCTTCACATCAGACAATGGCGGCGTCTCGTCTGGCGATGCGTTTTCTACGAGCAACTTGCCGTTACGCGGAGGCAAAGGCCGTCAGTGGGAGGGCGGGATTCGCGAACCGTTCTACATCAAGGCTCCCGGCGTGACAAAGCCCGGATCGATCAGCGATGTGCCGGTGACGGGAGCAGATTGGTATCCGACTCTGCTTGATCTGGCTGGTGTCAAAGTGCCGAAAGCGCAAGACATTGACGGCGTATCACTCGTGCCGATTTTGAAAGGAGATAAAATCGCCGACCGTCCGCTCTTCTGGCATTACCCTCATTACGGCAATCAGGGAGGCGAGCCTTCTTCGATCATGACACAAAACGACTGGAAGTTAATCTATTACCACGAAGATGGTCGTTTTGAGTTATACAATCTCGCCGATGATGAAGTGGAGCAGCACGATGTCGCCGAGTCTCATCCTGAAAAAGTCGAATCGATGCGGCTGACTTTGAATCAATGGTTGATCTTCACGGGGGCTACTTTTCCCGAGGCCGATCCGAACTTTAATGCGGAAAAACGCCGTGAGCGTTGGAACAGTCTGATGACGGGTGGCATGGACCGCTTGGAAAAACAGCACGCCAATTTCCTCAAGCCAGACTTTCAGCCGAACAAAGACTGGTGGGGCAGCGCACCAGTTACAAAGGATTGAATTGGCCTATATGTAGTAGGTCAGACTGTACCTGACAAGATTTCAGAAAGCGTTCAAGTTAATCACCTATGATCGAGCGTGGTGGGAAGTGTTGATGAAAACTGTTTTGCCGATTGCACAAGTCGCCGAAAAGGACCTCAACCTTATTTGATGTCAGGCACAACCTGACCTACAATTTCCCATCTCAAACAACGCGCATAAAACAACCGCCCGGTGGGGACAATCACCGGACGGTTGCAGGGACGCTCTCATTATTAGGGTTCTGCTTATCGGCCAGTCCTCCAGCCAAAGTAATGACGACCGTTGGAGTAGCCGTAGTTGAAACCGCGACGATGACCGTAACCATAGTAGTTCGATCGGTAGTTGTAGCGGTTGTGGCCCCAATTTCCTTGATAACGATGACCATGATTGAAATCTCCACGTTAGTTGTTGTGATGGCCGTGGTTTCCGCCACGATGTCCACCGTGATTACCACGATGATTGCCGGCATCGGCAACTCCGGTCATGGCGAGGCAAGCGGCGAATGTCAGGGCGACAAGTGCTTTGGTTGTGTTTTTCATCGTTCTTCTCTTTTCATAAAAGTGGGTGAGTGTTGTTGAACACTCTCCCCAGCGAGAGAACGACAGAACTGTTACAGGACTTCTGAGAAAAAGCTCTGAATCAGATCAAAGTGCATGGAAAACACGGAGAATACGGCTGATATTGTCTTGTTAAGAGGCCACGAAAAACACGAAGAGGCACGAAAAACGAATTCACTCTAAACAACATTTTCTCACCCGCGGTTGCCGAAGAGAAAACCGCAGGTGACGAGCAGAACCGCAAACGCGGTTACGCTAACCGCGAGTTTCCAGCTCACCTCATCCGCATTCTTCCCCCAGCCGAACTTTGGCCCCAAGCCGTCCCAGAAATAAAATCCCAGCGAACAAGCAGTGAGACCGAACAACCATAACGCCCAGATCGGCGTCTCGTGGATCAGCATCTCTCGGCAGTCGCCAATCTTCTCGAACGAGCCATATCCGATATAGGCTCCATTAGCGATCAAACAATATCCGGCAAAGAACTTAATGAGAAACGCAGAACGCCAGCGAAACAAACAGGCCCACACGATGACCGGCAACAAAGAACCCACAATCGGTCCCGCCCAGACCACAATCAACGGCGATGGATTGGGTGAAACATCGGTTCTCGAGATGACCAACGGATGCCAAACGACTTGTTCGACGACTCCTCCCGTCATCCAGGCTCCTACGACGTGTCCGAGTTCATGGACGAGCATCATTCCCAGCCAACAGATGGGAAGCATTGAAACAGCGATAAGAACGGCTGGCTTGCGATTCATCGTTGCGGACGTGGTTCGTTCATCAATGTTTCATCTTCGATTTCATCATCGACACCACGAAGGTGGATGTTGAAAAACGTCTGAATCACTTCATCGAGTTTACGATTGCGGAAGCCGCCATGGCCGCCGTCTTGCATTGTGATTAAATTCGCCGAGACACCGACCGCCTGCAATTGTTTCTGGAACTTGGTCGATTGTTCAAACGGAACCAATGGATCGTTCGTGCCATGAATGATCAGGAACGGAGCATCGTCTTTGGTGACGTGTGTGATGGGCGAGGCGGAGCGAGCGACATCTTTCGTTTCCTGAACGGGTCCGCCCAACAGCTTGGCTTCCGGAGAATTGGGAGCGTCGTGATCGAGGCCCGGCGACTTGCCCATCGTGAGCATTTCGGTCGGACCAAAGAAATCGACGACACACGTCACACGTGATGATTGGTCGTCGTTGTCTCCCAGATCGCCTTCTAACTCTTTGACCTCGCCACTCGTCCCCAACATGGCAACGAGATGTCCGCCCGCGGAGGTTCCCATGATGCCGATACGTTCGGGGTCGAGATTGTATTTGTCGGCGTTCGCACGAACCCAACGGATGGCGGCTTTGCAATCGTGAATTTGTGATGGCCAATGGACTTCATCGGTGAGCCGATACCCAACTGAGACACCCGCATAATGGCCGCTTCTTAAATACGTCGTCAGCCAGCGGCGACCACCGGCTTTGTCGCCATTACGCCAACCACCGCCGTGGATGAAGACAATGACAGGGCGAGGTTTTTCGCTCTTTGCGGTGGGCAGGTAGAGATTGAGAGTCTGCCGTGAGTTGTCAGTTCCCGCGTAAGGCACGTCGAACTTGGTTTCAAAGTCTTGTGCAGAGAGGGAGAGGGGGAATAGTAAAACGACCAGCAGAACAATCAATGAGTTATTTTGGGGCATGTTCTTTTCCTGAGAAGTATGCGATGCGTGAATTCCATGAGACTCGCAAATGATGTCGGGAGCAATAGGAAAGTTTTTACGTCACCGCACCCTGGCAACTCGAACCGGCACCCGCCGTGCAGCCGAAACAATGTCGGGCCGTGACAATTTCGCGGCCTGCCAATTGGTCGGCAGTGAAGTCGCGAATGTGTCGCGGCTGACCGTCTGTGAGCGGCAGGTCGAGCATTTGATTGAAGTCACAATCAAACAGGTGTCCGCGATAATCGACTGACAAAGTATTCCGGCACATCACACCGTCAACAGTTGCCGGATTAAATGCGTTAGCCAGTTTCGTGAGATACTCTTCGAACTTCTCCTGCCGAATTAAGCCTTCAAGATATCGGCTGATGGGCATATTGGTGACGGTATAGAGTCGAGTGAATTCGATGTTGAACCGGCTGCGCAATTGCTCGCGGTACGCGTCTTCGAGTTGTCGTTGATCGGGAGGGAGTCCCGTGCCGACCGGATTGTAGACGAGTGACAGTTCGAGGTGACTTTCTTTTTGCCCGTAGCCGAGGCTGTTCAGTTTCTGCAAGGCGGCAATCGATTTCTGAAATACGCCGTCACCACGTTGAGCATCGGTGTTTTCTTCCAGATAACAGGGAAGAGAGGCAACGACTTCGACTCTCTGATCGGCCAAGAATTGGGCCGTCTCTTCGTAGCCGTTGACCATGAGGATCGTCAGATTGCAGCGGTCAATGACCTGCCGGTCCAGCTTGCGGACTTCAGTCACAAACCAGCGAAAGTTCGGATTCATCTCGGGAGCACCGCCCGTGATGTCGACCGTTTCGATGTCACTGTTGGCAATGGCGGCGAGGCAATCTTCAAACGTCTCGCGTGACATGTTTTCTTCGTGCCGGTCAGGGCCAGCATCAACGTGACAATGACTGCATGTCTGATTACACAGCTTGCCGACATTGATTTGAAGAATCGTGACCTTTTCAGCAGTCAGAACGGGCAACTGATGGTTGCCGATGGTTTCCGCAAAGCCGGGAACGTGATCGGCGCGGTTGAGAACATCCACTTGTTTCGCCGGGTCGGCGAGTTCGTGTCCCTGTCGGAGAAGTGAGAGTTGGGTCATGGGTCATTTGGAATGTTGTGGTGACACCTCCTCATCCGGCCTTCGGCCACCTTCTCCTCCTCTGGAGGAGAGGGACGGGGTGAGGAGGTCTTATGTAGCAATCAACAACAATCGCCGCCGGGAGTACAGCAATCTTCAGAGGGTGCAATGGTCAATTGGTAGTCGCGGCCTTTTGATTCTTGAGGATCTCGGACTAAGTTTCGTCGGCAATCCATCTCTACGGCATCTGCTAGAGGGATGTTCGTGTAAGGTGCCACTGGTTCAAACAGTCCCGCATACGGGCCTTCTTGTAACAGCTTGAAGGTCTTATCGCAGACCGCCGTTCGTTCGCCCCGTTTGTAGATATGGCCATCGTCATCTTTAACATGACTGAACGGGCCTTTGTAGATGACAGCTTGCTTACGTTCGAGACATGGGCCTTGCTTGCCTTTCCAGGCAACAATAGTCACCGAACGAAATTCGATTCCTTGCACCGTTTGCCAAGGTTCTGATTCTCGTTTGACGAGTTCGATGCCGTGAAAGCCGGCCTCTTCAAACGCTTGTAGAAATTGGTCTTCGCGGAAGGCTCCCGAGATGCAGCCCGACCACAATGTCGGGTCGGCTTGTAGATGCTCGGGGACATCTTCGTCGCAAACAATGTCGCTGATGGCGGCACGGCCTCCCTTTTTCAGGACTCGAAAGACTTCCTCGATCATTTGCGTGCGGTCTTGAGGTCGCACCAGATTCAAGACGCAATTGGAAACCACACAATCGACCGAGTCATCGGCAATCATGGGCGACTCGTTGCGGAGACGGTCTTCAAGCTGTCGCAGATTCAACCAGTCGTTGTGATTGGCGACTGGATTTTGTTCGAGAGATTTGGAGAGTTGGTCGAGATCGAGCTTGAGATCCTGAATCAATCCACGATGAAATTCGACATTCTGATAGCCGACCTTCTCTCCGATTTCCTGCTGATACTTGCGAGCGAGTCCTAACATTTCGTCGTTACAGTCAACGCCGATAACACGGCCTTCTTCGCCGACAATTTGAGAGGCAATGTAACAGATCTTACCACCACCCGATCCGAGATCGAGAACCGTATCGCCCGGTTTCACGAAGGCGGAGGGATCGCCGCAGCCGTAATCGCGTTCGAGAATTTCTTCCGGCAAGATCTTGAGGTATTGGGGATCGTAAGTCACCGGGCAACAAAGTTCGGCTTCGACAGCCTGCGCGGCATCGGCGTATCGGTTGTAGACAGATTCTTCCGCTTCGGGTGTGTTCTCTTCGGTAGGCGACTTTAAATCCATGAATCCACTTTCTCTGAAGTCCCGGTATCGATTTGATCTCGGCAAATGGTATTGTAAACCACTGAAGCAGACTGTGAAACACCTTACAGTTTGTTGCCAGTTTTGAAGCTTATTATCGTCCACGATCATGACCTGTACACTCAGTATAATCATTCCCGTTGCCAAAGAGGATTCCGCTTGGCGAGAGTTGTTACGGGAGCTGGTCCCCTTACGGGATGAAGCAGAAATTGTGATCGCCGCCACAGGATATCAACCTGCTGATTGGAGTTCATTGCAAGCCTCGTGGGGATTTGAATCGCTCGACTCTCCTGTGAGATGGTTGAAGTGTCCTGTGGGAAGAGCTTCCCAAATGAACGAAGCGGCTCGTCAGGCGACGGGGAACTTTTTGTGGTTTCTGCATGCTGATAGCACTTTCGGTGAGGAGGCACTCTCTGCACTGATGAGATCTTTGAATCGGTTTCCCGATGACCTCCACTACTTTGATTTGAACTTCCAATCGGACGGCCCTCTGTTGCTGCGATTGAATGCGTGGGGTGTCTGGATACGTTCGCATTGGTTCAAGATGCCGTTCGGCGATCAAGGGATGACCGTTTCGGCAGAGAACTTTCGCGCGCTTCGAGGGTTCGACGATTCGCTTCCTTATGGGGAAGACCATCACTTCGTCTGGCGTGCCCGGATTGCCGGCTTGAAGTTACGACCCATCGGAACATCGATCTCCACCAGTGCGAGAAAGTATCGTGAACGAGGTTGGCTTACGACGACTTGCCGACATGTCTGGTTGACTTGGCGACAGGCGCTGCCGTTATGGTGTCAATTATGGAAACGGCGGTTGTTCGGATGACTTGTGAAAAAATCGCAATCGCGGTCTTTGTGAAAACGCCCGGCGTAAGTCCTCTCAAAACACGATTGGCGGCACAGATTGGAACCGAGCAAGCCGAGACATTTCATCAACTGGCGACCCGGTGCATCGAGCAAACCTTGCAGACCTTACAAGCCCAGCTTTCGTTGCAGCAGATTGACTTGACGCCTTTCTGGTCAGTAGCTGAAGCAGACGCATTTGATCATCCGTTGTGGTCCGCTTTTCCCAAGATTGGTCAAGGGGCGGGCGACTTGGGTAAGCGATTGCATCATGTTTACTCTCGGTTACTCGACAATCATGATGCCGTTTTTTTGATGGGGGCCGACTCTCCGCAAATCGAGATTGATTATATGCAAACAGCCATCAACACCTTGAGCATGTCCGAGTCGTCGTCGTTTGTGATGGGGCCGGCCAATGATGGAGGATTTGTTTTGTTCGGTGGTCGAGAACCCATTCCACTGAGAATTTGGAACGCGGTTCCCTACAGCGAAAATGAGACCGGAAAACAATTAGTGAGAGAGTTGCAGACAATGGGACAGACGACTTTGTTGCGAGAGCGAGTCGATGTTGATCTGCTTGAAGATCTGGAATTGTTGCTGCCCGATTTGGAAAAGAACATCGCAGGCTCTGCCCGGCAAGAATTAAAGAAGTGGATCCAGAACCTCTCCACTTAACAGGTTGTTCGTCGCGCATGAAAAAACCGCTCCGCCGAAGTGGAACGGTTCCTGACTCCTTCCTCACAGATTGAAAATCAATCCGAGAGAATTATTTTGCTTTTTTGGGTTTAGGAGCTTTTTTCTTGTCAGCCGGAGGTGCGGGAGGAGCATCGGTTGCTTTCGGTGCGCCTTTCATTGGCTTGGCTGAACTGGCTGCTGGTGCTGCTGCCGACCCAGGTGAACAACAGCTTGGCTTGGGTGAACAGCAAGTCGGTGCAGGAGCACATTTGACAGGTGCGCACTTGACTGGAGCACATTCCACTTTTTCCACTTTGCAGCAGGTGGTCTTTTTCTTTCCACATCCGAAAAAGCCAGCATCGGCACTATTCATTGCGCCAAAAACAAAGGTCACTGCCAACAAAGAACCTAAAATTCGAATCTTCATGTTTCTCTCCTTGAATACTCTCGTCTGGCAAAGCCGTGTCGAATTCATTCGTCAGGCCGGGTGCCAATCTCAGTTGTTTCACTTGCCTCTTCAGGACTTCCTGTTCCTAATAAGGTCAGTACATACCATTGACGATAAAATACGAGTTTTGGGAAGTCAAACAGGTCTGGGGCAGTTTTAACGATTGTTCTCGAAATGAGTGCAAGAACAGGCCTCTTCCTGCGACTTCATTAAACTGCTGATAAGAAAAGACTTTCAGAGATGAATCCCATACATCCACCGCATCGAAAGGATCACACTTCTGCAAATTTCTCGACACGAACCTGGAAAATTGGGTCACGCACTCTCTCTCTGAACGGCGAAGCACGGTTGATGGGGATTGTGAATGTCACGCCGGACAGCTTCTCTGATGGTGGCCATTTTCTGGAGTCGGCGCATGCCGTTGATCATGCACTGAAGCTTGAAGCCGACGGGGCCGAGTTCCTTGATATTGGGGGAGAATCAACCCGACCGGGAGCAGAACCGGTCAGCGTGAAGGATGAATTGAAACGTGTTCTTCCGGTGATTCAAGGGTTACGAGAACAGACTGAGGCCTTGATTTCGATTGATACCACGAAGTCCGAAGTGGCTCGGGAAGCACTTTCCGCAGGAGTCGACATCGTCAACGATATCTCCGGGCTGACGTTTGATCCCGGGATGCTCAAAGTCTGTGCAGAAAGTGATTGCGGCGTCATTGCCATGCATATCAAAGGGACACCGCAGACGATGCAGGATGATCCCAGTTACGAACATGTCGTCAATGAAGTCAGCAATTTTCTCGTGGAGAGGCTCTCCGCTTTAAGATCTGCCGGAATTGTCGAGGAACGTATCATGCTCGATCCGGGCATTGGGTTTGGAAAATCAGCAGCGCACAACCTGGAATTAATGCAGAATCTTGCTGAAATTCGTGGTTTGGGTCGACCACTTTTGATTGGACATTCTCGTAAGCGATTTTTGCAGAAAATCCTCGGTCGGGACGTTGAGGAGCGGATGGCGGGGACGGTGGGAGTTTCCATTGCTCTTCGCATGTTGGGAGCCGATTTGCTTCGTGTCCACGATGTTCGTGCGGTCAAGGATGCTTTGATGGCTTGTGAAACACTGATGGAGTGGGAAACGGGCTGAAAATTCGTTGCCAGTCAGGTGGGGCATTCTTCTCTTGAAACTTGCAATTTCTTCATAAACTGGGAGGATACATCCTCTGAAATCCGTGTCTAAGGAATTCGAGCGGATTTATTCCCATATGATCAGCGCCAGTTTGGATTTGATGTCTGAGACTCTTATCGACAATCAGCAAGATTTCGAATCTCTCTGCGCAGAGATTCGCGAAGCCGGATTAGTCGCTTTTGACACCGAATTCGTTGCCGAGCATTCTTACAATCCCGAACTGTGCCTCATGCAGTTTGCCACTCGGGATCGCTGTGTGGCTGTTGACCCGTTTGAGATGGAAAATCTCAATCCGTGGTGGGAGATCATGGCGGATGAAGAGATCAAAGTGGTCGTGCACGGTGGTCAGGCCGAGATCCGCTTTTGTTTGATCGAAGGAAATTTGAAGCCGGCCAATCTTTATGATACTCAGATCTCCGAAGCATTCCGGTCGCGCAGCTATCCTCTATCCTACGTGAATCTGGTGCAACGGGTGTTGAAGATTCGACCTTCAGGAAAAGAAACTCGCACCAACTGGAAACGACGTCCGCTCCTTCCGAATCAGGCGAAGTATGCGTTGGAAGATGTTGTCCACATGTTGCCCATTTATGACGACCAAACAAAATCACTCGTCGGACGTGGCCGATTGAAATGGGCGGTTAGTGAAATTCAACAGATGATTGATGACATCACCGCCGATCTGGAAAGTCCCGGCTGGTTGAAGCTCTCTGGATTGCATCGGCTGCAACCGAAAGAATTGGTGGTGGCTCGCGAATTATTTAATTGGCGAGAAGATGAAGCCGAATCCCGTGATCGTCCTCCTCGTTCGGTGCTGCGTGATGATTTGATTTTGGAACTCGCCAGACGTCGTCCAAAAAATTCGACCGAACTGCTCGCGACACGAGACATGGAACGAGATCGCTATCGTCGGCACATCGATGATCTCGTCGAAGTTGTTGCTCGAGCACGAGAGATCCCCAAGGCAGATTTGCCCCAAAAAATTCGTACAGACAGGCAGGACAATAGTCAGGACGATCATGTCATTGGCAAATTACTCAGCTTGGCACTGGCGAATCGTTGTTCGGAGTTAAACATCGCCATGTCGATCATCGCCACCAGCAGCGACTTGAGAGAGTTTGTGAGATGGTCGCTCAATGGACGACCAGCCGATGAGAACCCTTCGCTCAGTCAAGGTTGGCGCAGCGAAGTCTGCGGTCAGTTGTTGACCGATATGATCGACGGAAAAATCGCCTTGCGTGTTGCCGATCCGAAATCTGATCACCCGCTGATCTTTGAATACGACGATTAGTCGCGTTCGAATGTGAATCTTTTCAAGCACCTCGCAAGCGCGAGTGGTTTCTCTATCAGACTGCGATGATTGTCAAATCACAGGGCCGAACTCAGGAAACATGCGAGCAAAAATTTCGTAGGCTGGGACAAGTCCCAGCATTTCGCAAGATCACGAGCGTTGCAGCACACTCACCTCACCGCTACTCTCAAGTGGCCGTTATTTACTGAATTCTGAAAGCCGCACCTATGAGTCTTTCTCTGGAGTCACCGTTTCTCTTCTTGCACGATCAGGATGATGTGGCCGTTGCTCGATTTCAGATCGAGGAAGGGGTTCAGTTTCAGGTTCCCGGTTCCAATGAATTAGTCACCACGCGCGAGGCGATTGAGTTTGGTCATAAGGTCGCCGTCCGAAAGATCGGGAGCGGTTCGCCGGTCCGAAAATTTGGTCAAATTATCGGCTTTGCGACGGCCGAGATCGAAGCAGGCAGTTGGGTGCATATGCACAATCTCGGTATGGGAGAACTTTCACAAACCTACGAGATGGGCGTCGACCTTCCACCAGATCCCGATCCCATTTCCGGTCGAACTTTTCAAGGCATCGTACGACCGGATGGGCGTGTCGCCACTCGCAATTATGTCGGCATCATCAGCACCGTGAATTGCTCGGCCACGGCGTCGAAGTATGTGGCCGATGCGATCAACGCGGAGCTGCTGGCCGATTATCCCAATATCGATGGTGTTGTCGCGTTGACCCATAAAGGAGGTTGCGCCTTCGAGTTCGCGGGAGACGATCATCAACAACTTGCCCGTACAATGGGTGGCTTTGCCCGTCATCCGAATATTGGTGCTTATCTTGTCATTGGACTTGGCTGCGAAGCCTCACAGCCTTCGTATCTTGTGGAAGAGCATGGCTTGGTGCAGCTTGATATTGGGCAACCGAAAGACGAGAAGCTGCCCGTGATGATGAATATTCAGGAGCAGGGAGGCGTTGCAAAGACGGTCGATTATGCCATCGGTGTCCTGAAAGAGTTACTCCCTCAAGCCAACGACGTGACACGAACTGCGGTCCCAGTCTCGGAGATCATTCTGGGGACGGAATGTGGTGGTTCCGACGGAAACAGTGGCGTCACGGCTAACCCGGCAGTCGGATACACCAGCGATCTTTTAGTCGCGATGGGAGCCACATCCATTTTGGCAGAAGTTCCCGAGATGTTTGGTGCCGAGCATATGCTTGTCAGGCGTGCGGTTTCCGAACAGGTTGGCAAAAAACTGATTGAACGGATTCATTGGTGGGAAGATTATGCCCGCATGTTTGGTGTGCAAATCGATAACAATCCCTCTGTCGGTAATAAAAAGGGCGGGTTGACGACCATCTATGAGAAGTCACTGGGAGCCGTCGCCAAAGGAGGCACAACGGCTTTGCGGGCCGTGTATGAATACGCAGAGAAGGTCACGGAAAAAGGGTTTGTCATCATGGACACTCCGGGATTCGATCCGGCCTCCGTCACGGGCATGATTGCCGGCGGGGCCAACATGATTGTTTTCACAACCGGTCGAGGAAGTTGCTTCGGCTGCAAGCCGGTCCCGACCATCAAAATCGCCACCAACACGCCCATGTACAATAAGATGCAAGACGACATGGATATCAACGCCGGTCGCATACTCGACGGGGCGACTGTGGAAGAGGTTGGTGAAGAGATTCTGGAGAAAATCATTTCTGTCGCCGGCGGAGAGAAAACAAAGAGCGAAGCTCAAGGCATTGGTGATGAAGAGTTCTGCCCGTGGGTCTCTGGCCCGGTGTTGTGACCTCTCTGCAATCAATCCGTGAGTCTTTGTGACTAAGCCAACTCATTTAACGAGCAAACGAGGTAGCCCAGTCTTCTCATTTTGACAGGTCGCCATGATGACTTTGCGACCGGCAGAAATTGCCGGCGAGAGATTTATCTGCTGAAATGCTCGATGAATCTGCTGTTTCAGGGTCTTTATTGTCCATCAAGTAGCCCCTGAAGAACCGGCATGACCGCGGAAATCAGAAAAAGTGGTAGTTCTGTCATAATCGTTATAGTTTGACATCCGCTCGTTCCGATAAGTGAGAGCAGAGCCGTAATCTCTTCCGTCAACTGGAGGGGTGACTCGGTGGTATCGCAACTCACTGGATGTCAAGGATGATCCGATGCGGACACATCAATGTTTGACTTTGTTCTTGTGTGGAGTCTTCTTGCTTGGAGGCATGAAGGCTTACGCTCAAACACCCGGAACCGGTTATGCAAATTTCAACTCTCATGCTCCGATAAATCCGGCGGGTGTTCCCGCAGGCTTTAATCCCTATCCGGCAGTCTCACCATTCGAGCATGCCATGTCCTCGACTTATAACGAGCGGGGCATCTGGTTGAATGAAACCAGCAACGAAATGCAAAATCGTGGGTACTTTCGCCTGGAATCAATCGTGGCCCGATTCAAAGGCCCGAGTTCTGATCCGATCGGTTTCGAGGGGTCAGTCGTCAACTCGTTTTTTGATGGAGCTGCTGCCATTGAAAATAACGACTCTGGTGCTGGTCGTCTTGACACAGGTGACACACCACTCCCTTTTGGCGATGGAAAAGGCTTCTACGGGGATGCTGATTCTGGATTGATCGATGCCAGTCACGGTGTCGGAATCCAGGGCGTCTGGGGAATTGAACGCTCGGACGGAATCAGTCTGGAATTGTCTGGGTTGTGGATCGGGCAAGATTGGGAAGGGTCAGCCACCGGGTACAAAATTCAACGATATGGAAATAAGGATGATTTGTTTCCATCGGTGATCTACGAGCAAGACTTTGTTCCGAGTCACATCAGTCAAAGAATTAACTTTGAATCAGGCCCCGATGGCCTGTTGGGCCTGGATGTTGTCGATCTCGATAATATTACACCTCGAAACAACGGAATCGGATTAGATGATGGGTCGATTTTAGGAACTCGCCAAAGATTCGACTCGTTCTTGCTGAAGCGAATGAGGTCAGAACTTTATGGGGCTCAAGTCAACTTGATTAACACTCCGTCACGTCAGTTTGGCCCGTTTACCGTTCGACCTATGTTCGGCATCAAATATCTGCAACCAACAGAAGAGTTTTCAGTGGAAGGACACGATAGTGGTCTCGATTATGAACTGGCTGACTCTGAAGATACTGTGATACCGGGAGGGATTGACGATATCGAGCAAATAGTGCGTGCTCCCTATCGTGCTTATATCGATAGTAGTGCTGAAACACATCTAGGTGGACCGGAAATGGGTTGGCGTTATGCTGCAGGTGGCGACCATTTTCGCTTGGAAGGAGAAACCAAGTTTGGGGTCATGGGTGCTCGTGAAAAGACGGAACTCTGGACGAAAGGACTCGGTCAGCCGTTTCTGTTTGATCAAAACGAGACTCTTCAAGTGGCTGGGTCAGCAGGTGTTGTGGGTAACTTCAATCCCTTCTACGATCCTGAGCTGGAAACCAGCGATACCGAATCAACAAGCTATGTGACACCAACTTTCCAACAATCATTCAATACCAAGTCAAAGCCTTTTGCTTATATCCCCGTAGTCAGAGATATCGGACTCTTCCGCGAAGCCAACTTTTCTGCCGGATGGACATTCCTGTTAATCGGACAATTGCAACGTCCCAACGAATCAATAATCTATCAGTCAGGAAATGGTGCGATCACACCAGGAATTGATGAGATTGCTTATCTTACTCAGGGTGGCGATCCTACGCTTACTCCAGAAATCAAGAAAGACCGCTCGCTCTACTTCGTCAACTACTTCAACTTCGGTGTTGAGTGGGAATATTGATCACAAGCTGATAACTCCAGCATCGGAATTCGTTCCGATGGCGATACCGCCCGGCAGGTTGTTCCTGCCGGGTTTTTCGCTGCGCGGTCACTTTTTCTGTGAGACAGGTGGCGGTGACAAATCGAGTTGTGAAACCGCTTCTGCATAAACCAATTTCCCGGTGTAGCCATCGTAAAAGCTGACGATCACTTGAGGCTCGTCATACGCCACAAACTGGTAGCCGCTTCCTTCAGGTTTGGCGGTCTTCATGACGTTGTTGACAGAAACGACCGAATAGTAGGTGCTTCGCAATCGGTCGTATTTGACGTTATCGGGAAACCCAGCCACCCATTTGATCTGTACCGGGCGACCCTGACTCTTCCAGTTCCCCCCGAAAGGCATTCGACCTGCTGTTCCAATGGGATGTGCGGTTGACCCCATCGGTCCGACCATGAATTCCCAGATATTGTCCGTCACGCGGACCGACATCGAATTGTGGACATCTCCCGAAAAGAAGAGGATTGGTTTATCGATCTCGTCGAGGGCTTCCAGCACCTGTTCTCGCTCATGAACAAACGACGCCATGCCGTCTCCCTTGGGATCAGCCCCTCTTTCAGGAGCCACATGATAGGCTGAGTGATAGATCAGCCAAGGGTCGGGAGTGATGATGAACAGGAACTCGGCCTCACTCTCTCGCGCAGTTTTCAACAGCCATTGTTTTTGCGTCTCTCCTAGTGCATAGATTTTCGGGTCGTGGACGTTCTTCAAGTTGGTTTTGGAGCGTTCGCCTCGCGTATCGACCATCAAGATATGACAATTGCCGACCTTCCAGTCCCGATAGTGATGGGTGCCGATGGAGTATGCCGCGTTCTCATCCGCTTTCAGAGGAGGGGCAATTTTCAAAGTGTTCTTGTCAACAATTTCGATCACCTCATACACGCCGGCATTCTTGGGGGCTTTGGGGGCCGCTTGCCTCAAGGCTCCTCCCGGATAGGGGCCGATATGCAGTGTGCTGATCTGCGAAAGTTGCAGTTGCGAAAAATCAGCGTCAGGATCATGAAGAAGATCACTTCCTTTTTCCATCTTCGCAGAACCAAATTGAATCGGTGCATTTGGTGCGATTTGAGGATTGGCCCAGCCAACGTAATCGGTCCATGCTTTCAGTCCATAGTCTCGAATTAAATATTTGCCGGCTTTGAGTCCCGGTTGTCCGCTGCCGTGAATGTCCCAGCCGAGTTCGTGATCGTCATAAGTGAAAATTGTGGGGACGGATCGCGTCATGCGAGCGAAAGAACGTCCTCGTTTCCAATAAAGTCGATAGTTGTACCATAAACCGTCGAGCGTGCCGTCTCGGTCTTCTTCATAGATCGTGTCTCCATTCATCAGATGAAACTGAACGTCTTCTCCATGATGCTTGAGCAAGGTGTCGAACGCTGGTGGAGAACCATATTGTCCCCCCGAGCGAACGGGATCTTGCGAGGCACAGCACCCAATGGAAAAACAGATATTGAAACGGCCTTCTGAATTGTGTGGTTCATCCCGATAGACAGTGGAGTCGGGAAGAGTTCGGAAACGGGGCCAATCATCGTGAAAGTCGATCCGGGTATCGGCCAATCGTCCGTCGATCTCTATGGCATAGAAGTAGAGAGTCGCCGGTTTCAATTTGGTCAATGTGACTGTACCAGTGCAGTCATTCTCGGCGACCGTTTTTCCTGTGACTCCCGGTGACTTGGAATGAATGGGAAGCTGCGTCGAATAGCGAACGGTAAACTCGGCTGGTTCTTGTGTTCGAATCCAGACAGTCATCGAGTCGGAACCGGGTTGGCCGAGCATCGGGCCATGAGTCAGTCCGAGAGTTTCGGCAGGAGTCACATGATTGGCAATCGGGTCGGGCCAGAGTCTCTGTTGTGCCAAAAGAGACGTTGACGGAATGACCATCAGGAGAAAAATCGTTGTCAGAAACCGGTGGCGGTGGAGCGGAATATTCATCAATCGATCTCGTTGTGTGTATGAAAGAGGAGCAGTGAATCTGCTGAAACAGCTACGCTATCCGCTCAAACAGGCATCAATCAACGAAGATCTTCGAGAAATCGACTTCATTAGGCGTCAGGAGCGTGTGCGCATCGTCTCTGACAAAATCCTGAGGGTGTTGCCTGTTTTTTACATGACATTGTTTTCTATGTGACATTGTGACGTACGGACGATATGATGGCTGCGTTGCCCGTCTCTTTCTTCTAATGCCACAATCTGCGGCAAGAGCTTCAGGTAACGCCCTTGAAACCTGACTGAAGATTCCCTGGAGAAGTGATCGATGAATCGACCCGTTTCAATATTTTTTCGCGGTACGCTATGTGCCTTCATGCTGTTCTTGGCCCTCAATTTGTGGTCAGTGAATTCCGCCGAGGCTCAGAAAAGAAAACCAAAGAAGCCAACCTCGAAACTTCCTGTGGAAGCGGAACCTGTCAAACGGGATTCCCCGACAAAAGTTGAGTCAGAGAGTTTGACTCAAGTGCGTGCCTCGGCTGCCAAGATTGATGCACTCGTCGCCAAGAATTACAAAAAATTCGATGTGACGCCGAATCCTGTCACAACTGATGAACAGTTTTTACGTCGATTGTATCTTGATGCAAATGGTTCGATTCCCAATCTGCGGGAAACAAAAACTTTCCTGAACAGTACCAGCTCGACCAAGCGAGAACGCTTGATTGATTTTCTTCTCGGTCGTGAAGGTTACGTGGCGCATCAGTACAACTATTGGGCCGACTTATTGAGGCCCATTGATCGTGAAGGGCGTTTGCGTTTGATCCCTTACCAGACTTGGATCAAACAATCATTGCGAGAGAACAAGCCCTTCGATGAGTTTGTCACCGAACTTTTGACCGCGGAAGGAAAAGTTTGGGAGAACCCGGCAGTCGGGTATTACCTCACAGATGACGGCATGCCGTTAGATAACATGAACAACACAATCCAGTTGTTCTTGGGAACCCGTATTGGTTGTGCGCAATGTCACGACCATCCGTTTGATAAGTGGACTCAGAAAGAGTTCTATCAGATTGCCTCATTCACCGGCCAAATGGTGACACGCACGACGGGCGAAGAAGGTAAAGCTTTCGGCAAGATGCAGAAAGAGTTTCGCTCGGCGACTGAGGCCAACTCCGATAAAGTGAAAATGGAGGGAGCCGAAGCTCGTTATGGTGTCGTTCAAAATCTGATTGTTGCCAACCGTTATAATGTGAGCGAAGTTTCCTGGAAGCAGCTCAAACTCCCCAAAACTTACGCGTATGACGACGCAAAGCCGGAATCGGTCGTTCAGCCGAAAACATTGTTTGGCGAAGCTTTGACTGTCAAACCGGGCGAATCCCGTCGTGAAGTATTCGCGCGTTGGGTCACTTCACCGAAGAATCCCCGGTTTGCCAAAACGATTGCCAATCGTCTCTGGAAACAATTGATGGGAGTGGGGCAGATTGAACCTGTTGACGACATGTTGGATGGGACGGTTGCCGAGAACCCGGAATTGATGGCGTTTCTCGAATCAGAAATGATTCGCGTGGAATTCGACATGAAAGAATTTCTGCGGATTGTGATGAACACCAAGACCTATCAGCGACAAGCCTCTTCCAAGGAGTGGGATCCCGCCGTACCGTATCATTTCCCGGGTCCGACTCTTCGTCGGATGTCAGCCGAACAGGCTTGGGATTCGCTGTTAACATTAGCGATTCCAGATCCAGACGCTTACAGCAAAGATCCTTCTCGTGAATATGAGGCTCTGATCAATGTTAATTTCTCTAAGGAGAAGCCTGCCGAAGTTCTCAAGAAGGCGATTGAGTTCGATAAGAAAATTGCGGGTGGAAAAGCTCGTACAGACAAACAGCGACCTTACAGTTATGTCCCCAATAGAGACACCTATCAGGGGAGTTATGTGAGAATGCTACTTGCTCGGGCGTATGAACTTCCTTCACCACTCCCTCCTGGACACTTCCTGCGTCAGTTTGGGCAATCTGACCGCGAGTTAATCGGAGCCGCATCAACAGATGGATCCATTCCACAAATTCTTACGATGCTCAATGGGCCCTCGACGCACATGATGCTTGAACCGGGATCCGAAATTTATGAAAACGTGATTCGCGAACGGAGCGAACTGGATCGTATTGACGTGATGTTCCTCAGTATCCTGAATCGTCAACCCTCCAACGAAGAGAAGCAGCTTGCTCGCAAAGAAATCAAGCGAGCCGGTAATGCCGGGTACGGCAACGTCATCTGGGCGCTCGTCAACACTCGCGAATTTCTGTTCGTTCAATAAAACTTCGGAGTGAGTTTTCGCAGGCAAACAATTCCTTCTGTTATTCCAGAATAAGTCACTGACATGAAACAACTCTTTGATCAATTCGACGATCCAACACGCCGATCATTTATGTCTTACGCGGCCAAATCCTTGCTGGGCGTTTCCATAATGCCCGCTTTGGGAGGAATCGCTTTGGGGGCCGATGAAAAGAAGCCTGCCAAAAAATATCCCGGTGGAGGTACCGCCAAAAATGTGATTTATCTCTACATGGAAGGAGCAATGAGTCACCTGGATACCTTCGACATCAAACCGAAGTCACAAGGGTCGGGGACAACACAGGCTGTCAGCACGGCTGTTCCCGGAATTCAGATCGGTGAACATTTCAAGTCATTGCCGGCACTCATGAAGGATGTGGCCTTGATTCGCTCGATGTACACCGCGACCGGGGCACATCGTCCCGGTCGATATTTGATGCGAACCAGTTACGAAGAAATCGCTTCGACTCGCCACCCTTCACTGGGGCCGTGGGCTCAATCTTTCTTTGGCAAACGAAATAAGACGTTGCCAGATAGCGTGGTCATCTCTGGTGGCTCTCAGCATCCTTCTGCCGGTTTTATGGAGACACGATTTTCTCCGCTTCCGATTGCCAACGCGGCAGAAGGTCTACAGAACGCTACCTCTCCCAAATATCTTCAAGATCGTGATTTCAATACGCGGATGAATTTGATCGATTCGTTCGATGCCAAATTCCGCAAGAAGTACGACCATAAAGAAGTTCGCGCATATACCGACTTCTACAAAGAAACCGTCGCACTTCTTAAAAGCTCTGATCTGGAGACATTTGACATCACCAAAGAGCCTGAAGACGTGCGGAAGGCCTATGGCGATCACAAGTTTGGGCAGGGAGCTTTGTTGGCTCGTCGCTTGATTCAAAACAATGTTCGTTTTGTGGAAGTTGTTTCAGGTGGGTGGGACGACCACAACAATATTTACGATGACGACAAGTTGCCTCAACGTGTGAATCAACTCGATCAAACGCTGTCGGCTCTCATTAAAGACCTGAAGTCGAACGGCTTGTTCGACGAGACATTGATTGTCCTGGCAACAGAGTTCGGACGCACGCCGCGCATCAGTGATCGTGCCGGTCGCGATCATCATCCCGCATCGTTCTCGTGTGCCTTGGCAGGTGCAGGGATCAAAGGTGGGCAAGTCATCGGGAAAACAGACGATCAAGGTGGCACAGTCGATGAAGATGGCGTCATGCCTGCCGATTTCAACGCGACTATCGCTCACAAAATGGGGATCAATCTCGCTGCCGAAATTTATTCACCATCAGGCCGTCCTTTCAAAGTCGCCCACGATGGCGAAGTGATCGAAAAGCTGGTCTGATTTTATGAGTATTTAAGAACTGAATCTTCCCGGTTGATTCGTCGTCTAGTGCGCGGTCTAATGGAAAACCGCGAGGCTAATACGGGATGATTGCATTCTCTGAGCAGCCAAACACACACGCACTGTATTTCACACACATTCCTAAGAGTATCTCATCATGTATTCTGTCATCCGTCAGTGGCTCATCGTCGCTGTTGTTTTTGTGGCTTTATCGTCCTCGTCGTTTGCCGCCAAACGGCCCAACATTCTCTTCATTTTCACCGACGATCATGCACCGCATTCGATTGGTGCTTACGAAGGATGGTTGCAGTCAGTCAATCCGACTCCCAATATCGACAAGCTTGCCAAGCAGGGAATGCTCTTTGAGAACAGTTTTTGTACGAATTCGATATGTGGTCCCAGTCGCGCGGTGATCCTCACCGGAAAACATTCTCATAAAAACGGGTTCATGAACAACGGCAATAAATTTGACGGGGATCAGCAGACGTTCCCGAAGTTGTTGCAAAAAGCCGGGTATCAAACTGCGTTCTACGGAAAGTGGCATCTCAAAAGTCAGCCACAAGGGTTCAACGACTGGAAAGTGCTTCCCGGGCAAGGACTCTATTATAACCCCGACTTCCAAACCTCGCAGGGGAAAGTTCGCGTCGAGGGATACTGCACAGACATCGTGACCGATATGGCCATCGATTGGCTCAAAGAACGCGACGACGACAAGCCATTCATGTTGATGTGTCAGCACAAAGCTCCTCACCGAAACTGGATGCCGGCTCTGCGACATTTACATCTTTACGATGATGTGAATATTCCCGAACCGGCCACCTTGTTCGACGACTACAAAGACAACGCCTTCCCCGCTCGCGCGCAGGAACTCGAAATCGACCGACACATGGATCTCAATTACGACCTGTTTGTCGATTTGACTCCCCAGTTTTCTCAACCCGCCTCACAAGCCCGGCAAGATCGCTCGGCCTGGATGAATATGAAACGGATGTCTGCCGAGCAAATAAAAACTTGGCGTGATGCTTACGGCCCCAAAGACGCCGAGTTTCACAAGAAGAAACTGACCGGCAAAGATTTGGTCCGTTGGAAGTACCAGCGCTACGCAAAAAACTATCTGCGATGTGTCAAAGGTGTTGACGAAAATGTGGGTCGTTTGATGAAAACTCTCGAAGAACAAGGGCTCGATGAAAACACCATCGTGATTTATTCGTCCGACCAAGGATTCTATATCGGCGATCACGGCTGGTACGACAAACGCTGGATGTACGAAGAGTCGTTGAAAATGCCTTTCATCGTGAAGTGGCCCGGCGTCACTCCACCCGCTTCACGTAACAAGATGATGATCCAGAACCTCGACTATGCCGAGACCTTTCTCGATATCGCCGGTGCCGACATTCCTGCCGACATGCAAGGCCGATCACTCGTGCCATTGCTCAAAGGTTCAACGCCGAAAGATTGGCGAGAGAGCATCTACTATCACTATTACGAATACCCCAGCGTGCATATGGTCCCCCGACAGTACGGCATTCGTACTGATCGTTTCAAGCTGATGAAGTTCTACCAGTTCGGCGAAGAATGGGAGTTCTACGATCTCGCCAAAGACCCTGATGAACTGACGAACCAGTACGGTAACGCAGAGTATGCCCAAACAATTTCCAACTTGAAGCAACAGCTCAAAGGACTACAGGAAAAATACGAAGACGATAGCGATATTTCTGCGAAGCCGAAGGAATGGCAAGACAAATACCGCATCGAATAGCGGTCGGACAATAGGACAAAACATTCTCCTCCCCTCAAGTTGAAAGTTTGTTGAATGCTGAAAAGTCTCGGCAGTACTCTGTTTATCTTCGGTCTCGGCTCGATTCTGCTCAACTTGATCCATGTTGAGTTCCTGCTTTTAATGTGGGTCGATCTTTGGGGCCCGGAAATCGGTTGGGCAATTCGTATTGGAATGATCGTCGTCGGCGCACTCTTATGGTTCTTCGCTCCTGCCGCCGATGAATGATGATCAGATCGAAATCAACATTTGGGTTCTTAAGTAGGTGTCTGTCCAAGAGCCAACATAGTTGCTGAATCTGAATGTGTGCCTGCAACATGAAAGTTACGCAAGGAATCGTGGTTACTTTTACTTGAGGCGCCAGCGAACAAAAATGTCCACCGAGCAAAGTGAGAAAACAACGGCAACTACGCTCGAACTCTGGGGCTCATTTCGTTCGTCCCCAGCCACACATCTTGTCATTTCTCCGCGAAATCCGCGAACTCTGCGGTGAATGAAATTTGGTTCCCTCTCATCTCACTGGCGGGCAAGCCGCCAGTGCCACCCAAGAAGAGAATGAACCCTTTGCGTTTGTTTGCTCTTCGAGGCTTTGCGTCAAATTTATGATCTCTCAAACTGATCTTGCAATTTCATTCGTACCAGAGTTAGCGTTCGTGGTTCGTTGAATATTTTGAGCCGCCGGCGCAAGCCGGCAAGGGAATGCGAAGATAATTCAGCGTCCCCTGCGTGCTCGCGCACGCGGCTCAAGACAGTCGAAATCGATCTTTGGCAATTAGAACGTCATCACAACCCGCCGATGGTCCAGTTTTACTTCGTAGGCTGGGACAAGTCCCAGAAAAAATGCGGGAGTGAGGATCATGTAAGCAATCTTGTTTAAGTCTTCGCCTCTTGTAGCTACGCCATCCCGTTTGACGAGCAAACGGGGCTACCCGGTGTGAATTACTTGGGTGGCTGTGGATGACCATCAGGTCACCCACAGAATCAGAAATCTGGGGGCTCACTGCGTTCGCCCCCCAACCACACCTGTGAATCAACCAGTCGCGTGTTCAACAATGACGACCACTGCAACGTGAGAAAGAGAGCGGTCTTGCGTGACGTGGAAAATGCGCACCGACATTGGGGTACTTTTTCACTCCCCACACGTTTTGTCACAAACCGAACGAAGCCAACTACTTGCTCAAGATTCGGGAAGATTCGGAATCAAGATTTGGGAAGATTTGATTTCAAGATTCGGAAATGGCACCCCCCCAAATCATCGAATCTTCAAATCTTGAATCGGCGGTTGAGTGTTCGGGAAATCAGGAGCGTTTTGCTGCTCTTCAAATACCACAAACTACGGGAGAAAACCTGTGTTGCCTGAATGACGAACTCGCAGTTCTGATCGCCTTAAAGTTGCCTAATTTGATTGTTTTCAGAGATCTCCAACTTTCTGCGTGACAAAGTGACCGCAATAACGCCTGATGAAAGAGACCTTCTCTCCCACTTTCAGTAGGCGTGTCGACAATGGAATTTTTGATCTTCCTCAGTTTTGTCATCGTTGTGATCACATTACTCCTGATTCTCCAGATCCAAAAAGCGTTAAGTGACTTTCGTTCTGATTGGCAGACCAATGACTTGATCACTCAGAAGAAACTGAAGTATTTACATGAGGAGATTGAAACGACTCGGACCCATAACAAAACAGGAACGCAGGATGTCGGTTCCACATCAGATTCTGTCTCAACAGGCTCGCCCGACAAAAAGCCAGATACGCTTGCTGAAGTCATCGATTCGCTGGAGGAGAAAAAGAAACAATCTTTAGACGAACAACAACCGCTGGAACCCATCTTTGAAGACGAGGACAAGACCGATAAATTCAAGAAGAAAGTAGAGCTTGCAGCGGCAGGTTCTCTGCCCTCTCATCGTCCCAGTGTTGTGCAACCAGTTAAGTCGATTCCGAAGTCCATCTCTCGTCTGGAAATGAATTCTGCACCTTATGAACCAAGCAAATTCGAACAAGCCGCTGCCGATGTGCTGGGACGAATTTGGAACTGGATTATTGTTGGCGAAGAACATCGCCCGACGAATGTCTCGATGGAATTTGCCATTGCCAGCCAATGGCTGTTACGTTTGGGAGTTCTGTTACTTGTCGTGGGTGTCGGCTTCTTCTTGAACTACTCCATCGAAAACGACTTGATCAGTCCGGCAGCGCGTGTCGCCTTGGCAACGATTGCCGGTTTGGGGGTCTTGATCGGCGGAGTCCGTTTAGCAAATGGAAAGTATCGGCTTCTCGGATATGGATTGATGGGGACCGGCATCTCGACCTTATACTTTGCCGCCTTCGCTTCGACCAACTTTTACGAGCTTGTGACACCCAATGCCGCCTTCGCCTGGATGGGACTAATCACGGTTCTCGCGGGTGGAATCTCCATCCGATTCGATGCCAAGTTGGTCGCCGTGTTGGGAGTGCTCGGTGGGTATGGCACGCCGTTGATGATTTCCACTGCGTCGGCAACTTACATCGGGTTGTTCGGGTATTTCCTCATTCTGGGGATTGGTGTGTTGTGGATGTGCAGCTATAAGCAATGGCCGTTACTGCATTATCTGTCTCTCATCTGTAATTACAGTCTCGTCGGTTATGCGCTACGAAATTACGACCCTGCGATTCACTTCTGGGAAGTGATGCCTTTCCTGATTGGTTTCTTTGTCATCTATTCAACGATGGTTTTTCTATACAATTTACGATCTCACCAAAAATCTAATCTGCTCGATGTGATTATGCTGTTCTTAAACGCGGGGATTTACTACGGATTCAGTTACAATTTGATCGACAGTAGTTTCGATCACAAATGGATTGCCGCGGTCACTTTAGGACTCTCTGCGTTCTACACGTTGCATGTCTGGTTCTGTCTGGCGAAGAAGGTTCTCGATCGCGAACTGATGATCAGTTTTCTCGGCTTGGCGTCGTTGTTTTTGACCATCACGTTTCCGCTATTACTCTCTTCTGAATGGATCACAGTCAGTTGGGCGATTCAGGCATTGGTGTTGTTGTGGATGGCTGACAAAATTGATAGCCGTTTTCTGCGACAGTCATCTTATGTGTTATACACGATTGTCATGTTCCGCTTTGCTATGCTCGATCTGCCATTTCATTTCGGAAAGGGAACGATTGACGCCGATCTGTCTCTTAACGTCTATCTTTGGGGCATGCTGGAACGTCTCATCGCATTCGGCGTTCCCATCGCCTCGTTGGGAGGAGCTTGGTACTTGTTGAAGTCATTCCCTGCTGGAGAGGACTCGGAGACTCCTGAAAAT
Organism: Planctomycetota bacterium; assembly: GCA_030836185.1. Classification (GTDB taxonomy): domain Bacteria; phylum Planctomycetota; class Planctomycetia; order Planctomycetales; family Planctomycetaceae; genus JABURQ01. The sequence goes on from JAURQH010000059.1 coordinate 62,458, forward strand.
GATGTTCCCGAAGTTCTGCCCCGTAATGGCGTGATGCGAGTCTTTCTCGCAGCGGTTTTGGGAACCTTGTTGATTTACCTCCATCTGGAGATCAATGCGACGGTCGGGTTCCTGTTCTCACCGTTCCGATTGCCATCACTGACCTGGTTATGGATCGCGGCTTGTGGCGCACTCTTGTGGGACTATCGTCGCACTTCAAGTCAAACATCACTCATGCTGCTAGGACTCGGCGTGACGTCCGTGTTGTTCAAATTACTCGCTTGGGACATGCCTTCGTGGGAACTGCACCAGTTTCTATATGAAGGCGCGTATTCATTTTTTGATGCCAGTATGCGATTACTGGACTTCGGCGTAGTCTTTCTGTTCCTCTTCTTTGCTTATAGCATTTTGGGAGGAAACGATGATGAAGTGAAACTTGGTAAAGTTCTCGGTATCTCGGCGATCATTTCCGTGTTCCTTTCGACAAGCCTGGAGCTCAACACGTTCCTCAATCACTTCATTCCCGGCTTGCGAGCCGGTGGCATCACGATTCTCTGGACGGCCTATGCCTTGACGATGATTCTGGTGGGGATTCGCAAGAACTTGAAGATCACCCGTTATCTGGGGCTTAGTTTGTTTGCAGTGGTCGCGTGGAAAATCTTCTTCGACGATTTGGCGACTCTCGATCAAATCTATCGTATTGTTGCCTTCATCGTGCTTGGTATCATGGTGTTGGCGGGTTCGTTTGCGTATCTAAAGTTCCAGGATCGATTCGCCATCGAGGATGAATCACCAACACACACAGATGAGAAGGTGTCATGAAACATTCCATCCTGACTTCTTTAGTCGTTGTTGGTCTAGGTGTGCAAACAGCATTCTGTACATTGCCACCAATTTGGAAGAAACCCATTTCTCTGGAATTCGAAGACGGAGCGACCGATGTTCTTGTCGCCGTTGCGCTTGATGCAGAGGTCTATCGTAATCTTTTCGGGAATATTGCCTCGCTCCGAGTTCTCAACTCGCGTGGACGTGATGTTTCTTTTCAACTGAGGTTAGAACCCGCTACTCGAACGCAAACTCTTGAAAGAAGTTGGAGAGCCAGGAATGTGGATCTCGATGTTTCCGACGAGCAATTCGCTGTTGAGATCGCATTAAAAGAATATTCTGCCCCGCCGACAAAAATTGAAGTCCGCACACCTCTCAAGAATTTTGAGCAAAGAGTGCGCGTCATCGGTATTGGCAAAGACAATGAGAGACTGCTGGTCGATGATGTGATTTTCGACTATTCGCAATATATGGATGTTCGTCGAACGATTGTGACAATCCCCGAAACCAGTTTTCGAAAGTTTCGCTTGGTGATTGAAAACCCAACCAGCGAGCAGAAGTCTCAACTAATACAGTTGACGCGGGAATTACGAGGAGACGAAGAGAATTCGCGCTTGGAACATTTTGTGATCGAACGTCGACCCTTTCGCATTGACGAACTCTGGTTGATTGCGAACGAAGAAAAACAGGCCCCTACTCGACTGCTTGTAAGAGAGTGGTACATCGAAGTGACTCAGACATCAGAGGATGAAATGACCGGTCAAACACTGATCGAATTTGAATCGGATCGTCAACCCTTGTCAGAAGTGACATTGCGAACGAGCGACCGAAATTTCTCTCGCCAAATCAGGTTGGAGTTTCTTGCTGTGCGTTCGGGAAAGGTCGAATGGCGTCAGATCCAGGAAGGTCGCATCTTCGATTTTCAGTTTGGTGATTATGATTCCACAAACTTGACACTCAAGTTCCCTGAAAGCCAACAGGGAGCTTATCGCCTCGTGATCGAAAATCGTGACTCCACTCCACTGCTGATCGAGGATCTGAAAGCCGCCGGTCCTTGTCACCAGATCGTTTTTCTGGCAGAGGAGAGTGAAAAATATGAGCTTCATTACGGCAGTCAGGGACAATCATCACCCGACTATGATACTGCTGCCATCGAGATGATGCTGGCTGAAGGAGTTGTTCCCGAAGTGGCTGAGCTTGGCCCAGAGATCGAACTGTCGGTGGCTCCGTTAGATCGATATTGGAACACAAAACAGATTATCAATAATCCCTTATTGCTGTTTCCACTGATTGGGATTCTTGTGGTGTTTTTAGGATGGAGCTTGTATCGGGCAAGCAAAAAATTAAATGAAGTTAAAGAATCAAACCAGAGCTGATATTTATTGATGAGGCAACGAATCAATCCCGAACGCTTCCCGTTCAAAGGGATTATCACGGTAGGCATCTCTTCTTCGCAAGAGCAACCATACGCTACATAGCAGATATGCTGGCAGAAAAAACACTCCCCAGCGTTCCACTTGTTTCACATGGACTCGTTCGTGTGCGCGGGTTTGATCGAGACAACCAAGATCGCGTCCAATCACGACATGTCCCAAAGTCATCGCCGATGCACCACCCGGCAACGGAACCAGTCGAGTCAATATCCAGTTGACCATTCCGCCGTGCAGTTCGAGAACACCATCGACCCATTGGCTGCGTCCACCAGTGAGTAAATTTGGTAGAACTAACAACAATCCCAACGATGTTGTGGGGAAGGCCCAGAGATATTTGAGCGCTGTGAGCATTCGTCATTTGATTTTGGTGAGGACATAAAAAAAGCCGCGCCCGACATTCGAGCACGGCCTTGTTTGCTGTGAATCCATTGATTAACCGACGACTACGCAGAGAAGCTGCTTCCGCAGCCGCAGCTTTTGACAGCATTCGGGTTATCGAATGTAAAGCCTCGTTTTTCGAGACCTTCGTAGAAGTCGATAGTTGTTCCGTCGAGAAACAGGTCGCTCTTCTTATCAACGAGCACTTTGATGCCATGCTGTTCAGTGACAAGGTCATTCACATCGTCGACTTTTTCATCGAAACCAAGGGCATACTGGAAGCCACTGCATCCCCCGCCGGCGACTCCGATGCGCAAACACGTGTTTTCACCCATGCTCTGTTCGGTGATGACGCGTTTGATCTCTCCAACGGCTTTTTCGGTGACGTTAATGGACATTTTCAACCTCTCCTGTCGTCGCATAAAATGTGTAATACCCTGAGAAGGGTTGTTTCTATTGCCGATCATCGAGTAAAGATCGCTCTCGATGGCTTGTGATCATTATAGCACCCTCTTGATTGACTTATAAGGCACTTTTTGACATTGTTTCTACGATCAGAGTTTATGCTGCAAGTAATACCCAGAAAACAGTTTACGGCCATTGCGAAGAGGTTTTGAAATTCCGTGTCCCGTTTTTTTAGGGACACTTAGAATTCACATCACTTCAGGGATCACGATTTTCCTAGAATATACGACAAAGGGCAGCCCCGCCTATTCAAACCATTGAGGCCATTATGGACCACGATCAAGCTCAAAATCTCCTCGAATCAACACATGTATTTCCTGGGAAATACATGTTCAAAGTGGTTGGTTGGCAGCGAAACGACTTCGTCGAACGGGTTCTCAATTCCGCTCGGCTGGTGATTGGTCGAGCGATCGAGGTTCAGCACACCACGCGGGAAACTACCAGCGGTCGTCATATCTCGGTGACCATGGAGCCGTTTGTCGATAATAGTGACCAGGTCTTAGAAATCTATGAGCACCTCAAAGCCCTCGACGATGTCATCATGCTTTGGTGAGAGTTCGTGAGCTTGGAAAGCGGGTAATCTGCGCTGAATCGTTAAAAACGATGTTGGTTTTTTGCACAAAATGCGTCAAACTCGGGTATTGAAATTTCTCTTTGGGTCATCACGGCCAAAGATTTAGACGATATTGACCTTTCTCGACAGGCAGGTAACCAATGATTCGCAACAGGTGTCTTCACGGATTGACGATTTTCGCGGTACTGATTTCCACTTCCGTCTTACCCGCTCAAGAGGAAAAGAAAAAAGAGAGCGATACGGCTGCTGAAACCAAGGAAAATAAATCCGAGGAGAAAAAAGAAGAAGAGAAGAAGCCGGAAAAGAAAGAGCTCAAATTGGCGGGTGTCTTTGTCTCAGAAGATGTGACGGAAGTAATTCTTCGCCCTGAAGCATGGTCGTCTCTTAAAGTGAAAGAAGCGATTGCTCATGGGACTCAAGTTGGATCTGAAGATGTCATCCTGCAATTAGAGACGGAAGACATTGACCGCAAGATCGAAGATTTACGTCGGTCGCAATATGCAGCCAGTCTTTCCTTGAAACTCGCTCAGGAAGAATTGGAATTTGCGGACAAGACATTCCCGATGGATCGCAAAATTACCGAGCGCACACGTCAACATGCGCAAGAGGATCTTGATTACTACCTCAAAGTCACATTGCCTAACTCGAAAGAATCTGCCGCACGATCATTACAGAATTCCAAATATCGATTGGAATATGTGACCGAAGAGCTGGATCAACTGACACAAATGTACAAGGAAGATGATCTGACCGAAGAGACGGAAGAGATTATTTTATTACGGGCCAAGCGCGATGTGGAAGAGATGAAGCAGTTTGTCGAACGATCAGAAGAACGCACCAAAAGAACATTGACCGTCGACATCCCGCGACAGAAAGTACAAACCGAAGAGAAGACACAGAAAACTCTGTTGGAAACTGAAAAAAGTCTCGCCTCGCAAGAAATCAATATGCGACGGAAGCAGCACGATCTCGATCAACAACAAATCACCTTTGATCGTGCTCAGGAAGAACTGGAAGAGTTGGTTCAAGATCGTAATTTGTTGACCGTGACTGCTCCCAAAGAGGGAATTGTGTATTACGGTCAAGCCAGTCGTGGTAAGTGGGCTCAAGTCGCCACGATGGACAAAGCCCTTCGCCCGGGAGGTAGCGTGAATGCCAACCAGGTCATTATGTCGATTGTTAATCCTGGCCCTGTTTCATTACTCATTGATGTCCCGGAAGACAAACTCAAAGATCTTGCAGTTGGCCTCGAAGGTCACGTGGTTCCCAAAGCGTTTCCTGATGTGAAAATTCCCGCTAAAGTCGCCAGCATCTCGCTGGTCCCCATCAGCCCTGGAACGTTTGATGGTAAAGTCACGCTGACTTTAAAGCAGCGTCCTGAGCGTTTGATGCCCGGCATGACTGCTGATTTTGTCGTCAAACTTAAAGACGAGAAGAAGGAATAAACGCGATGGAGCGAACACTTTTTTTCCGACTTGTTGGCTGCGCGGTCATATTGGGCTTCAGCCTTTCGGTCTCGGCAGAAGATGCTGAACCGAAAGCTTCGGAGACTTCCAAGAAACCTTCATGGATTGAGTCTGTTCCCAAAGCGGCGCCGATTGATCCCATTTCACGTAAGACCATTCAGGAATCGATTGATCAGGGGGTTGCCTTCCTGCTCGATTTTCAGAATAAGGATGGTTCGTGGGGTTCGGCGACGCGCACCAAAGGACTCAATATCTATGCCCCCATTCCCGGTGCGCATCATGGTTTTCGTGCTGCCGTAACATCGTTGTGCGTTTCGGCGCTGATTGAAACGGGAGGCGATGCCCCGGGGGTGATCAAGGCCATTGATCAGGGAGAGGCATGGCTATTTGCCAATCTGCTGCGCGTCCGACGAGCATCGGGAGATGCCATGTACAATGTCTGGGCACATTGTTATGCGTTAGAGGCGTTGGCCAAATTGCATCATCGAGCCAAAGGGAATGATGAAAAGTTGGCGACCATTGCCAAGCTCGTGGAAGATCAGTTTCTCAAACTAGGCAAATATGAATCAGTGGACGGGGGCTGGGGATACTATGATTTTCGTTATCAGACCAAACAGCCTTCCAGCAGTTCAATCAGTTTTGTGAATGCCGCTGTGCTCGTTGCGTTCGATGAAATCAAGCAGGCTGGATACACGCCTCCTGAAAGGCTGGTCACACGGGCGATCAAATCGACCAGACGGCAACAGTTGGCGGGATACACCTACTTGTATGGCGAGTATTTGAAAGCACGACCCGTGTATGGAATTAACCGTCCCGGTGGTTCTTTGGGACGATCTCAAGCCTGTAATCTGGCGCTGAAGTTGTGGGGAGCCGAAGACATTACCGGCGAGGTGATCACCGCTTGGCAACATCGCTTGTATTCCCGCAACGGTTGGCTCGACATTGGTCGCAAACGGCCGATCCCGCACGAAGCCTGGTTTTCGGTGGCCGGTTATTTTTACTACTTCGGCCATTACTACGCGGCCAAGAGTTTCGATCTGGTCCCCGAGGAAGCCGACCGAACTTTGTTCCAGACTCATATGGCAAAGCTCATGCTCGACCGACAAGAAAAAGATGGCAGTTGGTGGGATTACCCATTCTACAACTACCACCAACCGTACGGGACTGCATACGCGATCATGATCATGCAACGGTGTCTACCAGCCGGAACGGAGTAAAGTATGAACGTGCGATCCCTCCTTAAAAAAATAAAGCCATTGGGCAGTGATCGCTATTGCAACACATTGAAAAGACACGGCGTCGTCGGGCCACTGTACGGCGTAAAAATTGAAGATCTGAAGAAGATCCAAAAGGAGGTCGGCAACGATCACGAACTCGCGTTGGAGTTGTACGATTCGGGAGTTTACGACGCGATGTATCTGGCCGGCTTAATGGCCGACAGTCAGAAAATAACGAAGACTCTCTTAAGAAAATGGTTGAAGCAGGCGACCAGTCCGACGCTGCAAGAATACACGATTCCCGGTTTGGCCGCTGAGAGCAAACATGGTCACGATCTTGCCATCGAGTGGATGGCAAGCACCAAGGAAGAAGTCGCGGTGGCTGGCTGGGCCACATTCAGTGGTCTCGTTTCGATCACCGATGATGATGCTCTCGACCTCAAAGAAATCAAACAGCTTCTCAAGCGGGTTGAGAAAACAATTCATACATCGCCGAATCGAGTTCGTTATTGGATGAATAACTTTGTGATCTCGGTTGCCTGCTATATCGCTCCGTTAACAGAAACCGCTATTCAATCCGCAGAGAAAATCGGCAAAGTAACCATCGATATGGGTGAGACCGCCTGCAAAGTCCCCGATGCCGTCCCTTACATTGCGAAGGTCCAAAAACGGGGCACCATCGGCAAAAAACGGAAAACTGCTCGGTGTTAACAAATGTGGAACGATTCGCACTCGAATTGAGTGTGTCCACAGTCTGTCAGGCTCAGTTGCCTAGGTGGTAAGATTACTTCGGTTGATCCCATAAGCGATAGGGATCGTCGAGAGTTTGCATCTTCTCCAACAGCAATGCCTCCATTTCGGCCAGTTTCTTGGCATAACGAGGATCACCGGCCAAGTTTGTCTGGTGAGGTTGCGGCTTGATGCCCGTCATTTCCATGACCTTGGGATCGTGATGCTCAGGGAGAAACTCGTGCGGGTTTTCGACGAGATTAAACAATTGCGTCTCGCGGACTTTGCCGTCGAGCACATCGTACTTGATAAGCTTCCAGTCTCCTTTGCGAACACACCGCATCCCCGGCTTGGTTCCTCCACAATAGACGCCGAACAACGTATCACGAACAGTTTTCTGAGTTCCTTCCAAGACGGAACGAAAGCTGTTTCCTTCATTGGTTTTGGGAGCAGTGATACCGGCGATATCACAGAGCGTCGCCAAAGTATCGAGAAGATAAATATTTCCCGTACCTCGCACGCCGGCGGGAACTCCCGGACCTTTCACGATGTAAGGAACTCGCCAAGTATGTTCATAAAGGTTTTGCTTGCCTTGCAATCCATGACGACCGATGGCCATACCATGATCGGCGGTGTAAATGATCCACGTGTTGTCGATCTCCCCCGTTTTTTCAAGCTGCTTCAGCACCCGACCGATCTGAATGTCGATATTTTCGCTGCACGCAAACTCGCGTCCCAGTTCGTTGCGAATGGTTCGTTCATCGCGGCGTTCCCAAACTCCCGACACGGCCACTTCATCACGCAAACCGGGGTGCCCATGATGGAAAGGATGCTCGGGTAAGTAATTGACGGGCAACTTTGGTTGCAACGGATTTTCCGCAGGAGGAGAGTTTTTGTCGGTGTGGTTGACGGCTCCATATTTTTTGAGCAGTTCGGGAGTGCCATCGCGGGTGTCGTGAGGATGTGAGAAGCCGTAATAAATCAGGAATGGATTTTCGTCGTGACCGGCTTCACGATGCTTGAGATAATCCATCACTTGGTCGCCGTGCCATTCGCTTCCGCTTTCGGCAGTCCCTCCACGTTTGGTGGCATCTTTGCGGATGGTGAAAAGTTTGTTGGCCGCTTCGTAACTGTTCCCGTTTTTGCAGGTCCGCATGGTGTCATAGCCAGCGTTGTTGAAGACGGCCGCCATGGTGAAGTCGGCCAGATCGGGGGGTACGAGTTCTTTGTTACCCTCATTGGGATGATTCTTACGATTTCGCTTGCCGGGAAGATGCCAAACGGTACGACCGGACATGATCATATGACGAGAAGGCGTGCAGACCGCACCGCTCCACGATCCCATTTGATAGGCCGTGTCGAGGACGACTCCTTCACGGGCCAAGCGGTCAATGTTGGGCGTTTCCAGCTTCGACTCAGGGTTGTAGACCTTCAGATCAAACGGCGATTGATCATCGACCAGAATAAACAGAATGTTCGGGCGTTTGGCAGCATCCAACTTTTCAGTCAACAAACCCACGCAGCAAAAGATCAAGAGCGAAGTGAGCAGCTTATTCATAGTGATTTCTCGGAGTCAATTTGGAGTATTGGAAACGATTATTAATTAGCATGCAGATGTTTCTCAAAAAACTCAAGGATCATTTTTTGCACCGCGGGTGTGCGGTACTCTTTTCCACCGTGACCTGCTCCTTTGACGATGTGCAATGTCGACTCGACGCCTGTCATCTTTAGCCGAGCGTGTAACATCTCACTTTGAACGATCGGCACTGCCGGATCCTTCTCGCCATGCATGATCAGGAAAGGAGCATCCTCTTTCGACACCTGATGAAACGCGGAGGCTTCCATCGCCTTTTCGGGAATCGTCCAGACGGGCGCGCCGAGCAACTTGGCACCATTTGACTGAGCGACCTGTTCTTTGGTTCGTTTTTCTGACACCACGTTTGGAGGCATTGTCAACAGGTCAGTCGGGCCGTACCAGTCACAAACGGCTTGCACACGACTCGTGGTCGTTTCAACGTCAGGAAGAGGCAATGTTCCCATCAGTGCAACAAGATGACCGCCAGCGGAACCACCCCACGCGCCGATATGGTTGGGGTCGAGGTTGTGATTGTCGGCGTCGAATCGTAACCAGCGGACCGCCGCGCGACAATCTTCGATTTGTGCCGGCCATTGGGTGGGGATGAGTCGATAATTGATACTCGCGACGGCGAAGCCATGATTGGTGAGCCAGGTCGCCGGGCAATTCTTTTTGCTGCCGTTCTTCCAACCTCCACCATGCACCCACATGACGACCGGAAACGGGCCGTCTCCCTTTTTGGGAAGATACAAGTCGAGTAATTGCGGCTTGCCGTTCGGTTTCGAATACTCAATGTCCTTAATGGTTTTTGTGTTGGGAGCAAGTTTTGGTGTCTGCTTTTTGTTTTGTGCGTTCGCGGGAACGACCATCAAAATAACGAGAGCAATCGTCAACAGAGTGGTGAATGAGATCGTTTTCATTCGGGTTTCTCCGAGCAGAAAGGAAGCATCAGCAAGACAAGCCGTAGCATAACGACAATCGCCGCCCGCAGCGAGGAATGAGATCGAAAGTCGAATTGATTCAATACCACTCAAATAGCAACGTCGTTGCGAATGGAAACCTCACGCGAACTTGAATGAACGGGCCGCAGAATCTTTCGTGTGGTGGTTATTGGATTCATTTTTGGAGTAGGATGGAAGACTTTATTCCTCGACACCTCAAAGAATCTCTCCTATGCGATTTCTGCCTCGACTGCTTCTACTCTACCTTCTTTTCGCACTCTCCTCGACGTTGTCGGCAGAGGGGACAAAACAGGATTATCAAAACGCTGCAACATTGCGTCAAAAAACCAATGGCAAGGTCCTCAATGAAAAAATCGACTTGCATTGGGTGCCCGATGCAGATCGATTTTGGTATCGCGTGAGAACCCCGGAAGAGACATGGCGATTTATCTTCGTCGATGCTGAGAGGGGAAGCCGAAAGATTGCATTCGATCATGACCGGCTGGCGGGGGTACTCTCGAAAGAATTGCAGCAAAAAATCAATCCGGGCGACATTCCCATCAAGACACTCGATGTGAATGCTGATGGCTCCGTGTTATTCACTGTTGATAACAAGTCATTCGCATATGATCCGAAGTCTGAGAAACTCTCCAAGCTCGAAAAGACGTTGCCCCCCGCTCTTAAAAGTCGCCGAGAATCGAGCCGCAATACCCGTCAACGCGATGCCCGTTCTGGCGCGACCTCTCCCGATGGGAATTGGACCATTGAATTGAAGGAAGGCCAACTCGTCGCTTTCTCGAAAGACAAGAAGACCACACAAAACTTCCAAACAAACGATGCGTTGCAGAACATCCGCATTTTATGGGCTCCCGATTCCACTCGGTTTATTGTTATGGATACGAAACCTGAGCAGGATCATATCGTCTACATGATCGAATCCTCGCCAAAAAACCAAGTCCAACCCCGACTCAAATCGCACCAGTATTTGAAGCCGGGAGACAAGATTGCCATGACCAAACCGAGACTGTTTGATTTGAACACTCAAGGCGAAACCCCGATTGACGACAAGCACTTTTCTAATCCTTGGCGGATTGATCGACTGCGTTGGTCTGCTGATTCTTCCCGCTTTACATTGATTTACAACCAACGCGGGCATCAGGTGCTGCGTGTGATCGGCGTGGATGCCACGACCGGAGAGGCCAAGTCTCTTATCGAAGACCGGAGCGAGACGTTCATCGATTATTCCCGCAAACAGTTTGCTTATTTTCTCGATGAACGATCAGAAATTATCTGGATGTCAGAGCGAGATGGCTGGAATCACCTTTACCGGTTTGATGCCAAATCCGGGGAGCTTAAAAACCAGATCACTCAAGGGGAATGGGTAGTGAGAGGCGTTGATCGCGTTGATGTCGAGAATGCACAAATCTGGTTTCGAGCCAGCGGACGTGATAAAGATCAGGATCCTTATCACGTTCATTACTGCCGCATTAACTTTGACGGCAGCGAACTGGTGCGACTCACGGAAGCCGATGGGACGCATGAGTTGGAGTATTCCCCGAATGGAGAGTATTACATTGATCGCTATAGTCGCGTCGATTTGCCACCCGTGCATGAACTTCGTCGTTCGCAGGATGGTCAACTGATCTGCCAACTCGAAACCTCTGATATCAGTCCATTAGAAAATGTGAAGGGTTGGCGGATGCCAGAACGATTTGTGGCGAAAGGACGCGACGACAAAACCGATATCTGGGGAATCATTCATCGTCCGACGAACTTCGACCCATCGAAAAAGTATCCGGTGATTGAGAAAATCTATGCGGGTCCGCACGATCATTTTGTCCCGAAATCGTTCAATGCTTATTATTCGGCTCAACAGATCGCCGAGTTGGGCTTTATCGTCGTACAAATTGACGGTATGGGGACGAACTGGCGATCCAGAGCATTTCATGATGTCTGTTGGCAGAATCTGAAGGACGCTGGTTTCCCGGATCGTATTCGTTGGATTGAGGCGGCTGCGAAGAAGTATCCGTTTATGGATCTCTCACGCGTCGGGATTTATGGAGGTTCGGCCGGCGGACAGAACGCCTTGGCGGCGTTGCTCTTTCACCCTAAATTTTATCACGTCGCGGTCGCCGACTGTGGATGTCACGATAACCGCATGGACAAAATCTGGTGGAATGAAGCCTGGATGGGTGAGATGGGCCCGCATTACGCCGACAATTCCAACGTCACCCATGCCGATAACCTCGAAGGAAAATTATTCCTTACTGTCGGTGAGATCGATACCAACGTCGATCCCGCTTCGACGATGCAGGTTGTTGACGCGCTCATCAAAGCCGACAAAGACTTCGATTTATTAGTCGTTCCGGGAGCCGGTCATGGAGTGGGTGAGCGACCGTATGCGGCGAGGCGGCGACAGGACTTTTTTGTCAGGCATCTGCTGGGCGTCGAGCCTCGGTCGCGTTGAGATGAACCCACACAACCCAGCGAACTTCACACACTCTCGCCTGTAAATAGCGGTGTGATTGCGTTACCCGCGTTGAGGTGAACGGGGCGATTGAGGCGGTCGCGGACGACTGAATGCGGGTCGATGCCCAGTGATTCATAAATCGTCGCCCCCACATCATCAGGGGCAAATGCTTTTGTGATGGGATACGCGCCTTCTGAGTCGGAAGTCCCGATGACTTGTCCCCCTTGCACGCCGGCTCCTGCAAATAATCCGAAGAAGCACGGCCCCCAGTGATCTCTTCCTGCCTTGCCGTTGATTTTTGGCGTGCGCCCGAATTCTCCTGACATATAGACCAGCGTTTCGTCGAGCAGTCCTTCCTGCTCCAAGTCATCCAGTAAGGCGGATAGCCCTTGGTCCAATGGCGGTAACAAACGATCTTTCAGAGTCTTAAAAATATTGCCATGGTTGTCCCAGTTTTGTGCGCCACCCACATTCACCTGCACCACAGGGATACCGGTTTTGATCAAGCGCTTGGCAAGTAATAAAGACTGTCCGGTCATATGTCGACCATATCGGTCGCGGACTTCGTCTGTTTCCCGGTGCATCTCGAAAGATGCTGCAAGCTTGCTCGACGTGAGTAGCGAAAATGCCAATTCCTGATCCTTGGCCAGTCCTCGCGTTTCGGCCAAAGTATTAAGAGCCGCTCGTTGTTTGTTGAGTTCGCCGAGGAGTGACTTGCGATTCTGCAAGCGGTTGACACTGATCCCCTCCGACAAGCTTAAGCTATCAACACGAAAATCTTCATTATTCGGATCTCCTTTAATCTGCCAGGGGTCATATTTTGGTCCCAGGAAGCCAGCGTGTTGACCGGGCCACAGTAATGGGCCTTGCATGAGATAAGTCGGTAAGTTGACTCCGGTCGGCAAGCCATCGTGTCGCGGCTTGAGAAAAGCAAGACCTGCTGAGTACGCGGGCCAGTCATCGCGCGAGGCGATTTTGTCGAAGAACCCTCCGGGCTGTCGTGTTCCCGTGAGAATATGATGAGTGGACATCAAATGATTGTTGTCTTTGTGAGACAAAGTTCGTACGACGGCATACTTATCCGAGCGTTTTGCAAGATTGGGCAAATGTTCGCAGATTTGGAAGCCGGGGGTCGCCGTGTCAATTGGTGCGAACTCACCCCGTATTTCTTTGGGGGCATCCAACTTCATGTCGAAGGTATCGTGATGACTGCAAGCACCCGTCTGATGAATGATGATGACCGATTTTGCTTTGGCGGGAATAGGAGCGGCTGCCTCTGCCTGATGTGACAAAACAGACGCCATTCCCAATCCGAGTGCCGACGAACTCCCGACCTGGAGGATCTCCCGTCGGCTGAACTGTCGATGATATTCGCAAGGTTGAGCGGCCATGAGGTTCCTCGGAGGGCTTTGGTGTAGAGCTTTCTATTGTATCGGCACTATCTCCGGCGCTCCAATCGAAAATTGAGAACAAACCTCATACTAGGCAGGGCTTCACTAGGGATAAGGCGATTTTAAGACCACAAAAAGTTGATCATCATCAGATACAGCGGAATACCCACCACCACGTTAAACGGGAACGTGATCCCCAAAGACATCGGCACATAGATGCCGGGGTTCGCTTGAGGTAAGGCCAGTTTCGCAGCCGCCGGCACGGCGATATAACTGGCACTTCCAAACAAAACCGCCAACAACAAAGCGTCTCCCTTACTGACATCGAGAATGAATCCGGCACCGATTCCAAGGCCGGCGTGCACGAGAGCGGCACAAATCGCAAACAGGCACAGAAACAAACTTGATTCTGGCAACTTGCTCAAATGTTTCGCAGCATTAATCCCCATGTCCAACAGGAAGAGTGCCAACACTCCCGTAAACGGATCACCAAGGACTGGCTTCACGCTCAGCCAACCTTTCTCCCCGGAAGCCAAACCGATCAACAAACTTCCTGCTAACAGAACGACAGGCCCACTGCCGACAGCTTCTTTAAACAGAGTTCGCCAATTCATGTTGGGTTTGACGGGTTGATCTCCTTGCGGGATCGCATAATAACGGGCCAGCAAAACTCCCACGATGATCGCTGGTGACTCCATCAAAGCCATCGCCGCCACCATATGTCCGCTATAAGCGATGTCGAGTGATTTCAAGACACTCACCGCGGTCACAAAAGTCACCGCGCTGATCGACCCGTAAGTCGCGGCAATGGCAGCCGAGTTATAAACATCGAGTTTCAGTCGCAAGATGAAGAATGACCACAACGGCACCAACGCCGCAGCGATCATTGTCATCAACATCACCGTACCAACTTCGCTTGTCAGTCCGCTGTGAGAAAGTTCCATTCCACCATGAAAACCGATTGCCATCAGTAAGTAGACAGAGAGAAACTTCGAGATTTGATCGGGCAACTCCAACCCGGATTTGATCCAGGTGGCAATCATACCTAGAAACAAAAACAAAATGGCCGGACTGAGTAGACTGTCGAAGACAGAGGTTTCCATTGGGTTCCTTTATGCGAGTGGTTACGGATGAACTAGAGAATCTTCAAAACTGCGTTTCTTTCGATTTACTCTCCTTGCCCGAGGGAATAGCCCGGCTTGCCATCAAACAGGCAAAGATGCTCGGTTTTAATGAAATCGATTCCTGCGGCCGAAATCCGTGACAAGAGATCGATGATCTGTTGATGTGAAATCGGCTGATCGTCGGACGATTTGAATCGGCATCGCCAGTGATCGGTACAGAAAGTTTCCGGGAAACCATTCGGCCAGACCTTCACGCCCCTGTTCGTAATCATTTTGATTGAGAGATCATCATTGCTGATCGATTCCAGCGCGGCTCCCAAGTCATCCGGCTTCACTTCGTGCCAGTGGACAAAGACATCGACACCAACCATAGTCTTGACCGCAGGAACTGTCGGCTTGATGGTAACTTTCAATTCGCCGTGACTATCGGAGTTGTACTCGACCGCTTTCAACCCTTCTGGTTTTTGACCGAGTCGTTCGATCACAGCCGCCGCAAATTCTTGCGTCCCGACTGTCTGCTTCGTCTGCTTCTCGGAGACGATATCTTCTGTGTGAATGCCGTCTTCGATTGTCTTCAACCAAGCATTTTGAATTTTCTCGGCAATCGCAGGCTGCCCAATGTGGACCAACATCATCACGGCGGCATTGAGTAGCCCTGAAGGATTTGCAATGTTCTGACCGGCAATCGGAGGAGCCGAGCCGTGAATCGCTTCAAACATGGCGATCCCATCTCCGATGTTCGCTGAGCCACCCATTCCCACAGAACCCGTCAACTGAATGGCGATGTCGGAGAGAATATCGCCGTAAAGATTAGGAGTGACAATCACATCAAACTCTTCGGGGGCGGTCGCCAATTTCGCGGCTGCGATATCGATGATCCAGTGTTCGCTTTCAATTTGGGGATATTCAGCAGCCACTTCTTCAAAGACTTTATGGAACAACCCATCGGTCAGTTTCATAATGTTGTCTTTGGTCATGCAGGTGACTTTCTTCCGATTATTGGCCACTGCATACTCGAAGGCGTATCGACAAATCCGTTCGCTGCCTGGTCGGGTGATCAACTTCAGACATTGAGCCACTTCATCAGTTTGCTGGTGTTCGATGCCGCCATAGGTGTCCTCTTCATTCTCTCGCACGATCACAACGTCCATCGTAGGATGCAGATTTTCGACAACCGGGTGATAAGAGACACACGGCCTGACGTTAGCAAACAAGCCGAGAGTTTTTCGGACCGTCACGTTCAGGCTTTTATACTCGCCACCTTGGGGAGTCGTAATCGGAGACTTCAAAAACACTTTGGTTCGTCGCAGTGAATCCCAAGCTTCTGACGCAATCCCCGAGCTGTGACCTTGCTCATAGACTTGAGCACCGATGTCGATTTTTTCAATGTCGAGTTGTGCACCGGCTGCCTCGAGAATTTCGAGAGTCGCTTTCATGATTTCAGGACCGATTCCATCGCCGTAGGCCACACTGATCGGTGTCGCTTCAGGAGATGAGAGAGGCTTGAATTCGTTTTCTAAAACTGGGCTGATCGACGACATGGTATTTCCTTCACTGAATATTAAATTGCGAGTAGATAGCTCAGTCTTGAGTTACATTCGATTTTCGTCTGGAATGAGCGGTTGATAGTCTTGAGTGTTTGGGTTGTAAGACATGAAAGCTCCCGCTTGTGCTAAGAAAAATAAAGCATGCAACCGAATTTCCGCGTTGTGAATCGCCGTTTGAACGGGAGGAAGATCGATAAGCAGATCGATTTGATTTGCGAAATATGTTTTTGCACGTTGCAAACGATCCTGGTTATCGAGGAGTCGCCCAAGCATCCAGAGACGGTCACTATTTTCGTCGTGATCATACTCACCTTCGGAGAGAGTTGATGAACGCTCCGTGGGATCGTCTGAAGTCGCGAATGAATGTCCGCAAACATAGAGACTGCGAATTCCGGATTCTTGAATCGCCCAGGAAATTGCAGTTGCGAGATGCGACTCTCCGAACTGCCATTCTCCCTGAGGGATCTGAAGAACGAGCGTATCCAGACATTGCATGACTGGTCCCATGCGATCCAATAGAACCTCGTCTTGGTGAATCAATAAAAGACACTCGGCTGACTCCAAATTCCGAGAAGCAAGCGATTCTTTTAAACTTTGAATGTAATGATTTTGAGTTCTCTCTTGAATGTTGGTAATCATGACGTTCTCCGGTGGTTTTGAAATGATTAATAAAAAAGGCCGACGAAGAATGCGAAGGGCATTCTTGTCGGCCTATCCGTTCCGGCGTGTCATCCGGTGCGGCATCGGTCTTCATTGAATCAGTATCTGCGATTTCGGTTAGGTTTTGAGTAGGATCGGTTGTATCGAACCTACTCGCGTAAAAGTTTTGTTCTGCCAGGCTCTCAATCAGTTATGCAAGGTAAATGTCTGTCGGGTCCCCACCATAATCGATAGGTTCGCTGATCGAATTACCTTCGAGCCGTGCTTTGAATTTGTTCCACAGTGTTAGAAAAGCTTGCAAGAATAACATCACTCTTGACCTTTCCCTGCGCGCATTTTCCACGCAGTATTCTTCGAAGGGTTTTGTTCTTTCCGAGCACAAAAAAAGGCCGAAAGATTGCTTTTGCAATCTTCCGGCCTTTTCCCGTGTGCACTAAGTCTCACGAAACGAAAACTCGGTTTTCTTCTCAAATAAGTGACCGATTTGACCGCCATGGAAGGCTTTCCAATCAGCTACTACTTGTATCGGGATAAATGTAGGCAAGGTTTAGTGAAATTACAAGACAGTTTTTCAAAAAGAAATTTTCATCAATCCGATTCTGAAAATTTTGGCTCTTCCTCCAACGTAAACACAATAATCCGCTCTCCTGTTCGAGAACTGATATCGGTGTGCAGGCTGGTCACCGGGATGCCACAAATATCGAGGATCACACTGTCCAGCAAAGGACGCGCTTTCTCAATCAATTCCTGGCGAACTTCTTTAATCAGATGGCGGCCACGCTCGCTGTTTTCCGAATCGGAAAGCTTCAACTCTGCCGGTGTCAACACGCCTTTCAGTCGGACCAACACCATGTCTTCGATAATGAAGACTTTGGCTTCCAGCGGCCCACGCCCCATTTATTCTTTTTCGAAGCGAATCATCGCCTGGCTAATTTCGCGTTCGGTCTCTCGCTTGGTCATTCTCTCATTATCCTCCAGGAAGATCTGTTCGATCAACATCATAGACAATCAAACGGATTTCCCAAGAGAACAGAAAGAATTAACCTCCCTAACGGAACATCGCATGATCGGGGTCGCCGCCGCTGATCACATAGGCGACAAGATCGAGAATCTCATTTTTGGTCATACGATCAAACAATCCCTTCGGCATGGGGGAGTCTTTGGAGACCGTCAGTTCTTCAACCTTCTTTCGGTCAATACTGACTCGTTTATTGGGGTCGGTCAGGTCGGTATTAAGCGTCATGGTATCTCCGTTCAAGTTGACCACCACGCCGGTGTGAACCATTCCCTCATCGGTGACGACAATGATCGACGAAAATTGCTCGTTGATGACCTTGCTGGGATTGACCACTTGGTCGAGCAAATCGTGCGGCGAGTATCGACGCCCGGCTGAAGTCAAGTCGGGGCCAGTCATGCCCCCTTGATTATCAAAGCGATGACAGGCAAAACAGCCAGTCGCGGCAAACATCTTCTGGCCGTTCTTGTAGTCGCGTCGCTTCAAACCGGTACTGGCGGCTTGCGAGAGTTCGTCGAGTGTCCATTGATGAACCTCACGCCCCTCGAACACTTGACCAAGGTTCTCTAACGCGGTCTTCTTCACCGGTTTCTTCGCCAGTACATCAACCAGCGACTTTTTGTCAGCCTCACTGAGCGACGCGACTGCATCATTGCGAATAAATTCGATGAACTTTGCAAAGCTGGCTCCGCCGCGATAGTTGGCCGCCTTCAAAAACCAGTCAAAATAGGCTGTCTGCAGTTCGGCAGTCCAGCCGGTTGTCAACATACGAATCGAACGTGCATACTGCATTTGTTCGTCTTGTGTGGGAGCCGCTTTGATCAAGGCGATCGTTTTTGCAGCCACGGTCGGTGATTGCAACCAGGCCAATGTTTCGCACAGCAACCAGTTCTCTTCCGGTGACTTGGACGGAAAGAGCGGATCGAACTTGGCGATTAATTGATCGACAAGGGCCTTCTCTGGTCGTCCGAAGCGATTGAGGATAATCTGTGTGGCACGATGTAAAGTCAGTCGCTGCGATTCCTTCAGTCCATCCAGATCAATGGATGCCACTGCATTGAGTAGTTTTCCGCGCAAGTCGGTGTCGACTTGATGAGTCTTTTCATCGCGATGTTGAGGACAAACGCCGCCCACGCGGGCCAATGCCAACAACGCAGTCACCTGTTTTGCAGGATCCGCTTCGCTCAATGCTTTGTCTGACCAGGTCTCCATCGGTTGATGCTCGATGGCGGTTCTCGCGGCAAAGCGAATGAATCGATCCTCATGGTCGAGGTAAGGCCAAGCAACTTTCACAGCCTGCGAATCCTGCTTGCCGTGGAAGGCTTCCAGTTTGTGTCTCAGGTCGCGGGCTTTGCTCTTTGTTGGTTCGGCTTTGACCGGCTCTGTCGATTCGTCGCCAACATAGGTCACTCGATACAAACCCGATTGCACCCGGCGTCCACCGATCGTGAAATACATCGCTCCATCACCGGGATGAATAATGGCATCGGTGATCGGCAGCGGTGCTCCCGTCACGAACTCTTCTTTGGTCGCCGTGTAAGAGGCACCCTCCGGTTTCAAGTGGACCGCATAAAGTTTTCCCCAACTCCAATCTAGTGCGTATAACGCATTCTGATATTTGGCGGGGAATTTGGCTCCATAGCCGAAGGTGGTCCCTGTTGGTGAACCGGGGCCGATATCCAGAATGCCGGGCAAGTTATCAGCATAGAATGGGGGGCGTTTGCCGGCTCCATTCCGCCAACCGAATTCCGCACCGTTCGTCACCAGACAGATACGTGTTGGTCGATACCAGGGAGTATTGAAGTCGTATTCCATGTCGGCATCGTAAGTAAACAACTCTCCGTCGCGATTGACGGCGGCATCAAAGATATTCCGAAAGCCTGAGGCAACCGCTTCAAATTTCTTCCCGTCGAGCGAGAGACGATAAATGATTCCTCCCGGCGCTAAGACACCCCGGTTATGCCCACGACCATCCGGCATACTGGGCAAAAGGTGATCTTCTCCCCAGATTTGAGCAACGGGTGAGCTGTCTTCAATTTCAGGAGGGATTGTGTTGTTTCCGGTGATCAGATAGAGCGACTCACCATCGGGAGTCGGCACTAACGCGTGAACGCCGTGATCACTTTTTGAATGAACTTTGCGGATCGTCTCGACCTTATCGAGCATGTCGTCGCCGTCACTGTCGGTGATGCGATAGACTCCCGAATCCATCTTCTGTTCGTAGTCATTCACGCCGACGTACAACGCGCCGTGAGTCCAAACCATGCCGTTGACGGCGCGAATATCGGCAGGCACTACTTCGACATCGGCCTGTCTGATTTTCTCTCCCGCGGGAGGAGGGGTGATGCGGTAGAGTCCCCCGAACTGATCGCTGACCAAAAGGCGTCCTTTGTCATCAGTACACAGATTGACCCACGACCCCTGATCTTCACCGGGAACCGAATACAACAACTCGGCCTTGAAGCCCTTGGCCACCGAGATGCGATCAATGGGTGTCGCTGTGTTGGCTTTGATCGCCGGGCCGACTGTCTTGGAGCGACCTTTTTTGGGTGCCGGTTTTTTAGGAGCGGCTTTCTTGGTCGCCGGTTTCTTCGGAGTTGGTTTCTTATCTTTAGGAGCTTGCGTGAAAGCGTCTCCGCTCACAACAAACAGAGCAAATAACAAAGTCAAACCCAAACAGGTCCAGCGAGCGGTCGGTTTCATAAGGAGTCAATTCATCTGAAAATAAAGACATAAAGTTAGAAGTTGTAATCAATTTGTAGGTCGGGTTAGTCGAGCAACGCGAGTCGTCACCCGACACTTGTTATCAACGCACCGAACGACATATTGTTGTCCATTGTCTACCTGATGACAACCGTTTGCCTTGATAACCGCGTACAAATCTGATTTTTTGGGGATCAAACCAGTTCAACCGATTCAACGTGACATTGATGACGGCGATTGGTCCAATGAGGTTCTTATTTTTGTAGGTCGGGTTAGATAAGCAAAGCGAATCGTAACCCAACAAACCAGAGTTGTTTGAGAATTACTCGCGACGAAGAGTGTAGTATGAACGAAGCAAATGAAAATCATATTTCAGCGCACAATCACTCAATCCGTCACTGTCTTGAAATCGAGCAAAGCGAAATATGTGGCTGTTTTTACTGCTGCGAAATATTCCCGGCATCAATAATCGAGGAATGGATTGTCGATGGTGAAAGCGAGGCTGAGCAAACAGCACTTTGTCCGCATTGCAGTATTGATGCTGTGATTGGATCTGCATCAGGCTATCCGATCAATCCTGAGCTGTTAAAACTCATGAACCAAGAGTGGTTTTGATCATATGCGAATGTCTGTTGTGTTATGCTTCGCTAACCGAACCTACTGACCTTTTGACTAACTCCTAATTTCTACTCCCTAATTCCTAACTCCCATGAAATCACACACCGAAGAACTCTGGCTCAACGTCCCCGAGCGGCGGGCCATCGTCTCCCTTCATCGCGACATCGAACGACTTGTCGCGGAGAGCGGCATCAAAGACGGCCTGTGTCTCGTGAACGCGATGCAAATCACGGCGTCAGTCTTCATCAATGATGACGAATCGGGGCTGCATGCCGACTACGACCGCTGGCTCGAAGAGTTAGTGCCGTTCGATGCGGGAACCGACCCGGCCTCCGGCGGCTATCTGCATAACCGGACGGGAGAAGACAACGCCGACGCGCATCACAAACGACAGATCATGGGCCGGGAAGTGGTCGTGGCGATTACGGACGGCAAGTTGCATCTCGGGCCGTGGGAACACATCTTCTACTACGAGTTCGACGGCCGCCGCAAGAAGCGGGTGCTGGTCAAGATGATTGGGGAGTGAAATAACGATGAAACTCGACAAATTGCTTGAAACTGTTGATGGGCCAGAATCGTTTCTTGAGTTTGTGCGAAAGTTAAGAGAAGACAAAATGTCCGAAGCCAATCACCCAGTTGATGAGTTTGGGCGTGGGGCAAGTGGCTGGGAAAATCATACCATCGAGGATTTCCTTGAAGCTGCAATCGCTTGGGCTGATGATTCGAGTTTTGGTATCGAGCAAGGTTTGCGTGACGGTTTATCTTGGAAGTTGTTCGCAACATTTTTGTACTGTGGTAAAATTTACGAGTAAAGATAGATTGGGTTAGAAGAGCAGAGCCGATTGCCATGTTGAATCATTGCAAAGCTCTCGCTTGGTGACTTCGCGTGATTCAGAAATTCATGGACGTGTATCATTATGCGATTTAAGCTATCCGCGATATCAGCGTGATCCGCGGTAAGAAGAAGCTCTAACGCCCGGCTTGCTCGCGCAAGCGGCTCAAAATTACTACACGATCTTTGAGAGTTTGAATTGTCGATCATGTCGCGAATGAAAACCAGCAAAATCTCTCAGTGGTGGATCGCCAGACGTCGAAGTATTCGTCACCGACTACAGCGATTGATCTTCAACAAGTTCACAGGGTTGGGGAGATATTGTAACTGTTGTCAGAAGACATCAAGGAAATTCAAGCCCTTCGGTCCCTTGCCCCGAGAGAATGCACAATGTCCGAATTGCGATGCCCTCGAACGACATCGCCTGAGCTGGTTGTACCTCACTCAAAAAACGGACTTTCTCGACAACCGCCCGAAAAAAATGTTGCATATCGCTCCCATGACTCAGCTCACTCGGCTCTTTCAATCGCAGCCGCACATCGACTACCTGAGTGCGGATCTCGAACATCCCAACGCAATGGTGAAGATGGACATCACAAAAATTGAATACTCAGACAACGTCTTTGACGTGATATATTGTAGCCATGTTCTGGAGCATGTTGACGATGATCGAAAAGCCATGCGAGAGTTGTATCGAGTCTTGAAGCCCGGCGGCTGGGCGATTCTCCAGGTTCCGTTCCCAGAAACGACTCTCCATATTGAAGAACCCATCGAAGATGAACTGACGTTTGAAGATCCGACGATCATCAGCGATGAAGAACGACTGCGACATTATGGACAAGTCGATCACGTTCGCCGCTACGGCTCTGATTATCAAGACCGACTGAAAGACGCCGGCTTCATCGTGAAGGCTGACGAATTTGTGCGTGAACTCAACTCCAGAACAGTCCAGCGGTTGGGGCTGATGCTCACAGAGGATATCTATCTCTGTCGAAAGCAGAATTGAACTGCCTATCGAGTCAGTCTCTGCGTTTCGCTCGTCCCCAAGGTCCTCCTTGGGAGCATGATGAATACTCATCGGAATACATTCACTCAAATCATGTTTCCTGAATTCCTGCCTTCCTAATCATTAAACTCGAGAACAGTTCCGCGAATCAATCCTCAAGATTCTGAATCAGGAAAGGAGGAATCCGGGAAGGATATTCTGTAGACTGGGACTCATGAATAGTCGGCCCCAAGAAGCCCATAATTTCCACGAAGAAAATTGTCTCAGTGATGAGATGGCGGATGTGTTACGCCAGAAAACTGAACAAGAACGTTTGGAAATAGGCTTCGAAATGTGGAGAGCCGCTGACCGCATGATTCGCGCTGCTGTGAAACAACAATATCCCCATTGGTCGGATGAAGAGGTTCAGCACGAAGTGGCCCGGAGACTGTCGCATGGATCCGTCTGACCTGCTGAGCGAGGCGGCCAAGATCTTCGAGTCACTGGAGATCGACTATTTTGTCACCGGTTCCATGGCCACAATCAGTTACGGGGAACCTCGATTTACAAATGATGTCGATATCGTTGCCAGGATTGAAAAGAAACACGTAGACCAACTCTTTAAGGCATTTCCTCCTCCCGAATATTACTGTTCCAAAGAGGCGGTTCTGGAGGCGATTGAATCAAAGAGGATGTTTAACATCATTCATCCGAGTTCGGGGCTCAAGCTGGATATCATGATTCCTAGTGACGTACCGTTTGATCAATCTCGCTTTGAAAGATGCCGACAGATTATGATTGGCGATCACTCAACCGTCGCGTTCGCATCTCCCGAAGACGTGATTCTCAAAAAATTGACGTATTACCAACAGGGCGGCTCTGAAAAACATCTCCGTGACATTCGGGGAGTTTTGAAACTTCAGAAAGGGAAAATTGATTTTGAGTATCTGAAAAGTTGGGCGACTGAACTTGATGTTCTGCACGAGTACGAGCAGGTATTAGAATCGTAATTATGCCTTTACGTGTTGGAAGACGCTTCGCTAACTCAATCGACAGGTCTACCATTTTCCAGAATGTCGAACGCATGGTTGGATTAAATGATCAAAGCCGGGTGCCATGCTCTCGCTGGTGTGAGCATGCATCACGGAAGACTCTCACGACGCTCGCCACCCATTTTCTGTCTTCCTGCATTCCTAATTTAACTCTGCATAACCGGACGGGAGAAGACAACGCCGACGCGCATCACAAACGACAGATCATGGGCCGGGAGGTGATCGTGGCGATCACCGACGGCAAATTACATTTGGGGCCGTGGGAACACATTTTCTATTACGAATTCGACGGCCGCCGCAAGAAGCGGGTGCTGGTCAAGATGATTGGGGAGTGAGATTTTGAAAGAGAAATTCCCCGGATTCAAGAAATGCATGGAGATGATGCGTCGTCGGCGTGATGGCCAAACGAATGAGGATGGATTCCATTGGCTACAGGCGAATGCGGCTGAGTATGTTGAAGAACTGATCAACGAGTTTGAGCAGACATCCGACCTTCGTGTCTGGCTCCTCGAATTGATAGGAGAAGCCCGATCGTCTAACGCATTTCCGTTCTTCGCCAAATATCTACAGTCCAATGACTGGGGCATTAGAAAATGGGTGATCATCGGACTCAAGAAACTCAACACAAAAGAAGCACGCACGCTTCTTTGGAAAGCCAGATCATTTGAATTGGCAACGCAAGAGGACACTGAGCGATTGCGAATGCAATTGGATCGGCCCGATTCCTGGTGGTTGGATTGAGCGTTCAAAAGTCATCCCGTTCTGTCGTTCCCGAAGCCCTGACCGACAAAGTTAATACTTCTGCTGTCTTCCTGCATTCCGAATTTAACTCTCATCAGGGAGGCCCCTGACCTACAGTGCTGAATGAACAACTCGAATCACAACTCAACAAAACAAAGAAACCCTGAAAACGATTGCTCGTTAACAGGGTTTCTGAAGCTGTCAGATGTAACCAAGACTCACTTGGCACTCACGTCGTAGCAGAAAATGTATTCCTGATCGCGGAGATACAGCTTGCCGTTAATCACGACAGGGTGCGTCCAGACTTTGCCCTTCGGGCTGCGAATGTCGCTTTTTTCCGGTAACTCGAAACGACCTTTTTCGATATAGTCGTCGCGAGTCGCAGAGACCAAGGCAACGGTTCCCGTTCGCTCATCCACGCAGTAGAGATTTCCTTCCGCGAAGGTGACGCAGCCTTTTCCTAACTTTTTGCGTTCACGCCAGACTTCTTCCCCCGTCATGAAATCCTGCGCGAGCCAACCTGCATCGGAGTGACCGTAAATCGTGTCGCCCAGCAGAATCACTCCGCCGTGGTGGTTTTTCATTTCGGTGTTGAAGTAAACTTCTTCCACCGAGTAGTCCTTGTTGATTTTGACCAGCTTACAGCCAGCTCCATAGCCTGATGTGATGTAGACATAATTGTCTTTGATCAAAGGAGTCGGGATGACGGCAACACGCCCGGGAGGCCAAGTCGTTTGCCAGAGAACTTCTCCCGTGCCGGCTTGTAATCCAAATAGAGTGTTTTGCGTGAGTTGAATGTATTGATGATCGCCGTTGATGATGGCGGGCATGATCGATGAGTAATGAGCGTTGGCAGGTTGTTCTTGTGTTTCACCATCTTTCTCATTCTTGGCCGTGACGGCAGATTTCCAGATCACTTCGCCATTTGTTTTATTGAATGCCACGACAGTTGCATCGTCGGCACCGGGAGTACACAGGATTTTCTCTCCATCGATCAAGACCGATTCGGAGTAACCCCATTTGGGGATTTTGCCGCCTAATGTTTTGACATCAACATTCCATTTTGTTTTTCCATTCGTTTTTTCGAGACAGGCAAGATGACCTTGCCCGCTGAACGTATAAACGTAATCGCCATCAACGGCGGGAGTGCTACGAGGGCCGCCTCCCCAGCCATTTTCGAGAAAGGGTCCGATCTCGGTGGCCCACAACTCTTTGCCCGTGTTGGCATCGAGGCAAAACAGATGTTCTGTTTCATCGCGTGTTCCCATTGTGTACATTTTGTGATCAACAATGGCGAAGCTCGAATACCCGAGCCCGGCGTCTTTGTAAGTCCAAGCGAGTTGAGGACCGCCTTCTGGCCACTCTTTGAGCAATCCTTCTGCGGGCGAAATATCAGTTCTGAATGGGCCTCTCCATTGCGGCCAGTCTTCTGCGGTCGCCAGTAAAGTTGAGAGCAAAACCGCCGACAAGGTGAGCATGGTGATTCGGAATTTCATCAATCAATCCTTTGTTGAAAATCTGACTGGGGAGGAACTTTATTCGACGGAAGGGCCGGTTATTGACCGGTAGCGGGATGGTTGTGCGGTCCTTTAATAGAACCCAAAAACAGCGAAAACGCAAGAAAGAGTCGAGGCCGATTTACTCTTTCTCACGAGTCGCGTAGAAGCCGAACGTCTGCCCGGCTAGTGAACTCACCCCGGCCATCGCCGATTTGTCTTTGGTCCACATATAGGTTTCCAGATCCTGCTCGGCATTATCAAGTTGAATTGTCAACTTCGCATGTTGAGGTGGTGAAGCGACACGTCCCGTAACCTCATAGGTGCTTTTCGTTTCTTCTGACGTGAAGGTGCCGGTCATAATCCGCCCATTTTGAATTTTCAATCGCATTCGTCCGGCCCATCGACCGTCGATGGAAATATTCCAGACGCCGGCAAAGTCGGTCGGCAAGACCCCGGCATGATCGGTGGGTGAAGGCGGTTCGTCATCCTCTGTTTGAGGAATTTGCGAACCATCCACACCCCACAATTTCGCGCTGCCGAGTAGTTGGATGTTTTTTTGTTTATTATCTGCGGTGAAGACCAGATCTCCCCCATTCTTTGCCGGTACGACTTGGCCGATATCAAAGTCATAAGCAAAACCTGAGAAGAGCATGATGTTCTCATCCGAGGCCGCAGTGACATCACTGAGGTCGTCGCGGTAGGTGACAAATCGTTCGATGGTAAGGATCGGGGTGAGGCCTGATTCTGATTTGCGAAAGGCCCAGGTCATTGAGGCTTTGGTCCACTGCCCTTCACTGGTCTTAATGACCACCATCGGAGTTGTTTCGGTATTTGAGAGTGGTTGAAGCTGGTGCAGATCAGAGAGCGTGATTTCTGAGACTCCCTCCGTACTCTCAGAAACCTGACGGAGGTACTTGCTGGTGTGTTGCTCAAACACATCAGCGCTGAGTGTTGCTGTTGTGCCAATAGTCGGCCACCCCACCAGTAACAAACGGAATATTTTCATGACAGGTCTTTGGTAGATGGTCATTATGTTTCCCCCAAATTGCGAAGAAAATCTTCGGGTGTTGGGGCGGTTTCGAGTTGTTGTAGATAGTCAGAATGAGAATTGTTATCGCGGGCCTGTGTGTAACGGTCAGTGATCTCTTGTCGTCTTTCTTTATGGCGTCGATGGGCTTTTTCGAATTCTTGTTGTTTGATCGAGGATACGATGAATGCGAAGATGCCAACGAAAATAAACAGGAATGCTAACCCTCCGACTGCATTACTCGCCACAAGGGATATTATGATGCTGGCAATCAGTACAAAGAAACCGGCGAGTCCACTTGGTTTGCTTTTGTTGCCATGTTTGTCGGTCACCATCAGAGTTTCGCGTTGCCGTTCCCAACGGCGTGTTTCTCCCGCGAGTTCGTTACGGTAAACCATTTCTGCCAAACGTCGTTCTGTTTGATCGAGTCGTTCGTTTGTCTGTTCTAATTTTTCAGTCAGCGTGACCGATTCCATGCGTTTGACGGCAAGAGAAGTTGAGCAGTGATTACAGGTGACAAATTGAGCCGTCTCGGGGATCTGTAAGGGAGCCCCGCAGTTACCGCAATTAATAGTTTCGAGTTTAACGGTCATGGATGCACAGACTGTTTCTGTTCGTCAGTGAGTTTATCAGTATTCCTCGTCCTCTTCATCATCGTCCTCTTGGTAGTCGGGATGCAATGGGTTATCGGGAGAGAAGAAGAAGTCTGCAAGACCCATCGGGACAGAACCACCACCCAGCGATTGTTGCCGACTGTCAGAAAGATTTTTCAGATCGAGAGCTTCGTCTCCCAAACAGGCAACGAGAGATTTTTGCCAAACGCCGTCCTTCCCGAGTGGGTGTTCGGGGTTCTGCATCAACTGTTTGAGGGCATATCGGAGAACATTGATACCGTCGCGAGTTGAGTAGTCGAGCTTGAGTTCGTGTGATTGTTGCAAAAATTCGACAGTGAGATTGAGCATCTCTTCGTCGGCGAAGGGGAGGTGATATTTGAGGATTGTCAATTCTTCTTCACGGTTGGGATGACCGAGTTCGAGAGTCGGTTGTAATCGCGACAGAATATAATCAGGGATCTCGAAGGTGGATTCGTCAACATTCATCGTGACGGCACAACGGAAATCGGGATGTGCAGGAATTGTGATGCCGGCAACGATTGATTCCACGTATCGACGATGATCGAGGAGAGGGGCAAGAGACGCCCACGACTTCTCGTTCATACGGTTTCCCTCATCGAGAATGCAAACTCCCCCACGCAGCATCGCCGTCACAAGTTGCGAGGCGTGATAAATGATGTGTCCGTTTTCGCCGAGAACCGGTGTGACGAGAAGATCTTCCGGTCGAGTGTCGGCAGTACACTGATAGATGTAGAGTTCTTGATCTCGTTGTTTCGCACAGGCCATTGCGAGAGTCGTTTTTCCGATTCCCGGTGTCCCGACAAGTCGTGGCGCAAGGGGCAGGTCTTTTTCGTCAACCACCAGCCAGCAGGCCAGCATCTGTTTCAGAATTTCCTGTTGACCAATCCATTCGGCCTCCGAATGATCGGGTTCCGAGAGATGGAGCGTAATGCCGTCAATTTCGTGTGTCTGACTCATGGTGTTTTGGGTTCGTGATTTTCTTGTCGATCAGGCTGTACCTGACAGTTCATGGTGATGTTTTATGAGTGATGTCGTCTGGACTCGTTCAAGACGACAGAATGAGAGCGATTTTCGCACAGCATCATTTTTCTTTCACCGATTTCACGCAGCGAAAGCCTAACGCCGGCGACTTCGTCTCCAAAGGGACTCCCATGCGTGCCGCAGATCGTAAGTTGGGCCATTCATCGATCCAGCCACCGCCTCGAATGACGATCTTCTGAGAGTCCTTGATGTTCGCGGAACTGCCGTCTGTTTTTGCGTCTTGGTAATTTTCAGTCCAGTCATCCGCACAGAATTCCCAAAGATAGCCGTGCATGTCGTACAGTCCCCACGGGTTCGGCTTGAGTGCTCCGACAGGAGGATCGTTCCCGGCTGCGTTTCCGGTATGCCAACCGTAGTCATCCAGGAGACTAGCAATTTTCCCCTCATCATCTGGCTTGCGAGCTTCCTCGCCGAAACTGTAAGCGGTCTTTGTTCCCGCTCGGCAGCAATATTCCCATTCTGCCTCCGACGGAAGACGAATCAGTTCGTTCTCTTTCAATAGTTTGGCCTGCTGTAAAAGTGCAGTCAGCTTTATGCAGAACTGCTTGGCGTCTGCATGTGTCATCATTTCGGACGAATTGCGTGGGCCTTTCCAGCGACTCGGATCTGAACCCATGACGGCTTCAAACAAGTTTTGAGGAACTTCATACTTTGCGATCGCAAAGGAATGCTCGAAAGTCACTTTGTGGACAGGTTGTTCCGATTCGGGTCCGTCCTTGCTCCCCATCATGAATGACTGCGGAAACTTGCCTTTGCCCGGTGTGATCTCCACCAATTCTTGCGTAAAGGTCTTCAGGAGTTTCATAGTCGGCTCGGGAATCGGGTCGGCGGCGTGTGCGAACAGTGTCACGAACGATATGATACAAACAACCAAAGAGATCGATAATCGCATTTTTTGACCTTCTGTGATCCATAATGAATATTTCTCGACGCACTCTACCATACCTCACCCACCCTCTCCGGGGAATCGGTGGTCTATTAAAATCGACCCCCGAAGACTTTCGTGTCGAAGAAATTCCTGCATATGAGCCTTGCGGCGAGGGTGAGTTTCTCTTCGTGAAAATTGAAAAACGGAACCTGAACACGAATGACGCGCTCCGTAAACTCTCCAAGTATTGCGGAGTCAATCAGAAAGAGGCTTCCGCGGCGGGACTTAAAGACCGTAATGCCATTACCATTCAAACCATCTGCTTGCCCGCCTCAACGCAAGAGAAGCTGGAGACATTTGAGGATCCCAACATCACGATTCTCTCATCGGCCTTACATCGCAATAAATTGAAAACTGGTCATCTGGCGGGCAACCGGTTTGAAATTGTACTGCGTGATATTGACAAATCACTCGATAGCCGAGCGCACGAACTTCGTGATTTGATTCTCGAAAAAGGCTTTCCCAATTACTACGGCCAACAGCGATTTGGCCACGAGGGTAGCACACTTTCTCAAGGTATCGAATTACTGCAAGGCAAAAACCCACTCACGAAAGTCCCCTTTTCTGAACGACGATACCTGCAGCGCCTCTGCCTGTCATCAGTGCAATCCGAGTTATTCAACCGCTGTTTAACCCGACGTCTGAAAGCCGGCAAACTCTACGAAGTTCAACGTGGTGACGTGATGCAGGTTGTTAAATCGGGCGGAGTTTTCGTCGTTGAAGAAGATTTGGCGGAAGAGCAGGAACGGTTTGATCGCGGAGCGACCGCAATCACCGGCCCGATGTTCGGTCCTAAAATGAAAACGCCGATCGATCAACCATTCTGGGAGGAAGAAACCGTCTTGGGCGAATCGGGGCTGGAGATGAACGACTTTCGACGATTCAAAAAGTTGACTTCGGGAACACGCCGACCATATTTGATCCGCGTACCGGAACTCGAAATTGTTAGAGAAGAAGAAGGCTTGAAATTCTCTTTCGAGCTTCCCAAGGGAACCTACGCCACTTCTTTAATGCGAGAATTCCAGCGTGAGACTTCGGAACCCGACGAATAATCGACTCACTTCTAATCGATGAGGTTCTCCATAATTTGAATGGCGGCGGGCCCAACCAAGACCACGAAAATCCCCGGAAAGATGAACAGAACCAACGGGAAGATTAACTTCACGGCGGTTTGCTGAGCTTTCTCTTCAGCCATCTGACGGCGTTTGACTCGCATGGAATCTGATTGCACTCTCAAGGCTTTTGCGATGGACGAACCAAATTTGTCGGCTTGGATCAGAATTGCCGCCAATGACCGCATATCGTCAACACCAGTTCGAATCCCCAAATCGTGCAACACCTCACGACGCGGACGCCCCATCTGTAGTTGCATATTTGCAGTGTGAAGTTCCTGACAAACTTCAGGGGATGTATCTTCCATTTCTTCAGCCACTCGTCTCATCGCCGCATCCAAACCGAGTCCCGCTTCCACACAAACCACCAATAAGTCGAGAGCATCTGGCAAAGCGCGAAAAATTGCCGTCTGACGAGCGCTCTTGATCAATGCCAACATGATTTCTGGAAGGAACATTCCTGCTGCTGTTGAAAAACCGATTGTGACCCAGAAGTCTTGCCCGATTCCCCAACGAACATACGCAAACATCGATGAAACAATCAGAAATCCGATCAACGAGGCAAACTTCATCGCGAGAAATATCTGCGCGGCATTCGGCGATGAAAACCCGGCATTGGCCATACGAATCTTGAGACGGTCCTGTTCGAGTTCGGTCTTGGGCTGCAGCGCTTTGGAGAGTGCCGGAGCCGCTTTCTCCAAAACTCCCCCTGCTCCCTCTTTGTCTTTGTTACGTCGTGACGGATCGCGAAGTTGATCGAGACGTTCGTCGGCCCGATTGGGCTTATTCGTGAAAGCCGAAAACGCGGCATACACGAAAATCGTGATTGAACCGGCAATCGCCCACGGCCAAAACTGTTGCATGTCTTCCATAATTTCGAACTCCCCGAAAACTCGACCCAGGCAATCGCCCACATCATCGTTCAGATTTTAATATCAATGATTTTCTTTATCGAATAGGCTCCAAGGATTTGCAGCACAATTGCACCAGCGGCCATTTTGCGTCCTGTCGGATGAGTGAAGAGCAACATGATGTAGTCAGGACTCAAGTAGTAAACCGTTAAAAACAGACCCACAGGTAATGCCATCAGCACAATTCCGCTGATTCGGCCTTCACCCGTTAATGCCTGAACTTGACCCATAATTTTGAATCTTTCACGAACCACGTATCCAATTTTGTCGAGTACTTCTGCCAAGTCCCCCCCCGATTGACGCTGAATGGCAACGGCCGTCACAAAGAACTTCAGGTCGAGGTTTGGCATACGCAACAACATCGACTTCAATGCTTTTTCCAGAGGAACTCCGAGTTTTTGCTGTTCATATGCCATCGTAAATTCAGTACAGATGGGCTCGGGCATTTCTTCGACCACGACGTGCAACCCAGACGCCAGTGAGTGACCAGAGCGAAGGGCACGCCCAATGAGTTCCATAGCATCGGGCATTTGTCGAGCGAAAGATTTGAATCGACGCTTCCGACGAAATGAAAGCCAGAAATAGGGCATCGCTGCAAAAAACAAAGCACAGATCGGCCACAACGCAAACGGTGCATTTGCCGCCAAAGCAATCGCAAATCCCAGCACCCCCGCCCCAACTGAAACCAATAGAAAGATATCGAAGCCGAACGGCGCATTCGCCTGCTCAAAGAAGAGATTCACGTTTCCTAAACGTCCGGCATATTTGCCCAACGTGTTAGTCACTCCCGTCATACCTTCCTGCAAGACTTCCTTCTTGACAACACCACCAACCCCCGATTTCCTCGCCGACTTCTGACCGGTCAAAACCGCAAGACGATCTTCCGTTGTGGAAGGTGAAAGTTCGCGAAGGAACATTCCAACAGCGACCACGAAACCGAACGCGCCGATGCCAACGGCGATTAACATAGTTGGATTGTCCATAACTTTTCCCTCGCGATGTTCGCGACCCTACTTTTATTGCAAAACTCTTTCCGCAAACAAATTTTGAGGAAGTCGAATCCCCGATTGTTCCAGTCGGCTGATAAAGCTTGGACGCACACCAGTGCTCTCAAAATGCCCAAAAGATTTTCCATCTTCTGATACGCCATCCTGCACAAACTTGAAGATGTCCTGCATAATGATGGTGTCCTGCTCCATATTCATCACCTCCGTCACGTGAGTCACTTTCCTCGGCCCTCCTTGGAGACGATTCACTTGGATGATGAGATCGACCGCCGCAGAAAATTGTTGACGAACCGCTTTCATAGGAATGTCGAGGCCGCCCATTTGAATCAATGTTTCGACACGGGCAATGGCATCTCGCGGACTGTTGGAGTGAATTGTGGTGAGCGACCCTTCGTGACCTGTATTCATCGCCTGCAACATGTCGAGCGTTTCAGGACCACGACATTCACCAATAATGATTCGATCAGGGCGCATACGCAAAGCATTGCGCACCAAGTCTCGGGCACTGACTTCCCCTTTTCCTTCGATATTGGAAGGGCGGGTTTCTAATCGTAAGACATGTTCCTGCTGAAGTTGAAGTTCTGCCGAGTCTTCAATGGTAACAATTCGTTGATCGTTGGCAATAAAACTCGAAAGCATATTGAGCAATGTCGTTTTACCGGAACCAGTACCACCACTGATCAACACATTTAAACGCGCTCGCATAGCCCCCTCGAGTAGCATCGCCATCTCAGGAGTGAACGCACCGTATCTCAGCAGGTCTTCCAGACCGAGTGGGTTCGATCCGAATTTACGAATCGTCAATGACGTTCCATCGAGAGCCAAAGGAGGAATGATGGCATTCAATCGCGAACCATCTGGCAGACGTGCATCGACCATCGGAGTGGTCTCGTCAACTCGACGACCAACTCGTGAAACGATTCGGTCCAGCACCGCGCGGAGATGTTCTTCGTCGTTGAAGTTCACCGCCGACTTCTCAATCCGCCCATTGCGCTCCACGAAAATATTCTTGGGACCGTTAATCATGATGTCGGCAATGTCATCTTCTTTAAGTAATAACTCCAACGGTCCAAAGCCAAACACTTCGTCCAGAACTTCATTGACGAGCCGCTCGCGATCGGAACGATTGAGCAGCGGATTCTCTGAGTCGCACAGATGCTCAACGACCGTACGGACCTCTTTTTGGAGAACAGAAGCCTCCATGTCGCCCAGGCGAGAGAGGTCGAGTTTATCGACGAGCTTGTTGTGAATCAGCTTCTTGAGCTGTTCAAACGAGATCTGGCTATTGTCGCCGCGCATTCGGGGCTGATTGACAGACGCCATGTGAAACACCTGATTGAGTCAACGATCCGATCTCGAAATCCCCTCCGAGATCGCACCAAATAAAGGGGAACTTGATCTGTAACTGGTGAAACCTAGGTCACAAAACTTGGCGGGGCGCAGTTTTGTCGAAAAAAGACCACGATCGATCTCAAAAAAGAGGCGAACAGGCAACTTGCTTCTTCAAAGACGCAAACAATAGAGAGAAAGATAAGGCAAAATCAGCATTGGAGAACTCAGAGAATCCGAAAATTGAGTTCGTGTGAAAAGTGGCTCATCAGAGCAACAGAGAGAAACTTTGAGTTCAGATCAGCCAGATCCTGCAAAAACCTCGAATCATATCGACCATTCGCATCATTTTTCTGTCCAGACTGGATATACTGGACATCCCCATCTCTCGTGCATGGCGGCACAATCCAAACCAGTTCGAACAGTCTGATTCCAGCTCAACAGATTTTTTCTGCTTGAGTGAAACATTTCGCAGGAGCCACTGCTGTGATTCGTAAGCTTTCGATTCCCATTATTCTCTTTGCTTTCTTGTCTGGTTGCGCAAAACCTGAACCGATGGTTCGTCCGCCGGTCACTGTTTCGGTTTCTCCACCTGTCATTCGAAACGTCGATAGCTATGTCGAAATCAGTGGTCGCTCAGAGGCTTCCGAGATCTTCGAAGCCCGCGCTCGCGTTCCTGGAACGCTGATGCCGACCGAAGATGGGAAATCACGATTCACGGAAGGAAAGAAAGTTTCCCAAGGAGACGTCTTATTCATTATTGAACCGGAACCATATCAGGCAGCCGTTCAAGCTGCGAATGCTCGCCTGCAATCAGCAGAGGCTCAAAAAACGTTGGCGGATACGACCTATCAACGATCAAAAAATCTTTACGAAAAAAGTGCTATTACACGGGCAGAACTCGATGAACGAGAAGCTGAGTTTAATGTGGCTCAAGCCGCCATCTTACAAGAGAAAGCCGCGATCAAACAGGCTGAAATCGAGCTTGGCTATACCACGATCAATGCCGAGGTCGAGGGCCTGATTGGAGAAAGTCTTGTCGATGAGGGCAACATTGTAGGAGTGGGAGAATTTACGTTGCTTGCCACCGTGCGTAAAACGGACCCTCTCCATATCTACTTCGATGCCGCCGAGCGTGTCGTCTTGAATTTCCTGCGCAAGCTTGCCGAAGGAGATGCGAGAGAGATTCAAGAGATCAAACTTGAAATCGGTTACGAAGGTGAGACCGGTTATCTCCATCAGGGACAACTGCAATTAATCGACAATCAGATCGATCCCAACACGGGGACAGCGCTTTTGCGAGGTACAATGCCGAACCCCGACCAAAACGTCCTTCCCGGCTCTTATGCTCGCATTCGCATCAAAACGCAACCAATTCCCGATGCCGTCCTGGTGAGTGAAATCGCCATCAATACAGATCTGTCCGGCAAATACATTCTCATCGTAAATGGAGAAGGAAAAGTCGAACAACGACGCGTTCGTCTGGGACAACTTTACGACGGCTTTCGACATGTCACCGCCCTCTGGAAACCAGAAGAAGCGGAACCGGAAGGAGAATCGGAAATCCCGACCGACTTCCAATACATTCATGCGGGACTCCTGCAGGCTCGTCCGGGAATCACTGTCAAATCAGAAGTGGTCCCTTTGGAATATGCAGAAACAGACGACGAAACTGAACTCGATGAGACCACCGTCAAAGAGACCGGAAAAACAAACACGGAACCAGAGTCCCCTGATTCAGGGCCACCAGAAGATCAGTAGTTGATGTGCTGAGGTATTGTTTCTTCATCCGTGTCTTGAGAGCCGACTACTATGTTCAGTCATTTCTTTATCGATAGACCCATTTTCTCTGCCGTGATCTCAATTGTGATTGTGCTGGCAGGTGCCATCACAATTCCGTTGCTACCGATTGAACAAACTCCCGACATCACTCCCCCCACAGTGACCGTCACCACCAGCTATCCCGGTGCATCAGCCAATGTTGTCGCCGAAACAGTGGCATTGCCCATCGAAGCCGAAGTCAACGGTGTGCAAGACATGATTTATATGTCGTCCAAATCATCTGACGACGGCACCTATGAGTTGGTGGTTACGTTCGAAGTGGGAACCGACATCGACATGGCAACCGTGTTGGTCCAAAACCGAGTGGCCATTGCCATGCCGAAGCTTCCCGAGGAAGTCACGCGACAAGGCGTCAAAACGGAGAAGCGATCAACGGCTATTGTTTTGATGGTCAACCTGATTTCTCCCAGCGGTCAGTACACACAACTGGATTTAAGTAACTTCACGGCGACCAACATCAAAGATGAACTGGCACGTCTTCCCGGTGTGGGCAATGTGAATGTGATGGGAGCGAAAGATCTCGGCATGAGAATCTGGCTCGATCCGGGAAAACTGAAAACTCGTAATCTGACCACCAATGAAGTTCTGCAAGCGGTCCGAGAACAAAACGTGCAGGTCGCTGCCGGACAATTAGGAGCTGAACCTGCTCCCCCCGGTCAAAATTTCCAATATTCGATCAGCACCAAAGGCCGCCTTTCCGAACCCGAAGAGTTTGAAGAGTTAATTCTCCGTGTCGGCGCACAAGGACAATTACTCCGACTGGGCGATGTGGCTCGCGTCGAGGAAGGTGCCCAATCCTACCGGTGGGATGTGGAACTGAATAATCAACCATCGATTGCCGTGGCGATTTATCAATTACCGGGTGCGAACTCTCTCTCTGTGGCCGATGCTGTTCGTGCCAAGATGGAAGAAATCAAACCTCAATTTCCGATAGGAATGGATTACAAAATTGCGTACGACACGACGACGTTTGTGAAAACATCGATCGAGGAAGTGTTTGTCACACTGCTGGTCGCAATCTTCCTTGTGGTGCTGACAGTTTATGTCTTCCTGCAAGACTTCCGCACGACACTCGTCCCCTCTTTGACCATTCCGGTCTCATTGATCGGGACATTTGCCGTGATGATGGTTCTCGGTTTTTCCATCAACACACTGACTCTGTTTGGGTTGGTCCTCGCCATCGGTATTGTTGTTGACGACTCCATTGTCGTGGTCGAAAACACGGTCCGTTTGATTGACCAAGAAAAACTCTCCTCGAAAGAAGCCGCCAAAAAAGCGATGACGGAAGTCTCTGGACCGGTCGTCGCTACGACAATGGTATTACTGGCGGTCTTTGTGCCGACCGCCTTTATGGCGGGTATCACCGGTAAGTTATACAGTCAATTCTCATTAACGATTTCGGTGGCGACGGTCTTTTCTTCGATCAATGCGCTCACGTTGGCCCCGGCATTATGTGGAATGCTGTTGCGGCCCTCTCCCGAAGCGCGAGGCGGTTTCTTCCGACTGTTTAACAACGGTTACGAAAAAACGAGCCAAGGTTATATGGCTGTTTCGAGGCGATTGATTCGCCACAGCAGTATTGCAGTGCTGATGCTGATTATTGCCAGCGGCTTGATGGTCTTCGGGTTTATGAAAATTCCTGGCGGGTTTATTCCCGATGAAGACCAGGGCTACTTCATCATCGCCGCCAAGCTTCCCGATGGAGCCAGTAGTCAAAGAACGTCAAAAACACTTGACAAAATCGACACCATTCTCAAAGACGCACCGGGCGTCGCAGATGTGATCAAAGTTAACGGGTACTCGGCTCTCGACTCTCTCGTCACCCCCAA
Source organism: Planctomycetota bacterium (assembly GCA_030836185.1). Lineage (GTDB taxonomy): Bacteria > Planctomycetota > Planctomycetia > Planctomycetales > Planctomycetaceae > JABURQ01. Next base: position 100,339 of record JAURQH010000059.1, read on the forward strand.
CGCGGGAACCTATTTTGTCGTCATGAAACCTTGGGACGAACGCGAGCACATCAATAAGACTGTCGGGATGGTCCAACAAAAACTGTTTGCGATTCGGGAAGGATTTTGCCTGGCATTCTTACCTCCCGCCATTCAAGGGCTTGGGGCGGCAGGTGGTTTTGAAATGCAAATTCGAGATATCGGCAACGCTGGGGGAGAGCAGCTGCAACGGGTGGCCGACGAATTGGCTGTCGCTGGCACTCAAAATCCTCAACTCACCCGCATGAGCAACAACTTTTCAGCCAGTGTGCCACAGTTGTTTCTTGACGTTGATCGGGAAAAAGCGAAGAAACTCGGCATCACATTGAGCGAAGTTTTCGGAACACTGCAAACGAATCTGGGATCGAGTTATGTGAATGATTACAACAAATACTCGCGTACCTGGCGTGTCATGGCTCAAGCCGACAACCAATTTCGTACGAAACAGGAAGATATCGAGCAACTGCAAGTCCGTGATCGCGACGGAAAAATGATTCCGCTTGCGACGTTACTCTCGATTGAGGAAGTCGCCGGCCCACAGGTGATCTACCGATTCAATTCAGTTCCTTCAGCCACCATTACCGGACAAGGAATTCCAGGAGTCAGCTCGGGCAATGCGATCAAAACAATCGGTCGTATCGCCGACGACACACTCCCTGAAACGATGAACTATCAATGGTCGGGAACCGCCTATCAAGAAGTCGCCACAGGAAACACAGCCGCGTTCATCTTTGGGCTTTCGGTCGTTCTCGTTTATCTCTTCTTGTGTGCGTTGTATGAGGCTTGGTTCGCACCTTGGGCGGTCATTTTTACCGTACCATTCGCGATTTTAGGGGGCATCGCGCTCACGGGAGTTCGCGGTTACGACATCAATGTCTACACACAAATCGGAATCGTTTTGCTGATTGGTCTCTCGACAAAAACGGCCATCCTAATTGTCGAATTCGCCAAACAACTTCACGAAGAAGGAAAATCGATTCAGGAAGCCGCCGAAATTGCCGCCGACCTGCGATTCCGGGCCATTTTGATGACGGCCTTTTCTTTTATTCTGGGTGTGATCCCATTGGTGATTGCCTCGGGTGCGGGAGCCGGTTCTCGACGGGCCTTGGGAACGGCTGTGTTCGGCGGAATGTGTGCAGCGACATTCTTTGGCGTGTTTGTCATCCCTGCATTCTATGTGGCTGTACAATCGGTGGCGGAGTGGGGCAAGATAGAGACACCTCAGAGCACTGAGCAGACATAACCGCCGAGTCATCATCGCTTTGAAGGTTTTAACCGGTTTAATGATTCAGGAACAAATTGAGTTCCTGTTGCAGTTGGCTCATATCCTGATAACGCGTTGAAGAATCGCGAGCCATTGCCGTCATGCAAATGCGTTCCATTTCGGCTAACAGATCGAGACGGTATTCTCGGGGCGATGCGTATTCGCCATCCATAACTTGGTCGATGACTTCCATCATATTGCCATCAAACAACGATTGATTGCACAACAGCGACCACAACACCAACACAAGACTGAAGAGATCGCTTGGGGCGTCAGCTCTTGTTTGCGGACTTATCGTAAGCTAGCAATACGGTCGCCATGCCCTCACGACCAAGCGTTCATTTAATTTCATACCGACTGATGGAATAGGAGGGAATGTCATGATCCCCACCCCCAAGCTCAAAATCGCCTTTGCTTTCTAAATCGCCTTGTTCTGAACACACAGTCTCTCATCCCCATTCAAATGATGGATACCTCTCGCCCTCAAAACTACCACACTCCTCTGGGCATGGCTGAACTATTGCTTCGTTTTTTCCTGTAATAACAAGGTTCGTAGCTGTCGAATGGGTTCGCGTTCGACCGATAGCATCGGTCGTTCCAACAATATATCAATATCCTGAAGCGCGTCCACACGGCGATCCGTCTGATAATTGAGCACTGCCCTGAACCATAAATAATGATCGACTTCGGGAGCCACCACCACCATTGCTTCGATGTATCTTCGCATCGCCTTCGGATCTTCACTGTTGCGGGCAAGTCCAAACAAATTATTGAGCATCCTCTCGATGATTTCACGATTCCCGGAAGTGGCTACGTCTTCCCCATCGAATGGCCGCCCCGTATTTTCCAGAACTAACTGCTCGGCGTCATCGAGAGACATCCGCTTTCCCTTATGGAACGGGTCAATCAACTGCGATTCTCCTGCGGAGGGTTCATACCGGACAACAAAATGTGTCGGTAAGCCGACTCCCACCACGGGCAACTTCAATCGCTTTGCCAATTCCATGTACAACACAGAAAGCGTAATCGGTAAGCCTTCACGGTCATCCATCACCTCGTTCAGATAGCTGTTTGAGCGATTGTAATAGTCGTGGCGGCTTCCGTGATATCCCAACTCCTCGAACAAATAGGCATCCAAAGACTTCAGTTTCTGTTCATCGGTCGCCTTCTCGGGCAAGTTTTTTTTGATTTCGGCCACCATTCGACCTGCCTCCTGCAGGTAGTGATCAACCTGAATTTCAGAGTTATCTAGCTGAGCGATTAGCAAACCTGCATGTAGCAGGTCAATCTTTTCCTCGGGGCCTTCAAGAACTTCCCTTAACTGCGCGACCACTTTTTGGACGTGAATATCTTTGGCCAAGTTTCGCAGCCGTTCCGCTTCCGCTTCTAGTTCCTGCGCACGTTGATTAATCACTTCGCCAGCGTGTTGCTCTTCCAGAAATTTTTGCGCCACCGAGCGTGAAGGAGCCAATGAGAGATCGAGTTTGACCAGTTCCCCTTTCAATCGCGTCACAACGTCTACTGCGGGACGCAAACTGGGTAACTCATTCCCCAGCCGAAAACTTTTGAACTCGGCAATCGTATCCCGAAATTTGACGAGACCTACTTGACCAGCACGAAGCGTTTCCCCGGGTTGTTCAATCACTTTTTGGTCGTTGACAAAACAGAGAATCTTGTCCTGCTCGACACGAACTTTGAGAGTGTTTAGCTCACCCCGTTGATAATACTCGCTGCGAACTTCCTCAAGAACTGTCCAAGAAAAGACATCTGTGCCATCAAAGCGGGTCAGTCGCAAGCCGCCGTTAGAAGGATAAAAACCAAAATGTCGTGTGTCTCCATCCGATTCAAACACAAGACCAGCCGCCCCCCCTTCATCATCCATACGAACGGCGACTTCCAGTTCATAAGGAGGTTGAGGAACTTCTTGTTTTGACAAAGCAATAGACCGTCCCCCAAAGCCGGCACCGCGCCCTTTCACAAGGATTCGACCCGCACGTTGGTTCCAAGTCGAACCGAAAAGAGTCGTCCATTCATTGTCATCAATCACCCCAATCGTTAGCCAACGTGACATGGGAATCGGATTCGGATTTTCTAACAGAGGTTTGAGTTGATTGATGGGAACTGCGAATGCCACATTTTTTTCTGCTAACGATTTAAGGGCTACAATTCCTTGAATATTTCCTGCATAGTCAATAACGGGACCACCGCTGTTACCTTGTTCGATGAGCATGCCTAATTGCATCAACGGCTTTTCGTCAATCTCTCGAATGCCCGAGATCACCCCACCCACCACACTAAACCGAAAGCCGCGCGGGTTCCCCAGCGCAATCGCCGGGGTTCCTTGTTTGACGGCATCGGAATCTCCCAGCGGAAGTGCAGGAAGTTTCGTCGCATCAATTTTTAAGACGGCGAGATCAAGATGTCGATCCGAAGCCAAAATCGTTTGCACAGGGAATGTTTGGCCGTCCTGCAAACGTACCTGAATTGGTCGTGCTTCACCGATGACGTGCATGTTGGTGGCGATCAAACCGTCAGAGTCGATGATAAACCCGCTTCCCAGACCTTCCTGCTTTCCGTCTCGCCCGGTGAACGTGACAACGACGAGTGATTCTTTCACCCGCTCGGTCAGCTCAGAAACATCCTGTTGAGCTGCGGGGATAGATGGAGAATCTCTAGTCTCTTGAGCGGAAAGACTCCAGCCTGAAGTGATGAACAAAAGGAACGCCATCAGCATGATTCGAAGAATTTTGGACGACATACGGTGATGATTCCTGATTAAGACAAGAAATTCGGGACTTCCAGATTACCGCCTCGACAGGCCACCGGGAAAGTCGATAATCGGCCTCCGAACGGGAATCTGACGATCACTCACTTAGCGTATTGTGATTCAGAGGAGCGTCGGTACAGCGAACTGGACAGCCCTAAGTGGTGTCCAGAGTGTGTTTTGAGCTGTTTATTCTCCCTAAAAAGCTCCCAATCGTCATAGAGTGACCGAGATCTGACCTCTCCATGTGGGATTGGTTGTAGACCGATTCCTCGTGAGATACACTATTTCTTCCTTCTTTCAGGTCTCGCAGATGGTCTGCGTCGCCGAGAAGGAGTCTTCGCAGAAAGAACTTGAGTCATGCGACACGTCTTGTCAGCTTTAGTTGTGAACCAGCCAGGTGTGCTGGCTCATATTTCCGGGATGTTGGCGTCCCGCGCCTTCAACATTGATTCTCTGGCCGTGGGTGCCACCGAGAATCCCGAACTCTCACGTCTGACATTTGTCGTCAATGGCGGCGTTAAGGTCCTGAATCAGGTCCGCAAACAACTGGAAAAAATCATTACTGTCGTCAAAGTGCTCGATTTCTCGAACGAAGAATTCGTCGAACGTGATCTGATGTTGATGAAAGTCAGCACCAAAGACGGCACTCGCAGCGAGATTCTCGAACTGGTGAGCATTTTCCGAGGACAGGTTGTCGGCGTGTCGCTCGATCATGTGATGATTGAAATTTCCGGCAAGGAAAGTAAAGTCGAAGCGTTTATCGATACCATGCGACCTTTCGGAATCATTGAAATGGTTCGGACCGGACGGATTGCCATGCTGCGTGGCAATGCGTTTACTTACGATCCCAAATCTGAATCCAATGTCGCAGAAGAAACTGTCAACGCCTGAGAGGATCATCGGGCGATTTCATTCAAACGATGGCGAACTTGATTTCGCAATCGCTCTGAAAATACACAGGGAACGCAGGAGTGTTCGTTCCCGCCGGTCGTCTTTCTGACGTCCCGGTTTGATGAGAACAATTTTTATCGGCCTTCCGGAATTCACTCCGGGCAACTTACAAGAGAGAACAACAATGGGTGCCAAAGTTTATTACGACGATGATGCGGATCTGTCGCTTCTCAAAGACAAAACCATTGCCATCATCGGTTATGGAAGTCAGGGTCACGCTCAGGCTCAAAACCTGCGTGACAGTGGATGCAATGTCATCGTCGGTCAACGACCCGGATCAGCCAACTACGATCTCGCCGTCAGCCACGGGTTCGAACCGGTCTCCGCTGCCGAAGCCGCCAAAGCCGGTGATCTTGTCAACATGTTGCTGCCAGACGAAGTTCAAGGCGACGTCTACAAAACCGACGTCAAACCAAACCTCGAAAAAGGCAACGTCCTGCTTTGCTCTCACGGCTTCAACATTCACTTCTCTCAAGTCGTCCCACCCGAAGGTGTAGACGCGGCTTTGGTTGCTCCCAAAGGCCCCGGACACCTGGTCCGTAGCGAATACGTGGCCGGTGGTGGTGTCCCCTCACTGATTGCCATGGTTGATGGAGCCTCCGAAGAGTCTCGCAAATTGGCTCTCGCCTACGCCAAAGGAATCGGCGGTACTCGTGGTGGTGTGATCGAAACTACCTTTGCCGAAGAAACCGAAACCGACCTGTTCGGCGAACAGGTTGTGTTGTGCGGTGGTGTGTCTGCCTTGGTCAAAGCCGGGTTTGAAACACTCGTCGAAGCCGGTTACCAACCAGAAATGGCCTACTTCGAATGTATGCATGAACTGAAGTTGATTGTCGACCTGTTCTATCAGGGCGGACTCAACTACATGCGATACAGCGTCTCGAACACCGCCGAGTACGGCGACTACACTCGCGGCCCTCGCATCGTGACCGAAGAAACCAAAGCCGAGATGAAAAAGATTCTCGAAGAAATTCGTGCTGGCGAATTCGCCCGCGACTGGATCCTCGAGAACAAAGCCAATCAAGCCGCCTTCAAAGCGACCCGTCGCCGCGAAGCAGAACACGAAGTCGAAACGGTCGGCAAAGAGCTTCGCCGCATGATGACCTGGATCGATTCGAAAGAAGTTTGATCGTAGACTTCAAAAATTAGATGTAGGGCCGGTTCCACCGGCCAACACATCTGCGAGAGTGAAGATTTTTCAGGCCGGTAAAACCGGCCCTACTCTCTCAGCAATCACAGCGACATTCCAACATCCGGCTTCATTTGAGGTCGGGTGTTTTTTTGTGGTGATCATTGATTCTGGCGATTACATTTACCGCAGGGTCCACTGTGCGAATTATGTTGTTGATTATGAATGAGGAGAGCAGGAATTCAGGAAGGGTCAACGACTGTTTTGTCTCAGGCCGGTGAAACAGGTCTGACTCTCTCTTCGTATCATGCCAGAAAGAAGATTTCTTGACGGAACCAAATCGCTGGCCGCCGGGCGGTTGGCTCAAACGTGGAATCGCATTTTCATGACCTCCATTCGAATTGTCACCTGCATCGCGGCTTCAACTGAAGAATGCTTTGACTTGGCACGCGACATCAATTTTCATGTACAGTCGCTTGAACACACGGGAGAACGAGCCATCGCAGGTTGTACCACGGGACTGATAGAATTCGGAGAGTCGGTGACCTGGGAGGCGCGACATCTCGGAGTGCGGCAACAACTTACCAGTCAAATTACAACATTCGATCGCCCAAACCATTTTCGAGACGAGATGACGTCAGGAGCGTTCCGGTCGTTTGTGCACGATCATTGGTTTGAAACTCATGATGGTGAAACAACGATGGTGGACGAAATCGTATTTCACTCACCATTGGGGCCCTTCGGATGGCTCGTCGATAAGCTGTTTATGACTGGTTATTTGAAACGGCTGATCGTGGAACGTTGCCAGGCGATTAAAGAAGAAGCAGAGTCTCGCTCTCAATCGTTCGAATAATATTCACTTAAACGTCGGGTGGTACGGTGACCGACTGTTTTTTCAGACTGGTAAAACTGACTTGACTCCTGCGATTTGGAGAGGCCGGTAAGTAGGTACCCGAGATGGTGAAGAGCAAACAACATTTTTTCTCGATGTCTCGGAGCGATATTATTTGTATTCCGATCCTCATTGGCACGCCGCTTTTCGCGTACTGTTATCCGAATCTTGTTTTCCTGGTCATCATCCTCTACCTCATTGCTGGATGTTTAACTGGCTACTACTGGCCTTGTGTCTTAACGCCCCTCGGGGCGTTCTTAGCAGCCATGTTTCAATCCCCAATGAATGACGCAATTGAATCTATAACCTGTTTCAGTTCCTGCGCGGTCTTGGGTTTAATGTTTGGTATCGTTCTGCAGGAATACTTTCAAAGAGAGCCTCAAAATAATGCTATCAAAGAAAATGTTTGAGTACCGAACGCAAGTTCCTCCTCTTGCACCTCATTAGATTCTATTCCGCCGCTTCTTGTTTCCGTAGTGCGCGGAATTTGCGCACTGCTTTGACACTCACGGGGGATCGAAGGCGTCGATAACTCCAGCAAGCAGGCAAGATCGAGCAGAGGCCGGACAAGATGCCACGAAAACGTCGATGTCTCACACTAAAAACCAATCGGTTCATGAGCTGCAAAAACGCATATGGGAAAAACCAGATCGGATAGCGCAACCATGCCAACAAGGCCACATTCCGAATCTCACCAGCATTGATGGACGGAGTGGCATGATGAGAAATTCGATCGCAGGCGTGAAAGACTTGCAGATGATAGGCGGATCGAATCTCCCAGCCCAAATCGATCAACTGCAAAGTCATGTCCGTTTCTTCTAACCCGTGGAACAATCGGGTACGAACGTAGCCGTGCGTTTGCATCAAAGCCGATCTCCTTAAGATCGCCGCACAGCCCACAAAGTTCGATGCCGGCTTCAGCGTTTCTTCTTGGTCGGGTTGTGATGTCGGTGGCGGGAACTCTTTGATTTTTCCGTCCGATTCTTGAATATCACAACCAAACACCGCCACCTTGGGATTGGATTCCACCAACTCGTGAGCCTGCTGGAAAAATGTCTGATCCAAGGGCCAGGAATCGTCATCCAGACTCACCAGGCATTCATGAGTGGCGGCGTGATAGAGCTTATTTCGTCCTCCACCCGCTCCTTGCCGTTCCAAACTCTGTAAGACGACAACTTCCGGGAACTCTGACTTCAACATGTCTTCGGTGGAATTGTCTCCAAAATCAATGTGGACCAGAGTCTCAGCGGGGGCAGGTTTGCAAAGAGAGAGATAGCCGAGAGTTTGCTTGAGCTGATCTGCTCGCTCGTAGGTCGGAATAATGACACTGGTTTTTGGGGATGACGACATGATCGGAGTTTGGGGGTGAAGAGGCTCTTAATGACTCGATCAGAGCAGAGTCGGATTGAATCTTTTTCAGTTCACAGTGTAGTTTGTGACCGAATCAAACGTAACCTCAGATTTCTCTACTGATCGGCAACCAGCAGTCTCACCCGTGGTTCGCGCAGAGCGTCCAGCTTGGAAAGTGCTTCATCGGCGGCAAGAAGTTTGCCCAATTGCGTGCGATGTGTCATCACCACCAGTGGTACGACCGGATATCCACCCTCACCTGTGGCATCGAGTTCGGGCGCTTCGTGCTGAATGATCGATGCCAGACTGATTTCGTGTTGCCCCAGAATGTCGGCAATGTCGGCAAAAACATGGGGGCGGTCTTCCACTTGAAAACGAAGATAGAAGCGACTAGTGATCTCGTTTTTCGGAACAACGTCAGCTCCGCTCTCGCTCCAGATTTCCAGTTTCGGAAACGTAATTTGGGTGCGTCCCAAAGCCATGTCGATAATATCGGACACCACGGCGGAGGCTGTTGGCATTTGACCGGCTCCCGGTCCGCAATACCAAGTTCTTCCGACAGCGTCTCCCAACAACGAAACCGCGTTGAACGCACCATCAATATTGGCAAGTGGGCGGTCGGCTTTGATCAATGTCGGTTGGACGTGCATTTCCAATTGGCCATCGACCATTCGTGAAGTTGCCAACAGTTTGACTTTGTAACCCAACTCACGTGCATACTTCAGGTCGGCCAATTCAAGAGTATCAATCCCTTGTCGCGGGAAGTCGTCGAGAGAGACAGTCGTTCCCCAAGCCAGTTGGGTCAACAGGACCAATTTTTGAGCCGCGTCAGTCCCATCGATATCAAAGGTCGGGTCAGCCTCGGCATAACCGAGTTGCTGCGCTTCTTGCAGAATTTCATCGTAGGAGGCATCCCGATTGAACATTTCCGTCAGAATAAAATTACTCGTTCCGTTCAAAATTGCTTCAATCGAAAGCAACTGATTCGAGGCGAGAGATTCTCCCACGACATCGATGATCGGAATTCCGCCTGCAACGGCCGCTTCATAGGCGACACAACAATTGTTGGCTTTTGCGGTCGCAAAAATTTCTTCGCTATGTTCACACAGCAATGCCTTGTTAGCGGTGACGACATTCTTTCCCGCTTTGAGGCATCGCAGCATAATATCGCGAGCTAGCTCAATTCCGCCAATTAACTGGACGACCAGCGCAATCTCGGGATCATTGACCACCTCATCAATACTGACGGTCAACACGCCGTCCGGCAGTGTCACACCACGATCTCTGCCCAGATCGCGAACAGTCGCCTTGCGAATGTGGATGGGGCGTCCCGCACGGCGTTCCAGCATTTCCGATTGATTCGTGAGGATTTTGGCAACCCCCGAACCAACGTTTCCCATGCCGATGATGCCGATTTCCAGCGGAGACATAATACAGCCCTTGTGGACAGTGAAGAATCTGTGATTTCTGCGGATATTCTAATAGATGAGGCATCCTAGCCACCAGAGACACATCCCCGCAACTCTACCGATTGCGTCACGATTGAGAGAGCCTATAATCATGAACGATACAATTATGGCAATCGCACCCCGGCAACAACCCGATTCGTTATCTCCCTCGCAACTTCTGCGGGTTGGGGCGGTGAGTTATTTGAACTCTAAACCGCTCATCGCAGGGCTCGAAAATTCACCGCTTTGCGAACTCTCTCTGGATTACCCCAGCCGACTCGCTGACGACCTTTCAGACGGATCACTCGATGTTGCGTTGATTCCCTCTATTGAGTGTTTGAGAAACCCAGAATACGGAGTCATCTCGGATGCCTGTGTGGCGACTCGCGGAAATGTGATGAGTGTGAAACTTTACTCGCGCGTCAAACCCGGATCGATCAAGACACTCGCACTTGACGAAGGTTCCCGCACGAGCGCGGCTCTCGTCCAAACCTATCTGTCACACAAATATGGTGTTGAGCCCGATGTCTGTCCGCTCCCTCTCGAAGCCGACAATCTTGATGCCGACGCGGACGCCATTTTGATTATCGGTGATCGCGCAATGCATGCTCCGGCAGAACAATTCCACACCGTGTGGGACATGGGACATCAGTGGCGGGAATGGACGGGGTTGCCGTTCGTGTTTGCGGTTTGGGCGGCAAGACCGAATGTGAACATGAGCGAACTTGAAAAAGAACTTTCATCGGCTCGTGATCGTGGTATTCAGCAGATTGATCAAATTGCGAAAGAAGAAGCCGCCCCGTTACGACTCTCAGTCGAGACGGCTTCCAATTACTTAAAACATAATCTCCATTTTCATCTGGGTGCCGCCGAGCGTCACGGGTTCCAACTTTTTCAGGAACTCGCGACCGAAGCCGGACTCATAGCGGGAGGGACTGAAATTGTCTTCCACACTCAATAATATTCTGAGCAAAGCCGTCGCCGGTGAGCGACTCACTCCCGAAGAAGGACTGGTGATTCTCGAATCACACGACCTGCCCGCCATCGGTGCGGCTGCTGACGCGGTCACCAAGCGTCTGCATCCCGAACAATACCGCACCTATAACATTGATCGAAATATCAATTATACAAATGCCTGCACGGCAGTTTGCGACTTCTGTGCATTTTACCGTCCCCCCGATCACCCGGAGGTCTATGTCCTGCCGGAAGACGTTCTCCATCAAAAAATTCAGGAAACGATCGAACTGGGTGGTGAGCAAATTCTGCTACAAGGCGGGTTACATCCCAAGTTGCCATTGGAGTGGTATGAAGAACTGCTGGGTGGCATCAAGGACAAATTCCCGACAGTCAACATTCATGGTTTCAGCCCACCCGAAATCTATCACTTCACCAAAATCAGCAAACAACCCCTGAAGGTTGTCTTGGAACGACTCAAATCTGCCGGTCTCGGTTCATTACCAGGCGGAGGCGGAGAAATTCTGGTGGATCGCGTCCGTAAAGAAATCACGCGTGGAAAAGTGCTGACAGACGACTGGTTAGAAGTGAATCGGGTTTGGCATGAACTCGGTGGCAAATCGACAGCCACCATGATGTTTGGCCACGTTGAAACTCTGGCCGAACGAATCGAACATCTGGAACGCTTGCGACAGGTCCAAGACGAAACAGGCGGATTCACGGCTCATATCTGCTGGACTTTCCAGCCTGACAACACTGACATGGCCGATATTCCTCCCACAGGTTCTTTTGAGTATTTGAAAACTCAGGCCGTCACTCGACTCTATCTGGACAATTTCCCCAACATTCAATCGTCGTGGGTCACTCAGGGTGAGAAGATCGGTCAGCTCGCCCTGCTCTACGGAGCAAACGACATGGGCAGCCTGATGATCGAAGAGAATGTCGTTGCCGAGGCAGGAACCGTCCATCATCTGTCACTGGAAACCATCCGCAGATGTATTGAGGGCGTCGGCTATATTCCACGTCAACGAAATGTCTTCTACGACTACATCGATGATTTCAATGAAGAAGAATACTTAAAACGCCGCCAACAGCAAACATCTTTTCCAATTCTGAATACACCGGCCTGAATGATTACTCCCATTTTCGAGGGAATGAGAGAAGTCGTTGAAAGTCGGCGTCTCGCGCTCGCGAGTTGCCCGCGAAATGCGTAGTATGATGATCCCTTCTTTTGATTTTCTCGAAACTTGGACACTTCCACGATGATCGACGTAGCTGGATTAACCAAAACATTCAGCGATGTCCGACGCGGAGAGGTTGAAGCTCTCAAGAATGTTTCATTCAGTGCTAAAGCGGGAGAAATCTTTGGCCTGCTAGGGCCGAACGGAGCCGGCAAAACAACCTGCCTGCGATTACTGTCAACAGTGTTACGACCCACCGCAGGGCGAGCCGAAGTTGCCGGATTCGATGTGGTCAAACATCCCGAACAAGTCCGCGCTCATATTGGTTTCATGTCAGGCAATACGGGCGTTTATGATCGCATGTCGGCTTGGGAGATGGTCGAATATTTTGGGCGGCTTTATGGTGTCGAAGAGTCTGTGCGAGTCACTCGACAGGAAGAAATTTTCGCCACTCTGCAAATGGACGACTTCCGAGATATTCTTGGATCAAAAATGTCGACCGGAATGAAACAGAAAGTCTCCATCGCCCGAACACTCATTCACGATCCACCCGTCCTCATTTTTGATGAACCAACCTCCGGTCTTGATGTTCTCGTGGCCCGTAGCGTGATTGACGCCATCGAGCATTTGCGTGAACAAGGGAAATGCGTGATCTTTTCAACGCATATCATGCGTGAAGTGGAGCGTTTATGCGACGAAGTGGCCGTCATCGATCAAGGAGAAATTCTGGCGGCGGGAACGCTCGACGAACTTCGTGAGCAATATCGGCAACCCGATGTCGAAGAACTCTTCTATCAATTGATTGCCGACAACCGTGCCAACACCGCGTCTGCAAAAAGTGGGGAGGATTCTCCATGATGCAACGACGCAATGTCGGGCTCATTTTTACCCGCGAAATTCGCGATCAATTTCGTGACCGACGAACCCTGTTCATGATGTTAGTTCTGCCAATTTTGCTCTACCCCGGCATGGGAGTGGGCATGTTGCAGATGACAGTTCTATTCAGCAATCAGGAACGCGAAGCGGTAATCCTCGGCAACGACAATCTGCCTGAGACTCCTTCACTGATTGAAGAAGAACGGTTTGCAGAACGGTTCTTCACAAAAGACCCGGAAGCCGCCAATAGCCTGCGTCTTATCCTCGAAACGCCCCCCCAAAAAGAGGATCAGGAGGAAACTGATCTTGATCAACATGACTTGATTCTCAAAGCACATCAATTGATCGAACTTGTTCGCAAAAAACACAAAATCGATCAGTGGGAGAAACTGGAAGACGACGTCGAACAGACACCGGAACTGATCCAACTGGAAAACGAACTCGCGGCGGCATTCGCTACGTTCCCCGCCGAAATTGTCATTTATTTCCCGCCGGAGTTTGACCAATTCATCAACGAATATCTCTCTCAGGACCGCCCCGCAGACAACGACACCATCACCGATGACCTGCGACCGGTGGTCGTTTATAGCGGTGCTGATGAAAGTTCACAAATCGCGTATCGGCAACTCGCATCAGTGCTCGGGCAATACGAACGTGAGTTGCTGCAGAAACGTGGTGAGAATCTCAACATCCCCGGCCCTTTTTTGCGACCGTTATTTGAAAGTCGCGATTATGATGGCGACCGCCATAACGTCGAAGATGCTGCGATGGAGGCCCAGCATTCTGCCAATATCTGGAGTCGTTTTTTTCCCACACTGTTAATCCTGATGACACTCACCGGGGCATTTTATCCCTCGATCGATCTGGGAGCAGGCGAAAAAGAACGCGGCACCATGGAGACGTTGCTTATCAGTCCTGCAGCACGCAGTGAAATTGTTCTTGGGAAATTTTTTACGATCTTGCTCTTTAGCATTATGACGGCGATGTTCAACATCATCAGCATGGGACTAACAGCATTTTATATGGTCTCTATGGCGGGCGAATCGCAAAGCATGCGAATGATCAATTTAACCCTCCCGCCAACAAGTTCGTTTGTCGCAATGGGTATTATGATGATTCCCCTGGCGGCTATGTTTAGTGCCATGTCGCTAGCATTGGCAACCTTTGCCAAAAGCACCAAAGAGGGACAGTATTATCTGACTCCCCTGATGATTGTCGTTATGGGTCTGACGATTTTTTGCATGTCTCCCGGCGTCGATCTCACCCCGTTCAACAGTGTCATACCTGTTGTCGGGCTCGGTTTATTATTGAAAAACCTGATCCTCTCGCCCATCTCAGATGTCGACATCTATGTTTATGTGCTACCGGTGTTGTTGACCAGTATTGGTTACAGCATGATTGCACTCTGGTGGGCCATCGAACAATTTCATCGAGAAGAAGTTCTGTTCCGTGAATCGGAACGGCTCGACCTCAAACTGTGGATTCAGCATCTGCTCAGAGATAAAGAACCACTCCCGACAACGGGTGAAGCGATTGCTTGTTTCCTGACAATCATGCTTCTGCAGTTTCTGTCATTTGGACTCTTCCAGGGATTATTCAGTGATCCCAACATTTCTGCCGCAGATGCGATTCTACAAGCTCTTTCCATGCAGCAGATCGTCATCATTGCCTCGCCGGGACTCTTCATGGGTCTCCTGATCACCTCGAACTTTCGCCGTACGTTTCGCTTGCGAATGGCACGTCCCAAATGGATCGGCTTGGGAATTGTTCTTCCCATTCTGTTACTGCCTTTAGCCATGACGCTGCAATCGTACTTACATTGGTTCTTTCCCGAATTACCAGATCGCATCAAAGAGACACTCGCCCCGATGAGCGATCCTGACCTCAGCGTGTTCAAACTGCTGGCGGTGTTCGCGTTGCTTCCGGCGATTTGCGAAGAACTCGCTTTCCGGGGTTTTATTCTCAGCGGATTCAGCCGAAATGGGCGCACAGGAGTAGCCATCGTATTTTCTGCACTGTTGTTCGGCGTGATGCACATGATCCCGCAGCAAGTGTTCAATGCCTTCCTGCTAGGACTGGTCTTGGGACTCCTTGCCTTACGCAGTGGGAGTATTATTCCCAGCGTCGCCTTCCACTTTGTCAATAATGCCATGGGTGTTCTCGCAGAACGAATTCCTCCTGAAGCATTCCAATCAGGGCCAGTCAGTTGGATTGCCACCGTCGATCAGCAGGGCCTCCACTTCTCAATACTGACTCTGGTCGTTTGTCTCGTGGGAGGAGGAGCATGTATCTGGCATTTGATTCAGTCTCCGAATGACATTTCACCGGTTCTGGAAGAAGAGATCCCACACGCGCCGCTGGCTGTTGCGGAGGGATAATCAATGCCGATTGAACAGGCTTATCGCGCTCGCTGGGTGTTCCCCCCTGAGAGTGAACCAATCTCCGACGCAACGATGATTGTCGTCGATGGCATTCTCACTGACATCACCACACAACATGTCCCCACCGCAAAGGATCTCGGATCCGCGGCGATTCTTCCCGGTCTCGTGAATGCTCACGTACACTTGGAATTCAGCAGTCTTTCCGCTCCTATCGCCCCTCCCTTGCCTTTCACAGACTGGATTCGGTCCGTCATCCGCAGCCGACAAACTGAGGATTCACGAGAAAGTTCACTATTAGCAGGCATTCAGGAATGTTTGCAAACAGAAACGACCGCTGTGGGGGAAATCGCAACGTCTCCTCTTTCCACGAAGCAACTTGATGATTGCTCTTTGGCAGGAGTCGTCTTTCATGAAGTCATTGGTATCTCGGAACAAGCCGCTCGCGAGAAAGGCAATCAGCTTACCGATCTGCTGACAGAATATCGACCACAACGCGACCAGATGAACCTCGGCCTCAGCCCCCATGCCCCCTATTCGGTTCATCCTGACCTGTTGCAGAAAATCGTCCAACTCAGCCGCTCCGAACATTGTCCTCTCGCCATGCACTTAGCAGAAAACCGGGCTGAGCGAGAACTCATCGGATCCTGCGAGGGTGAATTTCGCTCATTCCTTGAAGAAATAGAACTTTGGCCCGGCGATGTCTGGCAAGAGTTCCGAACGATCAACGATTATTTACGCCTGTTGGCACAAGCCGACTCTGCTCTCATCGTTCATGGAAATGATTTCCAATCAAACGAGATCGAGTTTCTCGCAACACAATCGCAAATGTCGGTCGTCTATTGCCCACGGACACATGCTTATTTTCAGCATTCACAACATCCGTTGCCTCACCTGTTGAACCATGATATTAACGTCGCCTTGGGAACCGACGGTCGTAGCTCGAATCCCGACCTTGATCTTTGGCAAGACGCGCGACACGTCCGGCAGACTTTCCCTGACCTCTCACCGCGCGAAGTTATCAATCTGGCGACCACCAATGGTGTACGCGCATTGAAGCTGCCTTCGGATGGACTCACTCTCGGCGAACAAGCTCGCTGGAGTGTCATCTCTGTTGACCGTCAGTCCTCAGAGAGTGATCCTTGGCATTTGCTGTTTGCGTAGTTGTTAAAGAAAGTGGCCAAAACCAGCATGCCGATCAACTGGCAGGCAACCACGCTCATGGACTTGCCTGGGGAACAGATTGTGAGCCTGTACGAAAATCGTTGGCAGGTGGAGTTATTCTTCCGCTTCTTAAAACAGGTTATGAAGTGCGAGCAACTTCTCACGGTTCAGACAGCCGGTGTGGAAATTCAGATTTATTGTGCGATCATTGCGAGTCTCCTGTTGGCGTATAGCGACGGGCGGAACAATGACAAAGAGAAATTTTGAAATGATTTGTTTGTACTTCTCGGGTTGGGCCGATGAAGATGAACTGTTGGAATCACTCGGTCAACGACCGCCATAAACGGCGCAAACCAAGTGCCGAACATCATTGGGCTGTGCCTGACAGAAATAGAGTGACTCTCGCAGAGCCGCAAAGAAAAAATTAACAGTTGTGCGATCAAGCTATGTCGTCGAGCTGTTTGGTAGAAGTAGAACACGGATGACGCGGAGAAAACGGTTTTTCACGGATGAAAAAGCAAGGGGAGACGCGTTGTTGTAGCGACAATCCGCCGTCGGCATGAGCAATGTGAAATTGATTTTGAGGTGTTGATATGCAAGAGAATGTTCACGCGAAAAAATATCGAAATGAAATGTTCAACACACGGGGCTTCTGCGGCGCAGAGCGCACGACGCTATCGATACAGACCGGGGCGCGGTTCAAGCAGTCGAACGAGATATTGGCGTTTCGCTTTCTCGAACTTTCAGCAAATCGAAAGGGACTCAGGCTCCCAAATCTTCAATGAACCGTTGTTCGGATACCATTCGCCGAACTCCCAAAGCAATGTCCCTCGGCATATCAGCATCAAAACGCTCAAGAAATTCTTCGTCTGTCATGGGTGGCCATTGTTCGTCAAAGGACGAGCCAAGCGAAGATGTCATTGATGTACCGGACAATAAAGAAATCCCGTACAGTAAAATCGGCAAACCAAAAGCAGCGACAACAATAATTGTGAGGGTCATTAGACTGATCCATATGACATCAGATTAAGTAGAGGCAGACTCTTGCCTGATGTTCTCGTCATGTTGATATTTGGGTTGTGCGGTCGACGCCACAAATTTGGCATCTGAGAACCACAATAACATCAATCTTTTATTATCGAAATATCATTTTGGAATGAGGCCGGCATGACACCCAATGCATCTTATGATAACTGGTCCGTGTCTGATACTTAGTAGCGATCATTATCAATAGCGGTGCATGCGGCGGACGACGCCGACTTTCAAATCGCGGATGATGTTTCCTCCGCGATCAAGTTCTCGCAAACCCGATTGATAGCCGATCAATAAATGCCCGTTGTCTAATTGAATGGCGTCGTAAGCCATCGGTAATTTGTTAGCTTTCCAGACAACATCTCCTCGCGGGTTGTATTCTTTCACACAACCATCTCGTCCACAGGCGACTAGCGTGTTGCCATTTTCCAGTCGACGAGCAGATTCGGGGCAGCGTACCTGATCGCCGGTCAGCTCCCAGACCGTTTCTCCGGCTGTGTTGATCTCCAGGACATGATGCCGATTGTTGACGGCAATCAATGTGTTGCCATTACTGAGTCGCCTCGCGTCGGAAGGTTGGCCTTCCACATTGGCTTCCCAAATGAGTGTGCCGTCGGTCGAGATTTCACACACGCAATTGCGATTGTACAAACTGGTCAGCATGTGACCGTTGTCCAGTAGGTGTAAGGAGTTAGGGATTCCCGGTAGCTTGTGTTCTTGAACAAGTTGGCCGTAAGCGTCGAGTTCGATGAGCGACTTGCGTTCCCAGTCGGCAAAGACGCGATGTCCATTGGTCAAGCAGGCTTCACCGCCACATGCGGCGCGCGTGAGATCCGATTGAAATACGAAATTGCCCGACTCGTCGATCTCGGCAACCGTAAACGGACGAAACAGGCACAACAATATTCGCCCGGTTCGTTGCTTGCGTTGCTGCAAAGGGATCAGTTGATGGTGAGTTTCAGAATCGGCCGTCAACCATTTTTTCCAAAGCCGACGTGCCTTATGACGTTGGTCGGCCTTTGCGTAGGGCGCATAGCCGAACTGTTGTGAGGTGATGGTTTGTAGCAAGGTGGCGGATTGATGACGTATTGAGAACGATGGAGAGTTGAGGAGCCGAATTAAAGTCGGCAGCGATTTTCCCGGATCAGACCAGGCAAGTCCTTCAGCGGCCGCCAGCGCGAGTCGGTCATCGGCAAGACGCAGGCAGTTTTCGAGCAATGGTTCCGATGCGGGAGAGTCGATTCTTCCCAATGCGACCAGAACGACCTCGCGGATGGAAACATCCTGTGAATCGGAAGCCGTGAGGAGTTCATGTTCGACAGTCGAGTCGATACTGGCCAGTAAGGCTTCCCGCGCTTCTTGTCTTAAATAGTCGTCATTGAGTTGAGGAATTAAAGGCATCAACATCGGGACCGAACGGGGCGACGCATGCAGGCGTAATGTGCGGAGCGTCGCAAAGAGCACAAAATCTCCTTCGGCACGTTGTTTCTTTCGAAGTGATCGCGCACGTCGGCGAATTTCCTGGTCCGTATGAACCTCGGCAATCGCCAGTTTGACTTGTGTGAGTTCGGGGGCTTCGCTGAGTGCGAACATCGCTTCGCGTCGATCATGAAATTTCTCCGCTCCCAATTGATCGATGAGCTGTTGCACATGTTGCTGATCTTGATGGTTGGGGTGAAGCCTGCCGATGTATTGCAGCAGGTCATCCAAATCGGTGGAAAGACCATGATCGTGCAGGGCTTCAATGTAAAGTGGCCCCGGAGAGGTGGGAGGTTCTTGAGCCTGGAGGGTGAGCGAAACGGCTAGCAGTGCCGTGCTCATGAGAGTCAATTGCGAACAACGTGCCATAACGCACCTCGCCTTCCTTGCAAGGTCATCGTGACATCCTGCAACCATTCATCATGAACGGTGTTTATGCAGGATGACGCTTGATCTCTCAGAAGTCCGTCAATGGTGCGAAGCGAATGTTAAGTCAATTACAACATCCGCATCTAGTGCAATCGGCGCGCCCGATGTCAAAAATTGAATGATTCTTTCAATCAGTCGTCAGTCAGGCGTTGTTCAAGAGGGATATCCCGGCCATGTGGATCGGCGTCGGGTGTTTCCAACTCGTCCTCAAGTTGTGACCGAAGTTCGGGGTTCAGGTAATGTTCGACCCGTGCTGCCGTGGCATGGAGGTGCGTATCGGGAAGCTGGAAATGTTTCGCCATGTAGGCTTCCCAAAGACGGTGAGATCGCACTAGTTTGCGAGCGGTGATACGCCCGATATCCGTTAAATGATAACCACTTGGGTCAGAGACAATCTGACGATCACGGCTCAATTTGATCACTGCCAGCCGCGACATCAGCCATCCCAACCCCAGATGTCGACGAACAAGTTCGGTGGCACCGATTTGGCGTTCTTCCAAATGCGATTCTTCGATCCGATAGAGCAGGCCCAAAAGGTCATCTCCGGCAATTTTTACCGAAAGTCGTGCTCTTTCAAAAAACTGGCTGACAATTCCGTATCGTGGGCTGAAGAAGACAGCAATCAGGAACAACATGCCACAAGTCCCCGCCATCATGCCCGCGGTCGAGGCATCTCGCACATTCTCAAACCCCAGACGAGGAAAGACCATTGCGGGAAGTGTAATGGCAAAAAGATGCCCCAAAAATGCAGACATCGCTGCGACACCTAACGAAATTGCGATTAAGCGAGCATACCGATCTGTCAATAAATGAGCGGTCGCTGCTGGAACAATCAATAAGGCAATGACGAGAATGTTTCCCACACTCTCGAATGCTGCGACCAGCGTGGCTGCTGTTGCCGCCATTAAGCCGTAATGCATAACGCGGGAATTGATGCCCATGGTTGTGGATAGCTCGGGATCGAACGTGCTGATCTTGAGTTCTTTAGCAAACATGACCACCAAGAAGAGATTGATCAGCAGCATAATTCCATTGGTGATCGCGGGAGTTGGCGGTTCACCATTGACGGAAATGGCGGTCGTTTCGATGGTTCCGTAAAACACACAATCGGGATCAATATGTAACCCGCTAGGAGCCAAGCGAATCAACAACAGCCCAAGTGCAAAGAGTGAAGTGAAGACCACTCCCAACGCAGCGCTGGCTTCCACTCGCCCAAGTTTTTGAATCCACTCAGTCAGAACGGCTGAAAACACTCCAATAATCATCGCGCCGCCAAACATCACCGCATGGCGTGTCGCGTGATAAGTTTCAGTATCGATCCAGCCGCTCACCCGTAACGCATTGGCAAATAAAATGGCACCGATGATTCCCAACAGCGACGTATGACTGAGTGCATCACCCATTAAGCTTTGTCGGCGGAGGACCAGAAATGTTCCCGGAATCGCACACGCCATCGCGGCGAGAGCAGCCGTTGTCGCCATCCAGGTGTCACGAAAATTCCAATCAGATGCGAGGTCCATAAATTCAGAGAACATATTCAGACTCCGCTCTCTTCCACGGGACTGGACACGGTTGCCTTCGATTCTGTCAGAGTCCGAGTCAACGCCTCTTCGAGTGATTCGTCATCGATCATGCTGCGATTCCACCAGACTTTACCATCACGCCCGATGACCCATAACCCTGGAAGATAGTCACCTTCAAAGGCAATCAAGGTTTGCACCGCATTCATGCCAAACCCGTTGGGCCAGGTGATTTTTCGATCATCCAGCCACTCGATAATTTTCTGTTCATCCTGCGGGCCGGCAGCCGTCAGTCCGAAAAAACGGACTCCGTCGGATGCAAACTTCTCGTGTGCTTCGACCAACTCGGGAGCAGACTCGTAACAGGGCAGACACCAGGTCGCCCAAGCGACCACGACATAAACTTCACCCGCCAATTCGGTCTGATCGGGGCCTTCTCCCTTGACCCAAACGTCAGCATAAAGTTCGGGGGCTGCTTTTCCAATCGCCAGCCCACCTCCAACTGCGACCGAGTTTTGAGGGGACTTGAACCATTGAACGAAGGCGAAACTCAACAGCACGGCTGCAATCAAAATCAGCGTAAACTCTTTGCCGGAGGATTGGATTTTGGGACGAGATTCGTTCATGGAGACATTCAGTTGGAAAAACGGCAATTCGTCATATCAGTATAAGTCAGAGTCGACTTGGCGACAAACCGGTCGGCTCTACCTATTTTGAGTAGAAACGAAGGTGTTGTCTTAAGAAAACCGGGAAGAAATCCCGCTTTGCGTCTGGTCAGCTTATCTGATGGCCTTAGAATCGAATGATAACATATTCACAAATACCTTTCGATTTTGAGTGTTTCATGAATACCGGCAGCTCAGGTACAACTTCTGACTATGATCAATTCTCACGAGCGAATTGCATTAAAAAGGGGGCGATGTTCGGTTTTGCGCTGGGGATGCTGACAGGTCTCATTTGGATAGGAATCGCACCTCCCGAAGAAGCGGTCGAAATGGGACCAGCGTCTATTCAACGCTGGGGGAAGATCATTCTTGTCGGCATCGGCATAGGTATTGTTGTCGGAGCCGCTTGGCCGAAACCCAAAGAGTCCTCCCCAGTCACCACTGATTCGCAAACCTCCATAGACCATTGAATCAATCATGCCCGAATATCGCTTCTCGAAGTTTGATGGATCCGAGCAGTTCTCGCCTCAATCGGCTGACGAACTGTTCGATCAATTGACCGAATACATGATGCAGTATGGCGATGAAGTTCTCGATCAACTGGATGACTGGGAAGTGACAAACCCTGAAGTCCTCGAAATGTTGATGAAGCAGGGTTTGATCGACAAGGACTCGGAAGGCAAATATGTCGTCACACCCAAAGGGATCAAACGTGTCGAGATGAAGTCTCTCGAAGAGTTGTTCAACGTCGGTCGCAAAGGGCAAATCGGAAAACATGACACCGAATTTCGTGGTGCGGGTGAAACACGACACGAAGAATCGAAGCCTTACGAATATGGCGACCCAATTTCCGATCTTAATATGCACGAGACGTTGAAGAACGCCATCATGCGACAAGGCGGTGGGTCACCTGTGCAAATTGCCGAAGACGATCTGGTTGTCCACGAATCAGAATACCAGTCAAATTGTGCGACTGTTTTGCTGGTGGATATGTCGGGATCGATGGGACGTTGGGGTAAGTTTGCTCAAGCCAAAAAAGTGGCGTTCGCTTTGCAATCGCTCGTGCGTGGACGGTATCAAGGTGACTTCTTGCAGATTGTCGGCTTCTACACATACGCGGCAGCTCTCTCGGAAAAACAGTTGATGAACTCGGCTCCCAAGCAAGTGAGCTTGTTCGATCCTCGTGTCCGTTTGCGAATCAATATCGATAACCCTCCCGCGTTCGTTCCCGAACACTTCACCAACATTCATGCGGGTCTGCAATTTGCTCGACGAACTCTCAAACGCCAGCCGGCACAAAATAAACAAATCATCGTCATCACCGATGGTGAGCCGACGGCTCACATCGAAGGTCGCGATATCATGCTGATCTATCCCCCTTCGCAACAGACCGAAGCGATCACTCTCGCTGAAGCCAAGCGTTGCGCCCAGGAAGGGATTAACGTCTCCAGTTTTGCTTTGATTGAGGATTACTTCTATCTCGAATTGATGAACTTCGTTGAGAAGATGGCGATGGTGACGGGTGGTATCTCTGCACATTGCAAAGCCGACAATTTGGGTTCGGTCGTGATTGACAGTTTCGTGAATGGTCGTAAGAAACGGCAGACACGATAGGTTGAGAGACACTCGAACAACTTTATTCCACGGCCCGATCAAACCTTTGCGAGACGTTCTCCAGCATCTCTTTTAATGCCATGAATTCGCCACCCTGAGCCAGTATCTGAGCTCCTTCCTCGGCAAATTGTTTCAAGTGAGCTTCATCAGCGGCCGGCAATCCCCACGCTTTGCCATGTTTTTCACACGCGGCGGCCAACTTTGCACGGGCTTCATCCAAGGTGAATCCGGGATTCAGTTTTTTGATGCGTAATCCAAGATCTCCGGGCCCCATAAATAATCCATCAACTCCCTCAACGGCGGCAATCGCTTCGACGTTCTCGATCGCTTCGGGGGTTTCAATTTGAACGACCAGAAATGTTTCGCGGTTGGCGTCGTCAGTGTAACTCTCTCCTCCAGAGAGATAAAATCCACTATCGAGTCCCGAGCCATCGAGACCACGGTCTCCAATCGGTGGAAACTTGACTGCTTGAACCAATTCGCGGGCCCGTTCGGGAGTCGAAACGTGGGGAATCATCAAGCCGGTCGCACCATCTTCGAGGTATCGATATAGCTTCGCTTTTTCGAGGGTCGGCGTGCGTAACATGCAATCGATGTCGTATTGATGAAAGTACGCCAACATCGACTGGATCTCACGGTCGGTCCAGGCACGATGTTCGCAATCAAGCCAGATGGCATCGAAACCATAATGGGCCGCATGGCACACATAGGACGGAATAAAATGTCCCAGCGCGCAAACCTTTGCGACCTTGCCGGAACGTATTTTGGACAGCAGTTTGCTGGTTCTCATCAGGATGTCATTCTATAAGTGAGATATTATTAATGATTAGTTTTGTCGGCCCGGTCCAGTTGAGTTTCGATGTAACTGACGAGGCTGCCGATAATCAGTGTGACAAACATGGTACTGGGAGCAATCCATTGAAAGCTAACGGGAGCAATCGTCTTTTCGATGGGATCCAGGAATCCAAAGATTTCTCCTGAAAACGCAATGAGAATTGCCGTTGTCACGCCGCAAACAGAACCAATCCAGACTCCCAATGGTTTTGAAAACGGAATAAACAACGCGAACACGAACAGGCAGAAGATCGGCGTCGTGAGCAAGTTGGTTGTCTTGGCCGTGACCGTCGTGATATTCCCCTCGATGGCTCCCATGAAAGAACTGAAGAAGACCACAATCAATCCGATCGCAATCGCCAGACACCGGGCAAACATCATATGCGACTTATCCGATTGAGGTGCTCGGTCGAAACGGTCGAGGAAATCAGTCAGGACCACGGCGGTGATCGAATTGACGCCAGAGTCAATACTCGACATCGCCGCTGCAAACATGGCCGAGACCACCAGTCCTGATATCCCGACCGGCAGATGATATGAAATCATGTGTGGAAAGATATCATCGGCGGTCTTCTTCAAATCCATCTCTGCTGGTAAGGCTCCCGGAAATGCCTGGAAGTACCCCAACAAAGAGAAACCAACAAATGCCAGCGTGACACCGACAGTCACCGAGACACAAAGTTGGACAGCAAACGAACGGCGTGCGGCTTTCACATCGGTGGTCGACATAAAGCGTTGCACGGAGACCTGATCTCCTCCCGAAGTGGCGATGTACCACAAAGACATCGAAAGCAACGATCCAATGAACGTGATACGGGTACTGGGGTCGAAGCTGAAGATGGGTTGAGTGTCCCAGTTGGGATCCCATTCTGTGGGAAACCAGCCGAAGCCTCCCATCTGCCAACTGACCGTCCCAATCACCAGCAATGCACCACCGAACAACAAAATGGTCTGCATCAAGTCGGTAATAACAACCGCTCGCAACCCCCCCAGTGAGGTGTATGTGATGGCGACCACTCCCGTCACTGCGACGACGATGGGAATGTATTGTGGATCAAGTCCCAACATCAAAGTGAGTGCTTTGGCGGTGAGGAACAACAGCAGCGACATCCAGAAAAGCCGCAGGACGAGGAACATTGAGGCTCCCAGCAAACGAACTCCCAAGCCAAGTTTCACTTCTAATAGCTCGTAGGCACTCGTGACCTTATGCTTCATATAAACTGGCAAGAGAACATAAGCGACCACGATATAAACGATGGGTAAACCGAGATAATTGGCCAGATAGCCGGGGCCTTTACCAATCACTTCGCCCGGTAACGAGAGGTAAGTGATGGTGCTGAGCAACGTCGCAAAGAGGGAAACACCGATCAGCACCGGGTTCATGTTGCCGCTGCCGGTAAAGTATTCGGACGTCGTTTTCTGCGTGCGTCCGTAATACCATCCGAGAGTGATCGTGCCGAGGGCATAAAGTACAATGATGCCGATATCGATGGGCGTTAGCCCGGAAGATTCAGTCACCGTCTTGATCGAATTGGCGAGTATCAAGGGAGTGTTCATGATGATTTACCAGGCGGTCCAGCCTCCATCAACAATAAGATTTTGTCCCGTGAGATAACTGCCCGCGTCACTCGTCAAGAGGAGCAAGGCTCCTTTCAACTCGTGAGGTGCACCCATTCTCTGCATCGGACTTTTGTCTTTGAGACGAGTCACCATCTCGGCCGGTGCACTGTCGTTGGGGAAAGGTCCGGGACTGAGGCAATTCACACGAATATTGTCGAACGCCCAATAGACGGCGAGATGCCGAGTCATTTGAATAATGCCCCCTTTGAGCGCGTGATACCCAACCGGACTGGCCGGACAAACATCGGCATACGCTTCGGGATAGGAACCAACTATGCCGTACATCGAACCGATCATGACAATCGAACCGGCGGCAGAGCGAGCCGTCACGTGATCGCGGAAACATCGCGATAACAAAAAATATCCGGTCGCATTGCGAAGTTGTTGCTCGAACTCTTCTCCCGTCACATTGGTCCAATCTTTCGCTGGCCCTCCTTGTCCATTATTGACGAGAATGTCGATTTGTCCCGCTTGGTCGATGGAGGCTTGAAATCCTGCTTTCAGGCTCTCTTCGTCGGTATGATCGAGGACAACTCCAAAATGCCGCGACTCACCGACAACCGGTAATTCGCTGGCAGCGGATTCCGCTCGTTCTAAATTACGACTGGAAATTACAACCGAGGCCCCCGCTTCTGCGAGAGCACGACACATGGAGGAGCCGAGATAACCGGCTCCTCCCGTGACCAGCGCAACACGCCCCGAGAGATCGAAAAGCTGATTGATGGTTGGTTCAGTCATCAGAGTTCTAATTTGGTTTCAGGCGTCAATTGTTTTCCACTGGCGAGTCGACACGGAGTCCAAGATTGCCAGAGCAACTCGCAAGGTGTGAACTCCCTCGCTCAGGTTACAGACAAACGGCGTCCGTTGCTCGATAGAATCGAGAAAATGATGGGCCTGATTGATGAACAGCGTGTCTCGTTCTAACGCGATCATGTCTCCCGGTTGCCAATCGGTTTCCGGTTCGGTCATAAACCACCATTGGCCTTCATGTCCTGTGAAGCGGGCAATCCCATGCTCGCAAATCACCGACACAACTGTTTCATTGGCGGCTTGGTGCTGATTGAGCGTGTACGATGCCATTACTTGCCCATGTCGGGCTAGCACATTCACACTGTCTTCGACTTCGACTCCTTCGAGGACACAGTGATCGGCATCCGCGACCAGACTCGTAACCGGGCCGACAAACCATTCGCCAAGATTGATCAGGTGGGTCAACGCATCCTGGACGGCTCCACCTCCGGTGGCGTGTTGCGTGTAGTAGATGTCTCGATAGGCGGGACGGTAATGAGGAAAGTGCTGGCCCGAGACACAATTGATCTGCACCGGTTTACCGAACTGGTTTTCCCGAACAGCATGTCGCATATGCTCCAGAATGGGATTGGATCGATGTACATAGGCGACACCAGCGATCAGTGAGTGCTCTTCAATGAGATTGGCCAGTTCAGTCAGACCTTCCAATGTTGTGCTGACCGGTTTTTCGACCAACAGATCAATTCCCTGTTTCGCCAGTTGGATGGCAATGGGAATATGGAGATGAGCCGGCGTGCAGATGACGGCTAGATCGGGTTGTTCTTGGATCGCCTCTGACAGTTCAGCAAATACATTTTCGAGTTGGTAGCGATCTTCGAGCGTTTGTCGTAATTGGTCATTGATCTCACAGAGTAGGACATCAGCTCGCCCCGTCTGCTGGAAGCAGCGCATGTGCCGCTCGCCGATGGAACCGCCGCCGATAATCAATGTTTTCAATGGTGCAGTCATAGAGTCGTTGTTTTCCGCCAAGTGGTCGTTTTAGCTTACAGGCAGGATCGTTGAGAATCATTCATTCTCAGAAATTTCCTAGAGCCTGTCCTGAAACATCTATTTTAGTGAACGGTTTGGCCTGAGACTTGCATTAATGTCTCCTCCGAAAGGAGGCATAACCATGCCCACAAGATCCCGCAACGAGTCAGGCCGACTCCACGCAGCGGGATCCAGGAC